>CAYZHV010000288.1:0-4574 GCA_964478055.1 uncultured Spirochaetaceae bacterium | reverse complement strand
TGAGTACTCGAACGACGTGATTGCTAAAGCCGATTTCTTTCGTCAGGAAACCGTTACGGTGCAATGATCCTTGCTGATGCAGTCTTAACAGGTAGTGAGGGTAGTCGCCGAGAGTACTGCGGTCGAGACGTAAAGAAAAGCAAAGCAAGGCGATAGCGCAGTGGAACTAAGGCACCGGCGCCTATTTAATGACCACGCTGAAGTTCGAGTATCGCGCCTACGGTGTCACCTGCGGCTTCTGGCTGGGCGTGAACTAGCGCACAACATAGACTGTATAGGAACGGCCGGCGCAGGCGAAAGCGTGCGCCGGGCCGGGAACGGGATGCTCCGAGGCTGATCCGAGGGAGCCGAGGCCACCCCCGGTGACAATCGCTTGAGTCAGTACTGATAAAATACGCAATACGCCTTATACTCGTATTACTGTGCGAGTCTGCATCGTCGATGATATCCTCGAGAATGCAAAGTATGTCCAGCGAGTGCTGGCGGACTACGAGACCTACCTCTTTGACAAGCCCAGGGAAGCGCTGGAGTTTGTCCGGGTAAATCCGATCGACATTCTGGTGACTGATCAGAAGATGCCGGGGCTCACGGGGATCGAGCTGGTCCAGGGGATTCGGGAGTTTTCCGACGACTTTATCGCTCTGGTGATTTCCGCTTACACCGACTCCGACGACCTGATCGACGCGGTCAACTCGAACCTTATCTACAAGTACGTTGTAAAGCCCTTCTCGCCGCAGGTACTCCTCCAGCACGTGCAAAGGGCCTCCGAGAAGCTGGAGCTCCTTCGCTCCAACGCCACGTTGCAACAGCGGCTGCGGCTCCAAAACGAGGCGCTTCAGCAGGAGAACCGCGCCCTGCGGCAGAACACGGCGCCGGCTTTCGACCTCTTCGTTGGGGAGGACCCGGCGATGAACCGGGTAAAGGAGCTCACCCAGATCTACTCCGCCTCGGAGGAACCGGTGCTTGTTACCGGGGAGACCGGCACCGGTAAGGAGCTCCTCGCCCGGGCGATCCACGAGAGCTCCCGACGCCGGGAGGGGCCCTTTCTTCCTCTCAACTGCTCGGCTCTGCAGGAGTCGATGCTCGAGAGCGAGCTCTTCGGTCACGCCAAAGGCGCCTTTACCGGAGCGGAGCGGGAGAAGCGCGGACTCTTAGAGGCGGCGGACGAGGGCACGCTCTTTCTCGACGAGATCGGCGATATGCCCGCGGCCCTGCAGGCGAAGCTCCTCCGGGCGATACAGTTCGGCACGTTCATTCCCGTGGGTTCCACCGAGGAGCGCACGGTAGACGTACGCATAATCTCGGCGACGAACAAGAATCTCCGGGAGGATGTGGCGAGGGGGAGTTTTCGAAGCGATCTCTTCTACCGAATAAACCCGCTGCATATTCACATTCCTCCGCTGCGAAAGCGACGCCGGGACATCGTTCCGATTCTCCGGCGGGTGGCGGAGATACGTCACCTGCCAATGCCGACCTTCTCCCCCGAGGCGAAGGAGGCGCTTCTCTCCCACAGCTTTCCGGGAAACGTCCGGGAGCTCGGAAGCATACTCGAGCGGCTGGTGCTGATGCAGCGGCGTCGGGGACTCGAGGAGATCGGGCTCAAGGAGCTTGTTGAAGCTCTCGACCTGCCGGCGGTACCTGGTGGCGGAGAGGCGTGGCCGAGACTCGACGAGCTCGGGGTGCTCTTTGATCAGCGGCCGATGGCGGAGAGCGAGCGTGAGCCGGAGCTTCGACTTCCGGAGCCCGGAGAGGAACTCTCCCTCTCGCGGCTCATTGCGGAACTGGAAGGGCGCATCATTCGACACGTTCTCGAGCAGGAGGAGGGAAATATATCCAGGACCGCCCGGCGTCTTGGAATGAGCAGGCAGGGACTCAAGAACAAGCTCCGGATCAATGAAGCGAACAGGAAGCAAACATCCTGAAGCGCTGATCCGGCAGGCGATCAGTGGGGCCATCGGAGTCGTCGCGCTCTTCTCAGGCTTCGCGGCCCTCCTTTCAATCCCCAACTACATTCCCGTTGTTGCCCTGGAGGGCACCAAGGTCTTTCTGGGGGTTCTTCTCTTCTGGCTCGCCACTACCGAGGAGCCCAGGCATGGGCCGGTTCTTCTCTTTCTCTCTCTGATACCCGCGATTTCCGTCCTGGAGGCTGTGAGCTTCTTTCCCTTCTTCTACCAGCCCGACGCTCTCCTGGCGGTGCTCATCGTGGGACACCTGACGGAGATGCTTCTGGTGGTGGGACTGGCAACGGTCTGGCTTCGTTGGACCGCGCTCATCCCGATCCTCCTGGCCGGGGCCCAACTGCTCTTTGTTTTCGAGCGAGTGAGGGACGAGCCCGCCTGGATGCCGGCGCTGCCGATTCTCATCGGTCTGCTCTTTGCGCTGATGGTGCACTTCGTGGTCCGATTTCGCTCTGAGCGACAGAACGCGGAGCTCCAGCTTCGGCAGGTGGAAACCCTCAATCACGACCTCTCGGTGGCCACCGCCGAGCTCTCCCGTTACCGACAGCGGGACATGCTCTCCGCCCTGGCGGCGAGCGTCGCCCATGAGATCAACAACCCCGCCAACTACGTCTCCGGGAGCCTCATGCTTCTGGAAGATAAGCTGAAGAAGGACGGTTCCTGTGGCCCTGGTGAGACCGAGGGCCCGCCGGAGGAGCTACTGGAGCTCATCCGGAGCGCCCGGCACGGGATGGAAACCATAACCGAAGTGACCAACCGTCTCCGGAGCATGTTTCGGGATGGCGAGGGCCCATCGGAAGAGGTGAAGCTCCAAGAGCTCGCCCGGTCGGTGGTCACGATGCTCCAGAGGCCCGACGGTGCCGCGGGCCCTTCGATTCTCCTGGAGATTCCCGAGGAGCTTTCGGTCTCCGGCCATCCGGCGGACGTGCATATTCTTCTTTCCAACCTGCTTCAGAACGCGAAAGCCGCGGCGGGTCCGGAGGGGACTATTACCGTGCGAGGGAGGGAAGATCAGGAGGCCGTCCAAATCGTTGTCGAAGACGACGGCCCCGGGGTCCCGGAGGGTCTGCAGCGAAAGCTCTTCGAGCCCTTTGTCTCCGGGACCGAGGGGGGTACGGGCATCGGACTTTCCCTCTGCAGGACCGTGGTCGAAAAACGGGGTGGAGTCATTCGCATGGAACGACCCGAGGGGGGCCCGACCCGGTTTGTGGTGAGCGTACCGAGGGAGAGTGAAGGATGAAGCGAGAGCCAAGAACTCCCCTGCTCCTCGCGGTGAGTCTCACCCTAGCTGCCGCGCTTCTTTCAGGCTGTTCCTCGGCGGACCCGGCGGCTGAGATCCCCTGGGATGAGCTGGAGCGCAGGGGCAGCTACGAGACTCGTCTCCTGGCCTATGAGGAGGATGGCCCTTTCATTCTCCAGGGGGATCTTGTTGGCGGTTCCGGCGGGGAGATGGTGCTTCCCATTGATTCCGGCTGGGCCGTTCTGAATGAAGCAGGAGAAGAAGAGCTCCTCCTTCCGGGGGATCCCAAGCGGTGGAAGCCGATTACCCTGGCGGACTGGGATGGCGACGGCAAGGATGATCTCCTTCTCGGCGAAGCGGAGCCCCCGGGTGTGAGCTTGCAGGTGATAAGTGGCGCCGGCAGGGTGCTCTTCGAGGGGACCGTGGCGAGCGAGGGCGAGGCGGTCCTCCAGGCGGGGAGGGTGGACGACGGGCTCTTTCTCTTTGTCGCCTATCCGCCAAATCGCGGGGCCCCGAGAATGATCGGCGCCATGCCCGTCGGTGGCTGTGGAGAGCGGTGCGACCAGGTGACCATCGGACCGTTACCGCTGGGTATCAGCGAGCCTGTTGAAGATGAAACGGCCCGCCTCTACGGCGTCACCCTCCGGGGAGGGCGACAGGGGACTGACGGCTACCTACCGGAGGTAGCCGGTGAACCCGACCAGCTCTGCCAGCTCCTTCTCAGGGTCGAGAACCCCCGGGAACCGGAACTCACCGTGGAGGTCGGTCCCCGAATCGGGCCGCCGGTGCGGCACGGGTTTCCTCGGGACGCGCAGACTTCCCGCCTCGAGCAGCTCCTCTGTCCGCCGCCGGAAGAACGTCGACAGGCCGTCGCCGCCCCCGGCCCGGGAGACAACGCCCGCCCCCGGGTGCTCCTGCTCGAGGAGCGGCTCTCCCCGGTCTATGGCGGCGGCAGCGAAATCGAGCTCCGGGACCTGGACGGCGAGCTTCTCGCCCGCCTCGAGGGCCCCGAGGCGACCCGGGGACAGCTGCGCCGGGTCACCGTAAACGGGGAGCGCCGCCTTCTTCTCGTCTGGTCGAGAACCGGGGAGGTGCTCCTGCTCACCGAAGAGCTCGAGGTGCTCACCCGTCGCGCCCTCGCCCCGGAGGGCCGACAATTGCGCCTGCAACGGAGCCAGGGCGCCGAGCCACCGTTTCTCCTGAGCGCCGGGAGCAGCGCCTGGGTCCTGGATGGAGAGCTCCAAACGCTCTGGGCCGGGGAGGCTCGACGGGTCGTCCGGGACGGGGGACTCACCTTTTCGGGGCGGAAGGATGCAACGGTGACGCTCATTGCCGCCGGGGCGGAGCGGTTTTCGACCGCCGGGGACGCTTCGCGA
>CAYZHV010000287.1:0-4575 GCA_964478055.1 uncultured Spirochaetaceae bacterium | reverse complement strand
CGCCTGGAACGAGGCGGCGGGAAAGCTAGCCAATAGGCAAGGAGGAAAGAATGCCTAAGGTACTATCTGTTCTACTGCTCGCCCTTCTCATTACGGCGGGCGCCTTTGGTGCGGGCCAAAGCGAAGCTCAGGATCAGGATGTGACGATTCAGATCGCCTATCCCGTGGCGGTGGATGCTCCGGTAACCGAGATTCTCGACGGCTACGCTGAGGAGTTCATGAGCGAGAATCCTGGTGTCACTATTGAGCCGGTCTACGCCGGTGGTTATACCGACGTCAAGACAACCGTTCAGACCGCCATTGATGGCGGTGGCGACGCGCCGGCGATCGCAGTCATGCTCGCGACGGATCTCTTCGACCTGGCTAACGCGCAGTACATCGAGCCGATGAGCGACCTCTTGGAGGGAATGGACGGGGGAGACGCCTACCTCGACGACTTCCTCCCCGCTTTCCTGGCCAACTCCTACTACCTTGATGACATCTGGAGCATCCCGTTCCAGCGAAGCGCCGTGGTTATGTACTACAACGTCTCCCTCCTCGAGGAAGAGGGAATCGAGGCTCCCGACAGCTGGGACTCCCTTGCTGAAGCGGGCTCCGCCCTAACCGTTAGAAGCGGAGACGAGGCGAGCCGCTGGGGTATCGAGTGGCCCTCAGGCTGGCCTTACTGGCTCTTCCAGCCCCTCGCAATCGGCGCGGGTCAGAACATCGTCGGCGAGGGCGACACGGAGGTTTACTTTGATGAGCCGGAAGTAATCGAGGCTATCGAGTACTACAACGCCCTCTCCCGGGAGCATGGAGCTATGCCCGAGGGTGTTCAGGCGTCCTGGGGTAATGTGGTCCCCAACTTCGTCTCCGGTAACACCGCAATGATCGTCCACAGCTCCGGAAGCCTCTCCAACGTCCTTTCCCAGGCTGACTTCGAGGTCGGCGTAAGCGGTGTGCCGGCCCGGGAGGCAGGGGAGTACGCAAGCGTCCCCGGAGGCGGTAACCTCTACCTCGTTTCCGGACTCACCGATGCTGAACGGCAGGCGGCGTTTGACTTCATCCGCTTTATCACGGAGCCCTCCCGGGCGGCGGACTTCTCTATTCAGACCGGTTACATCGCCACCCGAGAGAGCGCCTACGAGGATCCGGCGATGGTCTCCTACGTAGGGGAGAATCCCCAGGCGCTGCAGACCCGGGAAGCGCTGGAAAACGCGGGTAAGGAGCTTGCGGTGCAGAACCTCGGCGAGGTTCGCACCATCTTTCACAACTACCTCCAGGCAGCCTTTAACGGTGAAGTGGACCCAGCAGGAGCAATGGAGCAGGCGCAGCAGGAAGCTGATGCGGCTCTCGAGGACTTTCGCTAAGCAGTGACTCTCCGGCATGCCGCCCGGCGACCGTCGGGCGGCAGCCTTTTGGAGAACGAATGATTCGCAAATCGCATCCGGCCCTTCCGTATTTGCTGATTTTGCCTGCCCTTATCTTTGTGCTGGTCTTCACGGTCTATCCGACAATAGCCAGCGTCATTGGCAGTCTCTTTCAGCACCGCCTCAATATCCCGAAGTACCGGGAGCCGGTCTTCTACGGTCTCGGGAACTACACGGACCTATTCGCCAGCGACCAGTTCAGGCAGATCATGTCCAACACCCTGCGCTACGTCATTACCATCGTGCCCCTGATGGTGGTGACCTCGCTCTTTCTCGCCCTCTGGCTCAGGCAGAAACGGTTTGCACGTCTCAGGGTGGCGATGTTTCACCCGGCCATACTGCCCATGGTCTCTGCCGCAACGGTCTGGCTCTTCTTTCTCACCCCGGATTACGGTCTTTTTAACGTGTTTTTGCGACTCTTCGGCTACACCGGTCCTGAGAACTGGACGGCCAATCCGGATATGTCCCTTTGGGCGTTGGTCATTGTCGCCTTCTGGAAGGAGGCGGGGTTCTTCATGATCTTCTACCTCGCCGGGGTGCAGAACCTGCCCAACGACGTCTACGAGGCGCTCAAGATCGAGGGCGCCGGGCCGGTGGTCACCTTTTTCCGCTTTACCCTTCCGTTACTGCGGCGGACAACGCTCTTTGTGACCACCGTGGCGGTTATCGGGGCGTTTAGGACCGTAGACCACGTCTTTGTTATGACCCAGGGTGGACCGAGCGGGTCGAGCGCGCTGCTTCTCTACCACCTCTGGCAGGTTCGGTTCGAGAGCCTCAACGTCGGGCAATCATCGGCGATAACGGTGATTCTCGTAATCATGCTCCTCGCCTTTACGATTACCAACTTCCTCCTTAGCGAACGGAGGAGCACGGATGTCTAGCAAGATCGTTACCCGGCGGGGCCCGGAGGCGATAGTCTATCCTCCTCAGAATGGCAGCGCCCGGCGCCGCGCCTACAGACTCCTCGGCACGGTTCTCGGCATTGGTGTGGCCGCCCTCTGGTCCATGCCGCTCATCTGGTCGGTTATCGCGAGTCTCCGTCCCCTGGGAGAGCCCTTCGCCCGGGGACAGGTCTGGTTTGGTTCCGGCTTGAGCCTGGCGAACTTCTACAGAGCCTTCGAGCTGGCGCCCTTCGCCCTCTACTTTCGCAACACCGTGCTCCTGGTGCTGCTAATCCTCTCGGTGCAGCTTGTTACCAGCAGCCTTGCGGCCTTTGCCTTCTCCTTCTACCGGTTCAAGGGGGAGAAGATACTCTTTACGGTTATCCTTACACAGATGATGATTCCCACGGTGACCCTGCTTGTGCCGAACTTCGAGACGATCAGGGTGCTCGGCCTCTACGATACCATCCCGGCCATGGCGATTCCCTTCTGGGGAAGCGCCTTTGGAATCTTCCTCCTCCGGCAGACCTTCCTGGGTATCCCTAAGGACTACGGAGACGCGGCGCTCATGGACGGGTGCAGTTGGTACCGAATTCTCTGGCACGTCTACCTGCCTATGGCGACTCCCGCGGTAATCGCCTTTTCGATCTCCTCTATTAACTGGCACTGGAATAACCTGCTTTGGCCACTCATTATTACCCGCAGCGACTCCGCCCGTCCCCTTACCGCCGGCTTGGCCAGGTTTACCCAGCTTGGCGAAATCGGCGCCCAGTGGGGGCTTATGTCCGCGGCAACGCTTATCGTCGCCCTCCCGCTGCTCCTTCTCTTTCTCCTCTTCCAGAAGCGGTTTATGGAAGGGTACATGACCTCAGGTTTGAAGTAGGAGCGAGGTAAAACAATGAGCGTCGATTTTGACTGGAAATGGAACGACCCGACCCACTTCGAGGCGCACCGCAAGGAGTTTGCCCGGCCCGTGGAGGAGATCCTGGAGGAGTTGCGCCCGCGGCTCTTCGAGCTGGGCGAGAGGGTGCGGGAGATCCTGGCGGCACCCTCGCCGGAGGCTGGCGCCGAGCGCCACTGGGTTCACGAGGAGTGGGAGCTCTCCGCTCCCACCGGCTACAGCGGCCTGCGGAGCGTTAGCCCGGGAAATGCAGCAGGGGAGGGGGACTCCTTTTGGGCGTACCGCGCCGGTAGGCGGATCCCATCCCACCTCTGCCTGGGAGAGCGGGAGCTAACCTCCTGGGTATGTCTCTGGGGTTGGGTGGAGCCTGGCGTCTTTGTTATTCATACGATCTATCCCGGTCGCAAAGCGCCGCGGGAAATACACGATCCTGAGCTCGCGCTTTCACAGCTTTCGGAAGCTATCGAGTTCTGGCGAACCCACGCAATTGTCACCGAAGAAGGAGCCTTTTCAGTTGAGCCTGCATCAGAGTAACGCATCGAAGAAGTCGGCATCACCGAAGTCAAGTCGACCCGCTGAGAGCCTCACGCCCCAACTCCTCGACGCGATCTGCGACGATCTGAGACCAGGTGCGGCGGCCCTCTTTGACATTGACAGTACGATCATGGACACCTCCCCGCGGAATATGCAGATCCTCCGGGAGATAGGTCAGGAGTGGCCGGACCTTCAGCCGGCGGTTGAGGAGATTCGTCCCGAGGATATCGGCTGGAATATTTTTGCCCCCCTGGAAGCGCACACTTCCCTGGACAAGGAATCTCGCGAGGCGATCCACCAGTTCTGGAAGGAGCGCTTTTTTACCGACCAGTACGTCCTCTGCGACCGTCCGTACCCTGGCGTGCGGGAGTTGCTCTCCTGGCTCAGAGGGCGCGGCCTTCGGCTTGTCTATCTCACCGGACGGGACCAGCCGAACATGAGCGTCGGTACCCGGGACTCCTTTGCCCGACACGACCTTCCCTTGGGCGAGGATACCCGCTTCATCTTCAAGCCTACCTTTGAAGAGCCCGACCTTCCCTTCAAGCGGCGGGTGTGCGACCAGCTCGCCCGGGAGGAGCGAATCGTTCTGGCTGTGGAGAACGAGCCGGGCAACGCAAACCTCATGAACCGCTACTTTCCCGGCGCCCTGGTCGCCCTCATAGATACCGTGACTAGTCCCAACCCCGCAACTCCAGACCCGGAGGTTCTTCGTTTTAGCCGCTACGGGGATTAGCCGTGCCGAAGCGAGCGATTTACGGTCTTGCCTCTTAACCTACTGGCCCGATCGAAGAGCCGCCAGTTTACCCTCGATGGTTCATTCTTATGAACAGAATGGGCGATGCTGGACGTT
>CAYZHV010000286.1:3940-4581 GCA_964478055.1 uncultured Spirochaetaceae bacterium | reverse complement strand
GCAAGGCAAACGAGTCCGAGAGGCGACGCCTTTTGGAAAAGGCCGAAGAGGCAAGGAAGGAGGCTGAAGCGCTTGCCCGGGAGATTGGAGAACAAGACGGCGAGGTAGAGCGGGTCTATCTTTTCGGCTCACTGCTGGAAGCCGCGCCAGGTGGTGAGAGCTTTGACATCGACCTTGCCCTGGATGGCGGGGACGTCTACAAGGCGATGGATGTGACCGAGACCGCCTCCTTTTCCGTCGACGTGGTGGATCTCCGGCGACTGCCTGAGCACGTGCGTTCCCGTATTCTCCGGACAGGGCGGGTTCTCTACGAGCGGAAAGGCGGGTGAGAGCGTACCATGGCGTTGGGACGAACGGTTCACTAGGAGAGAGCGATGATAGCAGTTCGGTTGCCCAAAGACATTGAAGAGCGGTTGGATCGTCTGGCCAAACAAACAGGTCGCACCAAGACCTACTACGTTCGAGAGGCGATTACCGAGCACCTCGAGGAGCTCGAGGAAGCGTACCTGGCCCAGGAAGTGGCTGAGCGCGTTCGGGCCGGCAAGGAGGAGACGATTCCTCTCCAAGAACTAAACGAAAAGTATGGCGTGGACGATTGAGTTCGCGCGGTCAGAGTTCTGGAGATACCGAGTCGGCAGCTA
>CAYZHV010000286.1:0-3930 GCA_964478055.1 uncultured Spirochaetaceae bacterium | reverse complement strand
GGGTTCTCTACGAGCGGAAGTGACGGCGAGACCGTTTCGGATCCATTGGAGGAGCCGGCATAACCTGGCCCAGGAGATACCGAGTCGGCAGCTATCGCCTGTACGCCGAGGTGTCGGAGGAGGGCCGGACGCTACCGTAGGAGCCGAGCTGCTTCGCGGCTGCGAAAAACAGAAACACCATCTATTAGGAAGTGTGCAGTCGCGAGTGTGCACTCGAAAACGCGCGCACGCGGTTTCAAGGACGGCTAAGAGCATACCACCCCCTGGGGACGGA
This sequence comes from uncultured Spirochaetaceae bacterium, assembly GCA_964478055.1. Lineage (GTDB taxonomy): Bacteria > Spirochaetota > Spirochaetia > DSM-27196 > Alkalispirochaetaceae > CAYZHV01. The sequence goes on along the minus strand of CAYZHV010000286.1, from coordinate 3,656 downwards.
CGGTTCACTAAGTCGCACAGGGACCGATCGTGCCGGAGGAGCTCGACATTGCGAGTCAAGGAGAAACGATCCAAGAGGCTCGGGAAAACCTGCGAGAGGCAATCGAGCTTTTCTTGGAAGAAGCGGACAGCAGCGAAGTCCGAGAACGACTTCATAACGAGCAGTACGTTTCTTTGTCCGTCCGGGATTAGAGGAAATTCTGAATCTACAGCCGCGCGGAAGCAAAGCGAAGGCGTACCAAGTCAGGCAAGTTCGAGGCGTGATACTGCGCTATAAGCTTGGAGAGTGACGATGTCAATCAAATACGAAATGATCATTTACTGGAGCGAAGACGACCAGGCGTTTGTTGTTGAGGTTCCGGAATTGCCAGGATGCATGGCGGACGGAGAGACTTACGAAGAGGCCGTTGCGAACGCGAAAGAGATTATCGCGGAGTGGATCGAGACTGCCAGAGAGACGGGTCGTCCGATTCCAGAGCCCAAGGGGCGACTCAAGTACGCTTGACCGAAAGCCTTCGCGTACTCGCGGGAGGGGCGATACCCGATGTATAGGAGGAGGGTGAAATCATGGAACGTGATGAAACGCTGACTCGCATTCGCACAGATGCAAAGACCCTAGCCGGAAAACCGACGGTTCGAGATACCAGAATCGGTGTCGAGCATATACTTGGCATGATGGCCGACGGAGCTACGGCCGAAGAGATCTTGAGCAACTACCCTTTCCTCGAGCCCGAGGATGTGCAGGCATGTGTCGCCTACGCTAGGAAAAATAGTCTCGCAGGAAGAAGTCGAGCCGCTCCGCAAGTCGAACGCGGGTCCAATGGCGCCTAATGATTTGATACAGTTCGGCAAAACAGGGGTATTTTAATCAAATGACCAGGGAAGAGGCTGCGAAACGCGTTCTGGACGAGTGTTTTTGGGGCGATTATCGTTTTGATGTTGGACAGCTACTCGGTCGAATCGACGAGGGTTCGGACTATTTTGACGGCTTTCTGATTATGCGCATTGTCGATAACGCGCGCCATCCGTCTCCACTGCTTCGGGCACTCTATTCAACCGATCGGGTCCTCTCGGTGTTACGGGAACAGCGAAGGGATGACGGAAACCGGCGGCGGCCGGCGCGGCGAGCGATGGTAGAGGCTAATATCTCCGGGAACTACGATGCCGCCTCGGTACGGCAATGGGTGCTTTAGTGCCATGAGTTTGCGGGAGCAGTACGAAGAACTCTATCGTCTTCAGGACGCCGTCCTCGGTGTTGTCTTCGCGGAGGAGGTTGGATTCTATCTGACGGGGGGTACCTGTCTACATCGATTCTATTTCGATGCGCGTTATTCCGACGATCTTGATCTCTTTACGTCCGATTCATCAACCTTTCGGGACGAAGTCAGGATGATTCTGGAGCGTTTGCCGGCGGCGTCGATCGCGATGCGTACAACGGTGGATACCCGCGACTTTGTAAGAATTCTCGTTGAGGATTCGTTACAGGTTGATTTTGTAAACGACCGGGTCTACCGGGCTGGAGCACCGAACGTTGCTCGACCCGGGGTGCGAATCGACAACCTGCAAAACATAGCTGCTAACAAGATTTGTGCCATTCTTGGCCGTGACGAGCCAAAGGATGTCTTCGACCTCTGCACGATACTCCAATCAGGGAAGGTTGATGCGTCGCCGATGCTGACCGTCGCTGAAAAGAAATGCGTGTTCGACCTTGAGCGATTGGAAATGCGGCTTCGGTCGTTTCCCGTTGAACTACTGGACGATCTTACGGTGAAGGATGAACGGTTCGCCCGTGATCTTCAGTCAGACTATCACTCGATCATCGAGGTACTCCTACAGCAATAGTTCGGACGACTGGTCGAAGAAGAATCGGACCAATCTGATCGTCCAGGCCGACGGTTTTGCCGTCCCTGCTATGAGTAAACCTATGGATCCTGAACTGCAGAAAATTGTAGACGCCGAAAACGAACGGAATCGGGGGGAGCGGGCGCGCATCGCACGGCGCCTTTTAGAGGCCCGGAAGGAGGCTGGGCGTCTTGCGGAGGCCCTCGGCAAGGCCGATCCAAGGGTTCGAAAGGTGATCCTCTTCGGCAGTGTCGCCGCGGGCAACGCGCGCTCTGAGCGATTCGATATTGACCTGGGGTTGCTCGGGGGCGAACAGCTCGCACTAATGAGCATTACCGAGGAGAGCTCGTTCTCCGTCGATCTTGTGGACCTCGAAGCGGTGTCGCCGGGATTCAGGGAGCTCGTGGAGCGGAGGGGAGAGGTGCTATACGATGCGCGACAGTGAAGCGTACATGACGTTGCGTCAGGAGCTCACCCTTGCCATGGAACACGTCCAGGGACAGTACGAAAAGTATCTGGAGATGAAGCGACGGGCGCGAGCAGTTCAAGTGCCGGAGGAAATAACCATCGCGGCGTTGGGCTTCACTCTGCACAACCTGTACAACGCCATGGAGAACTACTTCCTGCGGATAAGCAAGTTCTTCGAGAACAATCTCTCCCCGGACTCCTGGCACCGAGACCTGGTAAATCGAATGGCCCTTTCCATAGAAGGGGTGAGGCCCGCGCTGTTGGATCGGGAGAACCTGCGAGCGTTCCACGAGTTGCGGGCGTTTCGCCGCGTCTTTCGTGTGATATATGACTCCACCCTCGATCCCCGAAAAGTAGCACTCATTGAAGAAGAGGCGCCCCGAGCGGTCAACGCGCTTGCCGCGGCTCATGAGCGGTACCTCGAGAAGCTCGAAGCAATTGAACAGAGCCTCGACGCGTGAGGTAGTGACGGCGGCGGTACGAAGAGCTTCCGAAAAGAATCGCACCGAAAGGGAGTGGACGGGTTGAAAATGCGTTCTGAATTGGTATAGTTGTTCACTGATTGAACAATAGCGTGCCGGTTCGGACGCGGGAGCTAGTTTCGGCGGCCCCGTGGTTTCGGCGCGGGCCTTCGGTATGAGAAGGGTGAGCTGTACTGGGCGAGGTGGGTTCGCCGTGACGCGCACCCAGGCGACTCATCAGATTGAGCGGGCTGGATGCAATGGTATGGCCGTCTTGGCAAATATCCGATATTGTAAGGATGAAGGGGTGGCTGCAATGAGTGACAAGTCGTCAAGAAAACAGCTTAACGAAGACCTGCAGAAGTCGTATACCCACGAACGCCCGCGCCCGTCTACGAATCCTCCAACTAATCGTGAGAAGCCGTCTTCTTCGGGGTCCGAGAAGGGCTCCTCCAAGGCGAAGTAACGACACAGTTGCCGGGATAACAGATAGTGTCGATACCGGACATCCTTCAGTTTATCTATTTCGTCTTACCGGGCTTCATTTCGATAGAGGTATATCGCGCGATTTATCCTGCAAAGCGTCGATCAGACTTTGTTTGGATAGCGTGGTCATTGATCTATGGGGTCGTCCTGACGGCACTAGTGTTTCACATTGTTGGTGAACCGCTGCGTGCGACAAGCATAAGGGAAACTACTGTTCCCCCGATCAGGATTCTTGGTTTGCTTATCGGTTCTGGGGTCGGTATCGGGCTGCTTCGAGCTGGACTCCGGAGGGCTCGGTTTGCACTTTCGCAGCAAGTTGCCTGGTTGGAGCGAATCGAACCAGACTCTCAGTCCATATGGGCGGCGGTCAACCGTACCCAAAATGACGATTGGGCGGTGG
>CAYZHV010000285.1:1616-4605 GCA_964478055.1 uncultured Spirochaetaceae bacterium | reverse complement strand
CTCCGGAGCCTCGGATGCATATGTTGGATGAGCCCGGAGCGTCTCGCCCCGGGCTGAACGGTACTCCTGATCCAGGAGATCGACGATAACGCGACTGATGCCGCGTTGAGAAAGGGGTGAGCCCACGGCCCTAGAGACGCTTCACGAAGACCCAGTAGCTGTCTCCGGAAAGAGCCTTTTTCATGTGAACTTTTACCTTCGTGGGCATCATGTTGTAATCAAAGGTGTACTCAAAAAGCGTGTTGAGCTCCCCGGACTCGACGCCCTTCTTGAACTTTCCGTAGAACTCGTCGGTATTCGTGCACGGGGCGACTTCGCGAAAGAAATTCTTCCCCTTTACTTCTTCCGGGTCTCGGCCGGTAATGTCCCCTTCCGCGGCGTTGTACTGAAGGATGTTTCCGTTCTGATCGAGCTGGATCGCCCCAAAGGCGAGACCGTCCAAATCCTTATCATTCATCTTCGACAGGCTATTCTCAATGTCGTCCTGTCCAAACTTAACTATCTCCATAGATGCCTCCGCATGTTGCTTGATCGCGTAAGAAACTACGGCCACCCTATCCGGCAGTCAAGCCTCCAATTGACGCCGCCTTTTCGTGGCACTAAGATGAACAAAAGTGTCACAAAGACCGTACAAGTCTCTCACTTGAGATCAGGAACACAAGGAAGGAGCTAATTAATGGCTGATTTGAAGTCTAGCTACATGGGAGTGGAGCTGAAGAACCCCTTTGTCGTGGGGGCCTGTAGCCTGACGGCACATATGGAGGCCCTCAAGCGAATCCAGGACGCCGGTGCCGCCGGGGTCGTAATCCAGTCCCTCTTCGAGGAGCAGGTGCAGCTGCAGGCGTACCGAATGGAGCAGCAACTTACGCAGCACGACGATTTTGACGCGGAGATCCAGGACCTCTTCCCGGATATCGAGCACGGCGGTCCCGACGAGCATCTGATGTGGACAGGAAAGGCAAAGGAAGCCCTCGACATTCCGGTTTTCGCCAGCCTCAACTGTACTAATCCGGAGACCTGGGCCGAGTGGGCGGTAAAACTCGAAGAGACCGGTGTGGACGGTTTGGAGCTCAACTTCTTCGCCATACCCACCGATTTCAATCAGAGTGCCCAGGAGATCGAGAAAGCTCAGATCGAGGCCCTGAAGCGGGTCAAGAGCGAAGTCAAGATACCGATCTCCGTGAAGCTGAGCCCCTTCTATACCAGCCCTCTGGAGATTATCAAAAACATGGACAAGGTCGGTGTGGAAGGTTTCGTTCTCTTTAACCGCCTTTTCCACCCGAGTTTCAATATCGAGAAGGAGACCGGGCAGTACCCCTTCAACCTCTCGACTTCCAACGACCACCGCCTCGCGCTTCGTTTCGTTGGACTCCTCTACGACAACATCAAGGGTAGTATTTGCGCATCCAACGGTATTCATACTGGAGAAGACGCGGTGGAGGTCCTCCTTGCGGGAGCGGACGTCTTCCAGGCGGTGAGCACCCTGTACCGCAATCGGATCGACGTTATCGGGACAATACTCAAGGATCTCGAGGCGTGGATGGACCGAAAAGGCTATAGCAAGCTCGATGATTTCCGCGGTAAGCTTAGTGTTGAGAAGACACCGGATCGCTGGACATATCGCAGAGCGCAGTACGTCAAAATGCTCTTGCGCGCGGACGAGTTCGTTACAAGACCGTCGGTCTAACGGGACGTGAAAACAAAAACCGGGGCCCGGCTGTTCGCAGTCGGGCTCTTTTAGTGAAAAGGAGCACGATGAAAAGCGTAGACAAACCTTTCGGTACTCTACCGGATGGTAGAGAGACGATGCTCTATACCTTTCGGAATGGAAATGGTTACGAGCTCTCGGTTACCAACTACGGCGGCATTATCACCTCTTTCAAGGGACCCGATCGCCAGGGAAACGTCGATGAGCTCACCCTTGCCTTCGACACTCTGGAAGAGTATATCAAGGGGCACCCCTTCTACGGTTCTACCGTCGGTCGAGTAGCAAATCGAATAAAAGGGGCGGGTTTCACCGTCCACGGAAGCTACTACGGCGTCTCACCCCACACGAGCCCGGATGTCCACTTACACGGCGGAGAGAACGGCTTTCACACAAAGCTCTGGGATGCGGAGGAGGTGGCCCCGGACCGGGAGACTGCGGGGGTGCGGCTCTCCATGGTGAGTCCCGACGGAGACGAGGGGTACCCCGGGGAGCTCTCGGTGACGGTCACAATCAGCCTGAGTGAGGATAATCGACTCAAGTTCGACTATCGCGCTGAGACCGACAAGGCCACACCGGTAAACCTGACGAACCACACGTACTGGAACCTCGCGGGTGGCGGCAAGATCCTGGATCACTGGATCCGCCTCTACGCCTCTACCATGGTGGAGACCGACGAGCTCCAGCTGCCCACGGGAAGACTCATGCCTGTGGACGGCACCCCCTTCGACGTTCGAAACATCACCCGAATCGGCGAAAGGATCGGCGAAGTCACCCGATCAGCTGCAAAAGGGTTCGACGACTGTTACTTTATCGACGGCTGGGAGGCCGACGGTGACGAGGAGAACCTGGTACCTGCCGGGGAGCTCCGCGAGCCCGAGAGTGGCCGGGTGATGGAGGTAGCCACCACCTATCCGGGTGTACAGTTCTACTCTGGAAACAATCTCCCCGGGGAGCGGGACCGCCACGGCAACACCCTGGAAGGCCAGGAGGCGCTCTGCCTGGAGACACAGTACCTCCCGGACAGTGTGCATCACCCCTCCTTTCCGAACACGATTCTCGAGCCGGGAGAGGTGTACAGTCATTGCACGGTACACCGCTTTTCCACGAGCTGACCGGTTCTCCGGGGCATCCGCCCCGTCCGAAAGATAATCAAAGGGCGCCTCGTGTGGGGCGCCCTTTCTCTTTACCCCTTCGCTCTAGGAGAGCAGGTAGACCGCCCCGGCGGCGCCGAGGTAGAAGAGATAGTGGTGCCCCTTCGGGCGCTCCCTCCATACGAGGACG
>CAYZHV010000285.1:0-1516 GCA_964478055.1 uncultured Spirochaetaceae bacterium | reverse complement strand
GACGGAGGAGAGTACGGCAAAGAGTAGGTAGAGCACGGAGGGTGAGAATACCTAAAAAGAGACCCCGAAGGAAGGCCCTTCGGGGTCTGGTATATAGAAATCGGCTTTTCGCGGTGCGAGATTAGTCGTCGACTACCTCGTAGTCCGCATCTTCCACGCCAACGGAGCTATCGGATCCGTCGGAAAAGCCGCTGTTTCCGGCATACGAGCCGCCGGTTGCTCCTGCAGCGCCGGCACCAGAGTGCTGCTGGGCGTTCTGCTCCTGGTAGATCTTCTGCGCCAGAGGCTGCACCGCGTTCTGCAGCGCTTCGATGCCGCTCCTCATGGAGTCGAGATCGTTCTGATCCATGGCACTCTTGAGGGCGTCGATCTTCTCTTGCACGCTTGCGCGCTCATCCTCGGAGATCTTCTCGCCGTTTTCCTGAAGAGTCTTCTCCGTGGAGTAGATCAGGGAATCCGCCTGGTTTCGAACCTCCACGGTCTCCTTGAGGCGCTTGTCCTCCTCGGCGTGCTGTTCTGCGTCCTTGACCATCTGGTTGATCTCGTCTTCCGTGAGGCCCGAGCTCGACTCGATGCGAATCTTCTGCTCCTTGCCGGTGCCGAGATCCTTGGCGGTGACGTGCACAATGCCGTTGGCGTCGATGTCGAAGGTCACCTCGATCTGCGGCACGCCCCGAGGTGCCGGGGGGATGCCCACGAGCTCGAACCGGCCGAGGGTTCGATTTTCCGAAGCCTTCTCGCGCTCACCCTGGAGCACGTGAATGCTCACCTGGGTCTGATTATCCTCAGCGGTGGAGAAGACCTCGCTCTTCTTGGTCGGAATCGTGGTGTTCCGCTCAATGAGCCTGGTAAAGACGCCACCGAGGGTCTCGATTCCGAGGCTCAGAGGTGTAACGTCTAGGAGCTGTACGTCCTTGACGTCTCCGGAAAGCACCGCCGCCTGCACTGCCGCGCCGAGAGCTACAACCTCATCCGGGTTTACACTCTTGTTCGGCTCCCGGCCAAAGAGCTCGGTTACGAGCTTCTGTACCGCCGGTATCCGGGTGGAACCGCCGACGAGAATAACCTGATCGATATCGGCGGGCTTCATGTCGGCGTCGGCGAGGGCCTGCTCGCAGGGCGCCTTAGTGCGCTGAATCAGATCCTCCACGAGCTGCTCGAACTTGGCCCGGGTGAGGTTGTAATTCAGATGCTTGGGACCGGAGTTGTCCGCCGTGATAAAGGGCAGGTTAATGTCAGTGCTCTGGGAGCTCGAGAGCTCCTTCTTGGCGTTCTCCGCCCCCTCCTTGAGGCGCTGCAGAGCCATGCGGTCCTGAGAAAGGTCGATCCCGTAGTCGTTCTTGAAGCTCGAGACGAGCCAGTCGATGATCTGCTGGTCGAAGTTGTCACCGCCGAGATGGGTATCGCCATTGGTGCTCCGCACTTCGAAGACGTTCTCCCCGTCAATGTTGTCTATCTCGAGGATAGAGATGTCGAAGGTTCCACCACCGAGATCGTAGACGGCTATCTTCTCGTT
>CAYZHV010000284.1:1306-4665 GCA_964478055.1 uncultured Spirochaetaceae bacterium | reverse complement strand
GAAGGACCACCGTAAAGACGAGGTAGGTCATCTCGAAGCCGAGGGCGCCGACGCCGGAGCGGTAGGTGAGCCCTACCAACCCGACAAGCATAAAGGCGCTGTAGGTCGTGGCAGCGTAGGTCATGCCAGAGACAAAGCCGCGGAGCCGGCGACCGCCGATGAAATACTCGCTAACTCCGGTGCCCAAGCCGCGGCGGGCTCGTTCAGCAATAAACGCTGCGAGAAGGGTCCAGAGGATCATCGCTCCCCATACGAGGGCCGCGCTCATTTCTTCCCTCCCTTTTCACTCGAGAACCAGCGTCGGGTGTACCAGACTGCCCAGAGAACGACCAGAATGGGTATTATCGTCCAATAGAGATATGAGGCTGAGAATTTTGGAATTCCGCCGATAATCAAATAAGGAACGAGGACGACAATAATGGTAAGTAGCGTTATGAATAGAAACGCGTGTATGCCTCGCATGTGCATACTCCTTGCCGTGAATTTGGAGGAACTATGAAGAAATCAGCATTGCTCCTCATCGGGATGCTCCTGCTTCTCCTGATGACGACCACCGCTTTCGCCCAGGAAGATGAGGCGATGGACGTTACCATGGAGGGCACCTGGAACCTTTACAGGGTAGATACCCTTTCTGACTTCACCATAAACGAGTACCGCAACCGAGTCAGCACCCCCTCCCTTAGCGAGGCGCAGCTCGTACTCAACGAAGATGGGACATTGGAGACCGACTCACCGAACCTCAGGTTCACTTCTTGGCGAATGGAGGAGGGCTTTCTGGTTTTTGTCTCGGATTCTGGAAACGGATTCTACGCCGTCCGGGATCTCACCGAAGACGTATACTTTCTGGTGAGCCTTACGGTAACCGAACGAAACGCCAGGGTCACTGACATCCGCACCAACCCCAGCGGAAATCTCATGGTGGTAAGAAGTCAGTAGCCGCCCGATTCGGCAGCTACTGACCCTGTCCCGCATTTACCTCGCGCTACTAAACCGTCGCTACCGTACGGTCATAGGCATCTTGGATCCGGTCGAGGTGTGACTGCTCGAGAACGAACTCACCGGCCTTGGCGTTGGCCGCCGCCTGGTCGGCGTTCTTTGCTCCCACCAGAGCGGTGGTAATGCCGGGCTGTTGAATCGCCCATCTCGTGGAAACCTGCGCCGGCGTCACTCCGAGCTCGTCGGCAATAGCGCGAATCTCGGCGAGAAGCCCCTGAATCGCCGTCCACTCCGGTTCCTTGAAGAACTGGTAGAACTTGTCCCGATTGTCTCCTTTCGGTAGCTCTGGAATCTCCTTGAACTTGCCGGTGAGGATTCCGCCGGCCAGGGTACCGTAGCTCAACACGCCGAAATTGTTCTTCTGACAGAAGGGGAGAATTTCAGCCTCGATGTCCCGCACCAGCAGGGAGAACTGCGGCTGCAGACTTACAATACCGGCCTGCTCCTCAGCCTGGGTCATGAGCTTCGGATCGAAATTGGAGACGCCGAGGTATCGGTACTTCCCCTGCTCTCGTATTTTGATGAGTTCCTCGAGACTATCTTCCAGCGGTGTGTTGGGATCCGGCCAGTGAATCTGATAGAGGTCGATCCTGTCCACCCCGAGTCTTCGGAGGGAGTCGTCTATCTCCTGACGAATGGATTCAGGCTTGAGATTTCGAACGAAGTCGGTGGCCGTTCGGATGATTCCGACTTTCGTGGCAACGATTACCTCATCTCTTCGCCCCTTAATGGCTTTGCCAACCACCTCTTCTGAATGACCGGCGCCGTAGGCGGGGGCAGTGTCTATGAGGTTGATTCCGCTATCAATCGCACTCTGAATGGCGCTGATGGACTGGCTGTCATCAACCTCACCAAAGAAGTCGTTTCCCATTGCCCAGGTCCCGAGACCAACGACCGAAACGTCGAGATCGCTCTTTCCAAGTGTTCGCTTCTGCATGTTATTCATCTTCTCCTTAAGAGTAGTACTGCTCCAACCACCGCAACCGCCAGGCCGGCAACAACGATTACTACCGCCTGGCTCAGCTCCGGGGTCGGGGGATCAAATGCTCGTCTAAGTGCTCCACCAACGGTGCTTGCTCCGTACCGATACTGGGCGTATCCGTACACCGAAGAACCGAGGCCGCCTATTAACAGGGCAAGCCCGATCAACCTGTTGCGTCTTTCTGGCATAGAAATTACCTGCTATATGTACAAGGTATTCAATTCGCGCCTGCTCCGTCACCTCGGGCTATCCGCTCTAGGACGAAGTCGAATCGACATGCCTGCTCCTTCCAACGATACCGCCAAAGAGCGTTCCGGGCAACTTCTCGGGCTTGCGCGTAATCACCCGGTGCCCTTAGCACCGTCTCCAGCTTTTCGCGCAACTCCTCGCGCCCCCTGTAGAGAAGGCTCGCATGGGTCTCTCTCGGTAGCAACTCCGGGTAAGAGAGTCGATAGGGAAGAAGCGGTGTCGCCCCGGCGAGTATCGCTTCCACTATCGCGATGCCGAAGTTCTCCTGTCTCGCCGTGGAAACCACGACATCCGCCTCCTCGAGGAGCTGCAGGTACTCACTCCTCTTCTCGCAATAACCGAACCGCAGGATCCGCCGGGAAAGCCGCTCCCGGGCTTCGTCAAAAATCACCGGGGCCTTGCTGTACTCCTCGCCGACTACTGCCAGGCGCCATGAGAGATCCGGCCGGTCCAAATCGAAGAGGACCCGAAAAAAGCTCTCCGGGTCCTTGTCGTGCTCCCATCGATGGTTCCAAAGGATGAGAGGCGGGCCGTGACGGCGAGCCTTCGTCCCCGGCTCGGGCTGCTCTCCACCAACCTCGACACCCGGATAGAGCACGCGACTATTGGCCCTCGCCCGCCGGATCAGGTTCGCCGGTACCGGTTTCGGTAGCCGAGAGAGGAACTGTTCAGCTTCCTGAAAGAACCGTCGCCGATGAGACCCCGAGTTGAAGAGGGTCAGATCGCTCGAAACAATCGAGAGTAGATTGCGAAAACCGTAGTGCGCGTCCCGGGCTTCACCAGGGCTCAAGGGGTAGTCGAACTGCGTCTCATGAACGTAGAAGAGGAGCGGAGGTACCCGCATAAACCTTGAGAGGAGCGAGCGAAGGTCCGTCATGTCCAGGAGTGAGGTGGCCACTATGAGGTCCCAGCTCCGGCCTCGAGCAACGTCTCGTTCAAGCTGCTCCGCGAACGTGAGCGCAGCCCCATGCAGGCGCCACTTCCAGTGTCGATCCGGAAGCTGCCGAACCTCGATCTCCCAGGCGGAATGCCGTGCCAGTCCGTCGGCGAAGGCGCGGTGCGAACCTCCGTAGAAGGGCTCGAGAAAGAGGATTGATAGACTCTTCGACTCAGGGCTATTGGCACTCATCAG
>CAYZHV010000284.1:0-1296 GCA_964478055.1 uncultured Spirochaetaceae bacterium | reverse complement strand
AAGACCACTTATCGGGTATGATTACGGGAACCCCAATCCCAAGACTACGAACCAATTCCGAGAGCTCTCGCGGCTCACTCCTCCGTAGTGCTGAGATTAGGATTCGTGCGTTCCACGGAAGCTACATATTCCGCGGTCTGCTCGTGAAGCTCTCCCCAGTCATAGCCGGGGTCCCTTAGAAGCTCGGCCCAGGGTCGCCCTGGATGAAGAACATCCCAAGACGATTTCCGTTGGTTGCGACGACCCGCACCAGGATCATGATTGCCGAATCCGTCTATCTTCATGTTCCACACTGGGTAGAACTTCTCTATGAGCAAGGACTCAGCTAACGGTATCCAGATGTCATCCACGACAAGGTACCTGCACTGAAAGTCTCCGATATCCAAGTTGGTTGCTTGTTCTATCGAGGTGGCGTGTTCAGCAAGTCTCCTATGGAGGACCTCGCCCGGGTCCGCATCTAGCCCGAAACCGCCCTTTCTTGCACCTGCGGGAACCGCCTTGCCAACGTATATTGGCCAAAGGTACTTCCCATCACGGTTGGACCGGGAAACCTCCTGATAAGCATCGAACCCGCCTGTATAGTAGATCGCGTAGATCCCAGCACCTTCGAACCGCTCCGGAGGTAGTGGTCCCACCGGCTCCGTCAGAAGAGCTTTCGCGACGCTTTCGCCAAGGTTCCGTTTATGCAGTGGATTGTATGGATTGAGGTTCTTCGCCATGTCTCACGCCAAGCTGATTCAGGATGCTCTTACCCACTATCTTGGCAAGCTCTACTGGAACGGCATTGCCGATTTGCCGCATCGCTTCAGTCCAGGATCCGGCGAAGTAATAGTCATCCGGGAACGTTTGGATCCGTGCACTCTCACGAACCGTGTAATACCGCAACGTTCCATCATCGAGTCGGACCATGTTTTCACCGCCCGGGACTCCGTGATCTCCGGCCTTCAATGTCTTGGAAGGTTCGTCGAGGAGGCTACCGGTGTGACCTGGATACTCGCGAGCACCAAGGCGAAGCTCATGATTCGGCACTTGTTCTGATCTCTGTCCGTCTCGCGGATCAGGCAATCCTAGAAGAGCGTCACGAACGGTTCGCCATCTGCCACCTGGGATCCCCGTTAACGCATAATGGTGCCGGAGCATTTCGACACGTCTTCGGTGACGCATCGGAATTTCGGGAATCTTCGCTTTCGGGACTTGATGCTCATCCCAGTAATCACCTGAAACCCATTTACTCCATAATAACGCATCTAAAGAATGGGTCGGATCAGGAAACGACCACTCTACATTCAGATCGCT
>CAYZHV010000283.1:0-4686 GCA_964478055.1 uncultured Spirochaetaceae bacterium | reverse complement strand
AAGTAGGCGGCGTTGTGAATGAGAACGTCCAGCCTGGGATACCGCGCCGTGAAGCTCCGCACGAAGGCGCCAACTGACTCCCGGGAAGAGGTGTCCAGCTCCATCAGATCGATTGTCTCCACACCGGTCCGTTGTCTGATCTCCTCCCGGACCGGAGCTGCCCGCTCGGCGCTTCTGCACGCCATCACTACTCGGTATCCCGCAATCGCGAACCGCTCAGTCGCGGCCTTTCCTATACCTGAATTGGCGCCGGTGATGATAACAATGCGCGGTTCCTGATTCATTCGTTCTTCTCTTTGGCCCGCCGGGATTCGGCGGCAATAAAGTCATCAGCGGCACGTTCCATGATGCCGATGAGTTCGCTTTCGGTGATCTCCTTCGGTAGCTGCCCCGTGGAGGTCATGACGGTGAGACCCGTCTGGAAGACCTGCATTTTGAACAGAAGCTCCCGTCGCCGGTCGGGTGAGAGCTCCGTTAGGTCGGGATCCGCTTCCATGCGCTCCGTCAGGGGAGCGTCCATTCGAGAACGATACGCCTCGAGGTAGCGGTTCGGGCGCAGGGTGAGGTCCCGGGATATGACCGGGTACCGTTTAGCGAAGCGGATGCTTGCAAGCCCGATATCCCGGAACGGCCGACCCGTATCGGTCTCTTCAAGGATTTCCCGACTAATGTCGACGATCTTATCCACAACGGCGTCCCGAAGTTCTTCCAGATCACCAAAGTTGACATAGACCGGTGCGACGGAACTGCCGAGCTCCGTTGCGATCTTTCTGACGGTAATTCCGTCCATACCGTCCCCAGAGGCGATACGAAAGGCCGCATCGATAATCTGCTCTCTGCTGAACTTTGTCTTCGGCGCCATCTCCTGTCCTTTTTGTTGAATATCGTTTGTTATATAACGTATGTTATATAACATCGCATAATCTGTCAAGAGACAAAGTCGCAGAATCCGGAACTATCTGCAGTGAGTTCTTCGTTAAAGAAAAGCGAGAAGCCCCTGCGACCGTCAGTAGAACCCGATTTCCAGTAGCTGGATCGCCGCCTCGAAATTACCCTCTGCTGCCACAACGGCAACGGAGCGTAGCGCTTCCATGTCAACGGTGGTGCCCTGGAGTCTGCGCTCCCCTTCGAACCGGACAAAGGGCAACTCCACTCTATTCCACTCTTCATCAACGGGGAGTTCAGCGGAGTAATGGAGCCAGGGCCGATTGGTGCGGTTGGTACGCAGCCAGACGTAGAGTCTATCGCCCCTGCCGCGCACAGTAAGAAACACCCCGGTGTACTCCGAGGCGTCAAAGCTCCCGGCTTCCGCCATCGGGTGCCGAGGGCGGAAACCCCACCGGAAAAATCGTCTATCACGAACGCACCATCAGGCGCGGCCGAGGCGGTCGCTAGAACCCCGAAGAAAAGGAGCGGAAAGAATCGGTGCCATACCATCGCATATTCCCCACCGCGGAAGATACTCGTCGTGGAGGCGGAGAGCCCAGCAAAAACTGCTCGGCCGCGCGCCTGCCGATTGCAGATTACGCATCGTGTGGTGTGGCTTCACGAAACGTTTCCAGCGCACCTTGTTGAAATGCCAATATGTCCAAAAACACCCTGCTGAGAACGCTCCGAGGAACCCCATCTGCACTGAGTTCGTTGGCACATGGATTGCTATACCAAACGGCAGGAGGGCCACTGATGAAACAGCTTCTAATAGGTTCGGCGGTGATCGCCGCTATGGTGTTTGTACTCGCAGGATGCGAAGGGGCGGGTACGGAGGATGAGAGTATTGAAGGGGTAATCGACGTGATCGGCTACGATAATGACAGCACCTGGCGTAACGACGTCGCCCTGTCCTATACCGGTGAGGAGGGCTCGGATCTGGTAACGCTGAACTCGGAGGTAGCCGACACGCAGGCGATGATCGACGCCGTGGCGGCTAACCCCGAAGCGATCGGCTATCTCGAGTACGAGGCGATCAACAGGGGAAGCCTCAACAACACCGAAGATGTAACGATCGTGACGGTCGACTCCGTGCAACTCACCGTGGCGAACGTTCGGAATGGAACCTACCCCCATTCCCTGGAGTTGTTCCTCGTTTGGGATACCCCGCAGACGGACTTCGCCCAGGATTTTGTAGAATTCGCGATATCCGACAACGGGCAGGACGTTATCGACGATGGGTTTCTTCCGATTGCAAGCCCTGGCTCGTACACCGCCGCCACGGGCGTCGGGACCGGCTTTGCGCTCGGCGGATCCAGCACCGTTAACGGTATCGCCGCCCCGCTCATTGACGCATACGAAGGCAGCGAAGGCCAAAGCAACACCGCTGTTATCGCCGGCGACTACGAGTCCGTCGGATCCGGCGCCGGAGCGCAAGGCGTGATCGACGGCGATTACGATCTGGCGGGCATGTCCCGGGACCTCACGTCGGAAGAATCGACCGAGGGGCTGGAGAATCAACTGATCGGCTATACGGCGTGGGCGTTCATTGTGCATCCGGACGCACCGGTTACGGCGTTTACGACCGCGCAACTCGGAGACATCCTCACCGGAACGATCACCCAGTGGTCAGGGCTCAGCGAGTAGTCGGAGAAGGAGGCGTAACCCTCGACCGGTACTGCCCGCCCGCCCGGGGGCGGGTGGCCGGCCGATTAGAATACGGCGAAGCCCCAATCTTTTCGCGTGGACGGATATTGACGATCGACTGTGATCGAAACGACCTCTCGTAGTTTCCCGATGGATCCGTAGACTTGAGTCGCGTAAATAGAACGAGCGACCAGGAGATCGAAGACCAGATCGATCAGAACGATCAAGAGGCAGTGACGGAGATGGGAGAATAGATACGGAAGGTCCGGGCCCGTGCCGGGACGTGGCAACGGGAGTTTGCGTACCATTGATAACTCTCCTGAAGCGGCGCCGTCCCATCGCGGCCTCTTGCTCGCTTCAATTCATCCCATCCAGCCGGCAATCGGATTCTATTCCCAGATACGCGGGGCTCCGAGGTCGGAAACGGCGTGATCGGCGCTCAAAACGGGAAGATCTTCAAGTAATCCTTGAGCTGCGAGCATTCTGTCGAACGGGTCGCGATGGGCCCCCGGTAAACGTCCGGCCCGGAGCGCGTGGGTGGAGGTGATAGGGAGCTCTTGGAATCGATCTGCTCGAAGTCGCAAAGACCATTCTTCGATGATTCGTCCCCCCTGGGGATACTTACCGATTCGATGTTTCGTGGCGATTTCCCAGGCGGATGCCGCACTGACAAAGAGTCGATTCTCCCGATCCTTCACCAGTGAGAGCACGCGGGGAGAGAGCTTGTCAGGCTTGGACCACCACCAGAGAAGGACATGCGTATCAAGCAGATAGGTCATCTTTGCCAAGCGTTCAGATCTTCTTCCGGCAACTCATCGAAAAACGAGTCCGGAACTTCGTCCGCGTAACGGCCGGGTATGCGGTCTTGTTGCGATTCCAGGGGCATAAGGCGGGCAACGGGTTTTCCGGCCTTGGCAAGAATGATCTCCTCACCGGCGTGAGCTCTGTCGAGAAGCGAAGAGAACCGAGTCTTTGCGTCATGGACATTGACCTGTTCCATAGGGTAAGATTAGTCCTTGAAACGGACTAAGTCAACTTTCTACTGCGCTTTCCGCGGATTGTTCGTCCTATTCACCTATCGCGGATCACGGCCGCCGGTCATTTCCGCTCGAAAAGCAAACTCAAGAGAGGTTGCAGATCATGAAGGACGCGTAGAGTTGCAGCGCGCGGATGCAACGCCCGACCATGAGATGGGTCTGCTTTGTTTCGCCGTAAGGGGTGCAAAATGCACATGACGGTTGCAATTTTGCACCGTCCGCAGTTAATTATGATTCCCCGCGCCTTTGGGGCAGAGCTCACTATACTCTTTGAGCGTTATCCAGTCGTGACGTTAACCGGTCCGCGGCAGAGCGGATAACTACCCTGACCCGGGCGGGGTCTCCGGATCTTGCGTACCGCAACCTGGAGACGCACCTGGAGCGTGATCTGGGACAGCTTTCTCCTATCAAGGACCTTGCGCAGTTTCAGGGATTTCTGGGTGTAACGGCCGGTTCAGTTTTCGACTTGCGCTCGGAGATAGGTTCGCCTACCATTTTGTAACTCCTGCGTACCTCGCAACATCGGTTTCTTGCGGTCCATGCGGCCATGACATACCGTATTACGGGAGACGACGAAGATGAAAATCGATCTTGAAAACTATGACATCGAGAAGCACGACGGTCTCACCATCGCTCGACTCATATTCGACTCCGATCCGGTCTTCAACACCCTCGTTTACGGGAAGGACGCCGTGTCCGTCCTCGAACGGATACTCCGGCTCGGCGACAATTATTTCGACTCCCGGTACACTCGATGCGCGATCCACGAGGACCGGGTGGTGGGAGTGCTCGTTGGATTCCCGGTCGCCGAAAAAGCCGCGATCGATCAGAAGTCGGGCAAGGACTTCGCCCGCGCAATGGGCCTTTTTCGCTTCCTGAGCCGCATGCCACTCTTTGTTCGCATGGACAAGATGATGCCCGCGCTGGTAGATGAGAAGGGCTACTACGTCCACACAATAAGCGTGGATTCGGAAGATCGTGGTCGAGGATTCGGAAGCGATATCATCAACCGGGTGGCCTCTGAACACGGTACACTCTATCTCCACGTGAATCGGGATAACGACGCGGCCATCCG
>CAYZHV010000282.1:0-4700 GCA_964478055.1 uncultured Spirochaetaceae bacterium | reverse complement strand
GTTCGAGGGCCTGTTTCTGTACTGCCGGGTCCGGGGACCTTGCCTGCACGGCCGCCACATCCTGCCGCTTTCGTCGGAGCGCCTCCCCGGGTATGCCCCGGTCAGGCTCTTCATCCTGAGCATGGAGAAGGGTAGTGAGTGCGAGGAGGAGAAGCGCCGCTGCGGCCCTGAAGCTCATCACGGTCATACTCCTCTCGGGGAGCGCGCTTGTCAACGGTCCGTTCTGGCGGTAGGATCAAGGCATGCTACGAGCCTTGATGCCCGGATCTTTCGATCCGCCTACGAACGGCCATCTCAACCTCATCGAGCGCGCCTCTCGCATCTATGACGAAATCGAGGTCGTAATCGCCGCGAATGTCCAGAAGACCTACACCTTCTCCGCCGAGGAGCGGTTCGACATGATGAAGGAGCTCGTGGAGCCCTTCCCCAATGTGAATGTTCATCTCTGGGACCGGCTTATCGTTGAGTTCGCCGAAAAAGTGGACGCCCGGATCATGATTCGCGGGGTCCGAGCTCTGGCGGACTTTGCCTACGAGTTCGAGCTCTCCATGGTAAACAAAGGACTCAACCCGAAGGTGGAGACGATCTTTATGCCCACCGACCCGAAGTACTTCGTGCTTCGTTCCTCTCAAATCAAGGAGCTCGCTCGTTTGGACGGCGACATTAGTCACATGGTGCCGGATGTGGTGGCCAGGGCATTGAAAGAAAAGCTCGGAGTGCGGTAATATTCGGGTGCGGGCCGATTGCGCTGGAGTTGGTGAGTCGTCGCAGTTAATGGTTGACAAACCGCCGAAGGTCCGATAGCTTACAGAGCATTATCTCTAATCCATAAGGGTGTTTACGAATGGCAGTACCAAAGAAGAAACATTCAAAGGCGCGTACCCGGCGCCGGCGAAGCATTAACGGTAAGATAAAGTTGCCGACCCTGGTGACCTCGACTGAGTCGGGGGAGCTTGTACGGCGACATCGGGTAGACATGAAGTCGGGCTTCTATCGGGGAAAGAAAGTCTTCGATCCTGAAGAGCTCGATTAAAGCTCGAATTCTGAGGAGGTTTCTGTATGGCCGACGAACTCTTTGAGAAGATGAAGAAGCTCATTGCCGATAAGCTCGAGGTGGATGAGTCTAAGATTACGATGGACTCTTCCTTTCGCCAGGATCTCGGTGCGGACAGCCTGGACACCTATGAGCTCGTATACGCCATTGAAGAGGAGATGGGAATCTCCATCCCCGATGAGAAGGCTAACGAGTTCGAGACCGTCAAGGACGCTCTGGACTATCTCAAGTCGCAGCAGAAGTAAGCCGGCTTACTTCACCGTCTGAGCGAGCCTCGTACCGTATAGTCGAGACTTGCAGGGGACCCGGTATTCGCCGGGTCCTTTTCTGTTGAAAGGGGGAGTACGTGGCGTTTCTCAAGGGAGACGAATTTCCTGAGGGGATACCACCTGGCCCGGAGCGAAAAAAGGAACTGCAGATCTTCGAGTCCCACAGCGGGATTCGTTTCAAGAAGCTCGAGCTTCTCAATCTTGCTTTTGCCCACCGATCCTACGCGAATGAGCACGCGGAGAGCATCGGCAACAATGAAAAGCTGGAGTTTCTTGGTGATTCGGTCCTCGGTCTGGTCGTGGCGGAATATCTCTACATCTCACTTCCCGACAAAGTCGAGGGAGAGCTTGCCAAGATAAAGTCCTTTGTGGTCTCCGAGGATTCCCTGGCGGAGATAGCCAAGCGGCTTCGGGTGGATACCTTTATCCTCATCGGAAAAGGGGAAGAGTACTCTGGTGGCCGCAGTAAGAAGGCGATTCTCGCGGACGCCATGGAGGCGATAATCGGGGCCTACTTCCTCGATTCGGGGTTCAAGGCCTCCAAGAAGTTTGTCCTCAAATATCTGGTTCCAGAAATCAACAAAGTCCTGGAAGACAAGCACAAGAAAGACTACAAGACCCTTCTGCAGGAGTATGTGCAGAAGGAGTTCAAGGCGTATCCCCGTTACATCCTGCAGAAAAAGACCGGCCCCGACCACAACAAGACCTTCTGGATGGAGGTCGAGGTAGACGGCCAGAACTACGGCCCCGGGCAGGGCAAGAACAAGAAAGAGGCGGAGCAGGAGGCGGCAAAGCTCGCCTTTGAGGAGCTGACCGGGGAGAGTGCGAAAGAGAAAGCAAAGAAACGCGACCCCCTGGGCAAGCCCAAGGGCAAGGGCAAGAACCGCGGCGGCCGCCGCTCCTGACTACCGGGAGATTCGCTCGCGGTAGAGGTTCCTTGCGAGGCGGAGGAGCTTCTCCCGCTCGTTCATCTCGGGATCGTCGAGGACCGCCTCCAGGAGCAGATCGAGGACCTGCCCAAGCACGGGTCCCCGGGGGATGCCCGCCTCTTTCATCAGATCCCGACCGTTCACGGCGAGATCCGCCCGAGTAAGGGCGCTCTTTTCCGAGAGAATGCGGGATAGCCTGTCCTGGAGCTCGTCCATTTCCGGCACCGGCACAACCTTTCCCCGCTTTCCCGCCACGTCCGCTCGCCGGAGGGTAATGAGCTCCATCATCGCTTCCGTACCGACCCGGGCCAGCATTCGCCGCAGAGCAGCGTCCCCGTACTCCGAGCTGTAGCCGAACATGTGGTGCCGCACAAGGTGTGCCGCCTGCTCCACGGTTCTGTTGGGAAAGCGCAGCTCCTTGAGCCGCTCCTCGGCGACCTGTGCGGACTGCCGATCGTGGTCCGGAAAGGCGAGTCGCCCGTCTTCGGTTTCTTCCAGCGTCCACGCCTTAGCAACGTCATGAAAGAGCGCCGCCAGGCGGAGCTGCAGGTTCGCGGGCACGAATTGGGTGACAAGGATGGAGTGCTCGAAGAGGTCGTAACTGGAGTCGCTTCCCTGGCTCCGGCCAATGGTCTCGGCGAGCTCCGGGATCGTGTAGGGGAGGAGCTGTGCGTCTCTCAGCAGCCGCAGCGCCCGAGCCGGATTGGCGCTCAATATGGCTTTCTCCAGTTCGTCCCGCACCCGCTCCCGGGCGACCTTGGCAAGGCGCCCGCCTTCGACTCGCATCGCCTCAAAGGTCTCTTCTGATATCTGGAAATCCAACTGCGCCGCAAAGCGCACTGCCCGCAGTACCCGGAGGCCGTCCTCGTGAAAGCGCTCCTTCGGATTACCGATGGCACGGATAACCCCTCGTTTGAGATCCCCTCGACCGTCGTAGGGGTCGCTGAGCTCTCCCGAGGGGAGTTCCAGGGCCATGGCGTTTATGGTGAAGTCCCGTCGACTGAGGTCCTCTTCTATGGTGGAGGCGAACTCCACCGAATCCGGGTGGCGCCCATCGGAGTAGTCACTCTCGGTGCGAAAGGTGGTGACCTCGTACTGAGCCCCCTTGTAGAGCACCGTTACCGTCCCATGCTGTACCCCGGTGGGTAAAACTCTGCGAAAGATCGCCATGACCTGTTCCGGCGTGGCGTCCGTGGCAAAATCGAAGTCCACCGGCTCCTTTGCGAGCTGAAGATTACGAACCGCACCGCCTACGAGGTAGAGCTCGTGTCCGGCCTCGCGAAAACGGCGCGCAAAGGGGAGGAGGGGCTTAATCGAACGGTGCATGCGGTTCATGTGTAGCCTGTGGGCTTTGAGGATGTCAATTGGGCAAAGAAAAACCCGCCCGGGAAGGGCGGGTTGACCAAGGCTCTCGATCCGGTTACTGGAGCAGCTGGAGAACGCTCTGCGGGATCTGGTTCGCCTGGGCGAGCATTGCCGTGGAAGACTGTACCAGAATCTGGTTCTTGGTAAAGTCCACGATCTCCTCGGCCATGTTGGTGTCCCGAATTCGGGATTCCGAGGCGGCCAGGTTCTCCGCACCCACACTCAATCCGACCCGAGCGTAGTCGAGACGGTTCTGGTAGGCGCCGAGATCCGCGCGCTGCTTGTTCACAGTCATGAGCGCGTTGTCGAGAGCGCCGATGGCGGCGTTCGAGGCGTTCGGCGTCGAGAGGGAGAGAAAGGTCGCCGTGTGAGGCAGTCCGGAGGTGCTCTGAATACCGAGCCCCTGGGCGGTCATCGTACCGATAAAGACCTGTTCTCGCTGATCCATGTTTGCGCCAATGTGAAAGTACATACTGGCGGTTACGACGTTGGCGCCGGTGTCCCGGGCAAACCGTCCGGTAAGGAGGTTCATTCCGTTGAACTGGGCGTGAGAGGCGATTCGGTTCACCTCGTCCACCAGCTGGGAAACCTCCACCTGGATCTGCATGCGGTCTTCCGAGGTGTAGATACCGTTGGAAGCCTGGACGGCGAGCTCACGAATTCGCTGAAGAATATCCTGCGTTTCCTGCAGGTAACCTTCGGCGGTTTGAATCAACGAGATACCGTCGGCGGCATTCTGTTCCGCTCGGCGGAGGCCACGAACCTGGGAACGCAGCTTCTCAGAAACTGCGAGACCCGAAGCGTCGTCACCGGCTCGGTTGATTCGCATACCAGACGACAGCTTTTCGACGTTCCCTTGCACGCCCATGGTGTTGAACTTCTGCTGTCGCTGCGCGAACTGCGCGGCCATGTTGTGATTGATGATCATACAATCCTCCTTGATCTGTTTCGGCGGACATCCGTGTCGCGCCTTCTTCTACAGTGTCGGCGGCGATGGAGCCGACTTGAATTGATTTTTCTTCTTCCTCCCGCCTATTCTAGGAGCCCATGAGCAGAATCGATACGAAACGGGGGGTGGTCTTT
>CAYZHV010000281.1:0-4744 GCA_964478055.1 uncultured Spirochaetaceae bacterium | reverse complement strand
GGTGGCGAGTTCAAAGCGCCTACCCTTTCTCTCACCGGACCAAAAGCGCAAGCCTCCCTCGAGAATGTCTATGTGGACAAGCTCTTTCTTGCTACGGGGGGTATTTCACCGAGCTTTGAGCTTACCTATCCAGGGTTGGCGGACTTGCCGGTGAAGCGAGCAATGATGGAAGCGGCGACGACAGTCTACCTGGTGGCGGACTCAACAAAGATCGGCAAACGCTCTTTCGCTTCCCTTGGATCTATGCAGGATGTGGATGTCTTCATCACCGATTCGGGCATCAAAGAGGAAAGCAGACGGCAGATCGAGGCACTTGGTGTCTCTGTAGTCATAGCAGAGTAGCACACTCCCCCTCAGACAACTTCCGATCGTTTTGTTTTAGTTTTTTTTAGACACGAATTACTTGATTCCCACCGATAGAAGTGCTACGCTGGTTTGGTAAATGATTACGAACTCAGGGAGTATCCATGGCTTCAGTTGGTGAACTCGAGAAAATCGCAAAACAAGTCCGCAGAGACCTCCTTCAGACAATACATGCTGCCGGCGGGGGCCACACCGGAGGCAGTCTCTCCTCTGTAGATATCCTGGTTGCGCTCTTCTTCCACGTTATGCACTACTCCACTACTGAGCAAGAGCCGGATAGAGACCGCTTCATCCTCAGCAAGGGGCACAGTGTCGAAGGGTACTATGCCGTTCTCGCGGAGGCCGGTTTCTTTCCTCCTGAGGAGCTCCAGAGTTATGGCACCTTTAACTCCCGTCTCTTCGGTCATCCCACAATGAAAGTCCCGGGAGTCGAAGTACCCACCGGGGCTCTTGGTCACGGCCTACCCGTGGGAGTAGGCATGGCAATTGCCGGGATGCGGGACCTCAAGGAGTACCGAGTCTTTGTTCTCATGGGCGATGGCGAGCAGGCGGAAGGAAGTGTCTGGGAAGCGGCCATGGCCGCGTCGCACTATCGCCTTGGCAACCTCATAGCGATCATTGACTACAACAAGCTTCAAATAAGCGGCGATGTGGACCAGGTAATGAAGATCTCCTCCCTCCACGACCGGTGGAAGAGCTTTGGTTGGAACGTGACCGAGGTGGAGGGAAACAACATGGAAAGTGTGGTGGCCTGCTTTGACCAGTACCAGCGGGGCGAGAAGCGAGACGCTCCGTCCCTGATTGTAGCTCATACCACGAAGGGAAAGGGTGTCTCTTTTATGGAGAATGCCGCAGGTTGGCACCACCGCGTACCGTCAGACAACGAACTCTCCCAGGCCCTGGCGGAGCTCAATGGTCAGCAGGAGGTAATGTGATGAAAAGCACCAAGGCACCCTCCTCTCGCCACGCCTTCACCAAGACTATAACCGAGCTCGCTGAGCTGGACCGGCAGATCTACACAGTAACCTCCGACGCACGAGGCTCGGTTACCCTTACGGACTTTGCTGAGAAACTGCCGGGACAGTTTGTTGAGGTCGGTATAGCCGAGCAGAACGCGTCGGGCATCTCCGCGGGACTTGCCCTCTCCGGGAAGACGGTCTTTCTTTGCGGGCCGGCGTGTTTCTACTCCGCCCGTAGCGTTGAGCAGATCAAGAACGACATCGCCTACTCCGGCGCGAATGTCAAAATTGTCGGGGTGAGCGGTGGGGTGAGTTATGGCGCTCTCGGAAGCACCCACCACTCACTCCACGACATCGCCCTCTTTCGCGCGATACCCGGGATCTCGGTTCTTCTGCCTGCGGACCACGCCGAGACCGTCGCCGCGACGCGGTACCTCGCCGAGCATGCGGGCCCGGTATACATGCGACTCGGTCGAGGGGCGGTTCCGGATGTGTACGAGACGGGAGAAGCGCCTTTCGAGCTAGGAAAAATCAACCTCCTAGGAGAAGGGAGCGACTGCACACTCCTCGCCACCGGGGAGGCGGTTTTTCACGCCGTCGAAGCCGCAAAGCTCCTCGAAGAACGAGGGATCTCCTGCACCGTCGCCGATGTACATACCGTTAAGCCTCTGGACTCAGAGGGCATTCGCTCCATTTGCGCGGAGTCGCGCCTCGTAGTGACCGTAGAAGAGCATAGTATCTACGGTGGCCTCGGTGGCGCGGTGGCGGAGCTACTTTCCACGACAAACCCTGTACCCCTGAGAATAGTCGGCTTTCCCGACGAGTTCATGCCCGCCGGCACTTCGGCGGAGCTCTTCGAGCTTGTCGGAATCAGTGCCGCAAGAATCGCCCAGACAGTGATGGAGGGTCTAGAATGAATGCCCGCTATATTATCGCCGTTGATCAGAGCACCTCAGCCACGAAGGCGTGCCTCTTCGATGAGCGGGGAGCTATTGTCAAGCGGGCAACGGTAGAGCACAAGCAGTACTATCCACAACCGGGATACGTGGAGCATGACGCCCAGGAGATCCTCGAGAACACCCATCTCGCGATTTTCCGGGTAGTGACGGAAGCGGGGATTGATACCAAGGCCGTTGCGGCTCTGGCGATTACCAATCAGCGAGAAACGATCGTCGCCTGGGACTCGGAAAGCGGAAAGCCCGTCTACCACGCCCTCGTCTGGCAGGATGAGCGGGGCACCGCAGCGTGTCAGGCTCTCCTTGAACAAGGCGCCGGAGAAGAGATCAAAAAGCGCACAGGGCTGGTGGTGGATACCTACTTTTCCGCGAGCAAGCTGCAGTGGATGGTCGAAAATGCACCCCAGTGCGCCCGAGCCGCAGAAGCGGGAACGCTCATGGCGGGAACCGTAGACAGCTGGCTCATCTGGAATTTCACCGGACGCTCGGTCTTTGCCACGGACTACTCCAACGCAAGCCGAACTCTGCTCTTCAACATCGAGGAACGGCGCTGGGATGAACGGCTCCTGGAGCTCTTCAATCTCTCCTCGGTCCGGTTACCCGATGTTCGCTACTCCGACGAAACCTATGGACGTTATCGGTTTAGAGAGACCGGAGACGAGGTACCCATAATCGGCGTCATGGGCGATTCCCACGCCGCCCTGTACGGGCACGCTGGCTTCGAACAAGGAGCAGCGAAGACGACCTTCGGCACAGGCTCATCGGTGATGATGAACATTGGTCCAGGATTCCGTAGCTCGCCGGAAGGGGTAGTCACCTCCGTCGCCTGGGGGGTCGGTGGCGAGGTCTCCTATGTCTACGAAGGTAACATTCACTACACCGGGGACACGATTCGCTGGGTGAGGGACTCCCTGGGACTCTTTACCGACTACGGAGAGGCGGAATCCCGGGCGTCGGCTCTGGAAGATAACGGGGGCGTCTATTTGGTGCCCGCCTTCTCAGGCCTCGGAGCGCCGCACTGGGTACATGGAATACGAGCAGCCATCACCGGTCTCTCCCGAGGCTCCGGAGCGGACCACATAATTCGTGCGGGCCTGGAGAGCATCGCGTTTCAGGTCAACGATGTCATCGAGACGATGCTCAGCGGAAGCAAGCTTACCCTCCCCTCTCTCCACGTCGACGGCGGTCCCACGGGCAACCGCTTTCTCATGCAGTTTCTCGCGGACATTCTCGCGGTTCCGATCCACGTGGGCGGGATAGAAGAGGTCTCTGCCCGGGGTGTTGCCTTCGTAGCCGGCGCTGCAACGGGTGTATGGAAAGACCGGGAGGCCCTCAAACGCATTGTTGAGCCTTCCGCAGTGTATGAGCCAAAGATGGAACCTGATAGAAGAGACGCTCTGCTTCGAGGATGGCAGCACGCTCTCGAGCAGGTCCTGGTAAAAGCAACAAAAGAGAGGAACAGGGTATGACCGAGACAACAGATGCAATGAGTGAACGCACCGCCCACCGGGCGATCACCTTCGGACTCCTGATTGGAACCCGGGGCTTCTTCAATCCGGCCCACGCCGCCACCGCCCGGAAGGATCTACTCAAGAAACTCGACGATCTCGGCTACAACTACCTCATACCCTCGGAAAAGGCGACCCCCACCGGAGCGGTGGAAACCTTACGAGATGCCAAGGTGTACGCGGAGTTCTTTCGTTCCCATCGGGACGAAATCGACGGCCTCATCGTCGTCCTACCCAACTTCGGGGATGAGCAGGGCATCGCAGAAACCCTTTCGAGAGCCAAGCTCGACGTTCCTGTGCTGGTACAGGCGTGCAATGACGAAGTCGACAAGGTGAGTGTCAGCCAGCGGCGAGACGCCTACTGCGGCAAGATCTCCGTGACCAACAATCTCTACCAGTACGGCATACCCTGGACCGATACCATCGAGCACACCTGCGATATCACCGGTGAGGTATTCACCCAGGATCTCGATCGGTTCTCCCGGGTCTGCCGGGTCGTAAAGGGATTAACCAACGCCCGGATCGGCGCCATAGGAGCGCGGCCAGCACCCTTTAACACTGTGCGCTTTAGTGAGAAGCTCCTTCAGGCCACCGGCATCACCGTGGTCCCCGTCGACCTATCGGAGATGATAGCCGCGGCGGAAAAGATCGGCACGGATACCCCGGAGGTCAAAGCGAAGCTCGACGAGGTCCGCTCCTACGGTAGTATTCCCAACGAGATCGTAGAGGCCAATATTCTCAAGCAGGTCCGCCTCTCCGTCGCTATCGACCATTGGATGGAAGAGAACGAGTGCGACGCCAGCGCCATTCAATGTTGGAGTTCCATCCAGAACAACTACGGCTGCGCCACCTGCCTCTCTATGAGCATGATGGGCGAGAAGCTCATGCCCAGCGCCTGCGAGGTCGACATCACCGGCGTCGTCTCCATGTACGCCCTCGCCCTCGCCGGCGGCTCTCC
>CAYZHV010000280.1:0-4789 GCA_964478055.1 uncultured Spirochaetaceae bacterium | reverse complement strand
GAATTCATCGCAGCAACCTGGTCGGAATGGGCGTTCTTCCACTACAATTTAGAGAGGGCGAAAGCTATGAGAGCCTTGGGCTGACCGGTAAGGAGCTCTTTACCATCGACCTTGGCGAAGGCGTAGCGCCCAAGCAGACCGTCTCGGTCTCTGCAACGGATCCGGAGAGTGACAAGGTTACCCGCTTTGAGGTGATCTGTCGGCTCGATAGCCCCGTGGAGATCGAATACTATCGAAACGGTGGTATTCTTCAGACGGTGCTTCGCAAGTTTGTGGCCTAAGTCTGGATTCTTCCAGTAGGTTTTTTTGGAGTGTGTTTTGGGGGATTTTCACACTCCTTTCTCTTCAAGGCTGCCATTCGTGGCAGCCTTTCTTTTTTGCCCCAACTGGACCTCTCACAGCGCAAAAGTTAGACTTAAGGAGGAGAGGAACAATGCAGCGAAGAGTTCTACAGGTGGTTCTGATGGCTCTGATGGTGCTCTTGGTCAGCGGCTACTCCTTTGGACAGGAGGAGTTCGAGTCGCTGGTGGAAGAGGCGAAGCAGGCGTACGAGGCAGGCGATCTAACGGAGGCGGAGGAGCTCTACCGAGATGCGATCTCTCTGGATGAGCAGAATGCGGCGCTCTACTACAATCTGGGCAATCTCTATTACGACATGGGGCAGTACGGCGAGGCGATCGCTGGCTATGAGAACTCCATCAGTCGTGGCGCCGAGGATCTCCGGGTCTACTACAACCTCGGAAACGCCTACTACGAGCATGGAAATTTCGATGCCGCACTGGAGGCATATCGGGAGGCCCGTTCCGTCGGCGAGGGCGAGGGGCCTGATGGGCAGCTCACGGTAAACACGGCGAAGGCGTTATTGCAGCTAGATCGGAGCGGAGAGGCTCGGTCCCTTTTGGAGGGATACCTAACGCAGAACTCCGGAGACGCCTTGGCGTGGTTTCATCTCGGCAACATCGCCTACGATGAGGGGGCGTTGGAGGAGGCTGCGTCCCACTACTCTCAGGCCGCGGAGAACCGGCAAGGGTTCACTCGGGCCGAGTTCAACCTCGGAAACACGCTCTACCGGCTCGGATCCTTCCGAGAAGCCGCGGCCGCTTTTAGCGCCGTTGTCTCCCGGGAGCCGGAAAACCGAGACGCAATATACAATCTGGGACTGAGTTATCTCTCCCTGGCGGAGACGCTCACGGAAGAGGAGGAATAATGGGTCGCAAGAAGCGCCGCGAAGAGGGAGTAAGAATACTGGTAATCAACTGCGGCAGCTCTTCGCTAAAGTATGAGGTATACGACATGCCTTCCCGAGAGAGCCTCGGGAAGGGTGTGGTGGAACGGATCGGTGAGGCCCAAGGGAATCTCAAGCAGAGCTCCTGGAACGGGAAGATCGAGCGCGAGGAGCCGGTGGAGGATCACAAACGGGCGGTAGCTCTCATGAGCGAAGCCCTCACGGACCAGCACAACGGCGTCCTCGACTCTCTGGATGAGATTGCCGGCGTCGGTCACCGGGTTGTTCACGGCGGGGAAAAGTATGCCGAGTCCGTAGTAATCGATCAGAGTGTGATGAATGCGATCGACGAAAACGCCGAGCTCGCGCCCTTGCACAACCCGGCGAACCTCACAGGTATCAAAGAGGCAAAGGAAATGTTTCCCGAGCGGCCGCAGGTCGCGGTCTTCGATACCGCCTTTTATCAAACTTTGCGACCCCAGGCGTACCTTTACGGACTTCCGAGGGAGCTCTACGAGAAGTACCGAATTCGACGGTACGGTTTTCATGGAACGAGCCACCGCTTCGTTGCTTCCCAGGCGCTGAAGATGGTGAAGCGTTCTCATGAGAACACGAACGTGATTTCCTGCCATCTCGGAAACGGGGCATCAATCACGGCGATCAGCAACGGTCGGGCGATTGATACCTCCATGGGGTTCACTCCCCTGGAGGGGTTGATGATGGGCACCAGAAGCGGCGACATCGACCCAGCGATTATCTTCTACTTAATGGAGCGGGGCTACAGCAGCGAAGAGTTGAATACTCTTCTGAACAAGAAGAGCGGGCTTCTCGGACTTTCCGGGATTTCCAACGATCTCCGGGATCTGGAAGAGGCCGCGGAGCGGGGGGACCGCAACGCCCTGGAAGCGCTCGATGTCTACGCCTATCGAATCAGAAAATACATTGGCGCTTACGCTGCAAACATCGTCAAAATGGATGTGCTCGTCTTCACCGGAGGAATCGGACAGTACGGTACTCGTATGAGAGAGCGTGTCTGTCAACGTCTCGAGAACATCGGTATTCACATGGACTACCGAAAGAATCTGGAAAACGGTCCGAGGGAGGGAATAATCTCAATGGATTACTCGCCCACGACCATCGTAGTCGAGCCGACGAACGAGGAGCTCCAGATCGCCATCGATACCTACGAGCTGTGCTGTCAGGCGTAACACCCGAGGACGCTCTTCTTGCCCGAAGATGTAAACGGCTCCTCCTGGAGAAGGGCGAGACGGATGCTCCCGCCCTGGGAGAACGGCAGGTCGCTGCAGAAAGCGAGCGGTTTCTCGAGTATGTCTTGAGCCGCTTTTCCGGTCCCATGATCAGGGTGAAAGCAGCCGATCTGGAGGGGGCCGTGGAGGAGACGAACGCCCTCATGTCCGGGGCCGAGCCGCCGAAGCAGCTGGTCAGTCCCGCTTTTGTCTGGGAGGAGTTTTTCGCTCGTCCCGACCTCATGCGCTATTCCAACAAGCAGGAGGGGTGGAAAGTTTATCTAATCCGGCCCTCCACCGGTGTCCGCGGAAGCTATTTAGACGAGGCGGCAATGGACCGGCTTATTCTCCGGCGTGCAGGCATTCCGGTGGTGGCGGTAAAGGTGATTTTCCTCAACAAAGGATACGTCCGGGGTGAGGAGATCCAGGGAGAGGAGCTCCTGCGGGAGTCTGACCTTACCCGACGGGCCGAGAAACGGCAACGAAACGCTCTCAAGCTCCTGACGTCAGCCCGGGACCTGCTCTCCGGAGAAGAGAGAGTACCTTCGGAGTACCGATGCGACATGCCCGGACCCTGTTCAGTCTGTCGGAAAGAGATGGAGAGCCTTCCGAAGCACAGCGTCCTTACCCTCGCCCGAGGAGGAAAGGAGGCGCGGCAGCTCTATCTCCAGGGAGTGGACTCTATTCTTGATCTGCCGGAAGGATACGACCTCTCCTGGCGGCAGACCATACAGCTCAAGAGTGTGCGGAAGAATAGGATACACCTGGACCGGGAACGCCTCGGAGAGTTTCTCTCCCGCCTCGAGTACCCGCGAGGGTATCTCGACTTCGAAGCGTTTAACACCGGGATTCCTCCATTTCCGGAAGTTGCTCCTTGGGAGCACATTCCCTACCTCTTCAGCCTGCATCGGCAGGATGAGCCTTCGGGGCCGGTAAGAAACGCGACTTTCCTCATGGATCCGGGAGAGGACCAGCGGATAGCGATGTTTCGAGAGCTCATACGTCTGGCCGGGGATCTGGAGTCTCTCATCGTTTTCAGTGCGCCCTTCGAGGCGGCGATGATTCGACAGCTCGCCCGGGTGTCCAACGCTCCGGAGAGCGGCGAGGTTCTCATCGAAAAGATAGAGGACCTCCTGGAGCCCTTTAACCAGTTCGTGGTCTATCATCCGGATCAGCTCGGAAAGGTCTCAATGAAACGGCTTGTCCCGATCTTTACGGAGGAAAGCTACGATGAGCTGGAGGTTCAGGACGGCCTGGAGGCAAATGTGGCGTACGCGGAACTCTTCTTTGAACGAGCTCCCGAGGCGGGGCGAAGCGACGTGCTCCGTCGGCTGGAGGAGTACTGCAAGCAGGACACCTCCGGAATGGTTCGGTTGGTGGAGAGGCTCGAGGGCATGCTGGAGTAGTGCTACCGCCGGCGATCGAGATCCCCCGAGCCGCGATGCTCTGGGCAACAAGGGCCGGACCGTCACTGGCATTATCCCAGAGCGGCCCGGTCCGCCGATTCGATTTCTACTCGAAAAGAGAGGCTATCTGCTTCTTGTACTTTTCCTGAATGACGTGGCGCTTAACCTCCTGTTTTGCCGAGAGCTCTTCACCCTGGTTGAACTCCTCCGGAAGAATGGCAAAACGATAGACTCGCTCGAAACTCTTGAAGCCGGTCTTCGCGCTTACGAGGTCGTCGATCAGGTGATCGTAGAGCGCCCGCACCCGCTCGTCGCCGACGAGCTCTCTTCGGTCCGTGAAGAGGATCGACTCTCCTTCCGCCCAGGATTCCAAGGCTTCCCAGTTGGGAACAAGTAGGGCTGCCAGGAACTTCTGGTCCTGCCCAACCACAACAACGTGTTCTACATACTCGGATTCTCGGATCTTCTGCTCTATCGGGAGCGGCTCCACGTTCTCTCCGCCCCTGAGGACAACCGTATCCTTCGCCCGCCCAAGAATTGTGATTTCGTCGTTTCGAGTGAGCATGGCGATATCGCCCGTGTTGAGCCAACCCTCATCATCGAGTATCGCCTTTGTCTTCTCCGGTTCCTTGTAGTACCCAAGCATTACCTGCGGACCTCGGGCAAAGAGAACGCCTTTTTCCCCCGGGGGGAGAACATTGCCTGCTTCGTCTCGGACCTGCACCTCGGTGCCGGGAAAGATTGGTCCCACGGTGCCGGGCACCGGATGATACCGTTCCCGGACGCCGAGAACCGGGCCAGTCTCGGTTAGACCGTACCCTTCGAGGAGAAGGATGCCCGCGGCCTGGAAGAAGGTGTCCACCTCCTTTGGAAGAGCGCCACCGCCGGAAATTCCCGCAATGAAGCGGCCT
>CAYZHV010000279.1:2352-4891 GCA_964478055.1 uncultured Spirochaetaceae bacterium | reverse complement strand
CCGAAGAGAGGGTGATCGTTCTTACCGAGGAGCCGGCGGAGGAAGAGGATGTTGAAGAGGAGACCTCCGAAGCTGACACCGCTGTGACAAGCCGTCCGGCCAGGGACACCGGCACCCCAGAGGAAGCGCCCCCGGAGCCGGCGAGAGTTACCCAGCCGGCACCGACGGAGAGACCAGAACCCCGAGAGTCCACCACCCAGGCGAGCTACCGCACCGCCCCGGAGCCGGAGCCGCGCCGAATCAGGGTGACCGAGCACTGGATACAGCTTATCTCCTCGCCCAACAAGGAGCGGGTCGACCTGGTCCGGGAACGTCTGAGAGAAGAGTATAGCCTCGGCGCTCGACTCACGACGAAAGAGGTGGATTCGGCCACCTACTATCGCCTGCGCCTGGGCCCCTATGACGATCGCGGGGAGGCGGAGAAGTTTCTCTCCTGGATTCGGGACATAGACGGCTTCGACGAGGCGTACATCTCGGAAGAGTATCCGCTCAGAACAGTTCGATAGAGCCGTCCCGGGCCCCGGGCACGGCTATATCTGGTAATCCAGCCCCATAGTCCGATCTCGACGCATCACGTAGTCCCCGGCCCGAGTGTAGATTCGGCTTCCCGGAGAAACTGACTCCGTAAGCCAGACGTTGCCGCCGATGATCGAGTCATGACCGATAACCGTATTGCCTCCGAGGATCGTCGCTCCGGCGTAGATAGTGACGTTGTCTTCGATCGTCGGATGACGCTTTCGGTTTATTTCGGACTTCTTGACGCTGAGAGCTCCGAGGGTGACCCCCTGATAGATCTTGACGTGATTTCCGATTACCGTCGTCTCTCCAATCACCACTCCCGTGGCGTGGTCGATGAAGAAGTACTCCCCGATTTGCGCGGCTGGGTGAATGTCTATGCCTGTCTTTCCGTGAATCACCTCACTCATTATTCGCGGAATGAGCGGTATCTCCCGGATCCAGATTTCGTGTGCGATACGGTGGACGATGATCGCCTCCACTCCCGGATAGGCGAGTATGATCTCCTCCTCGGACCGGGCCGCGGGGTCTCCGGCAAAGGCAGCCTCAACATCGAGCTTAACCGTTCGTCGAACGTCCGGTATCATTCTGAGAATTTCCAGGGCCAGACGCTTGGCGTCCTCCCTGCACTCATCCACCGGCTTTCCTTCCTCGCAAATAGACTCTTTGTAGCAAAGACTCTTGAAGATTTCCGTGGAGAGGGTGTTTAGAAGGCGGCTGGCCTTTTCGGAGACGACGTAACGCACCGAGTCCTTCGTAACCGTGTCGTCGCTCTGGTAGCCCGGGAAGACCAGAGACTGAAGGTCATTCAGAATCTTGATAATGCTCGGCCTGGAGGGCAGGTTCGGGCCGTCGAGGTGGTTTATGCCACCAATTTGCTCATAGGAGTCGGCAATATCGCCGACAATGGCGGTTAGCTCTTCTACCATGGCTCATCGATACACAACCAGAGAGTCGGTGTCAACTGAAGCCTAGATCTCTCTGAATTGCTCGGAGGATATTCCCGGTCGCAAAGTCCAGGAGGAGGCGTAGTGCCAGGTGAAGTCGAAGAGATTGCCCGGGTTGATCATCGGATACTCATTGATCGTGAGTCCGTGTAGACGCAGGCTGCTCCGGCGGCGGAGCTCGGTAAGCTGTTCTTCCGTTGTCGGAGAGAGACGTGCTTCCCTGCTGTCGGTGACGAAGAGAATGTCCGCTTCCTTCCAGCCTTCGCGCTGCGCCTCCCGGAGGACCTCCCGCAGGGCTGGCACCGCCGCCGCGCCGGAGTTGAACGCCTCATCGAGAAAACCGGGCAGAGCAGCCAGGGAAGGTGAGTCCGGTGGAAGCACCAGCCGGCGAACGGACGTTGAAAAGACCAGAATCATTAGCTCTCGACCCCGTGCCACAGCGTGGCGCACCAACCCGAAGGCGACGGCCCGAGCGATAGATTCCGCCTCTCCTCGCATTGAGCCGGTCGTGTCGAGGACTAGGGCCACCGGAGGTAGCTTCTTTGGAGACCCTTTCGGTTCCGGGGACCGCTTCAGTTCCGGTCTCGGAGGGGCGTTGCGGTCTCTACCCTCCCGTTCTGTTTCCCCGAGAGATACTTGTCTGGCTCGGGCTCTTCGTCTCAGAAAAAAGAGTTCCTCCTGCTCCAAATCGCCGCCCACAGGCAATTCCGCCTTGGCGAAGGCGTGGGGGCGCGATTCAGTAAGCCCCGGCGGGCGTCTCCCCCGTTCCGGATAGCCCGGAGCCCAAGAGCCTTTGTTTCTTTCGGGCTGCTCCGCGCGTCGGATAGGCGCCATCGCCACGCTCCGAGCGAGCCGCTCCACCGTCGGTTCCCGGCTGAGGAGATCCACGAGCTCCCCGAGCCCCTCCCAGTCCGGGGCCTCCCAGCGACCCTCCTGGGATCTCCAACCGAAGGAGCTCGCGGGCCAGGTCATTCCGGATCGGGATAGAAAGCCGAGATATGCCGGAAGCTCTCGGGCGAGCATCTTTAGAGGGAGACTCATTCGGTGGAAGCAGCGCTGCAGCGCCTCCTGTCTGG
>CAYZHV010000279.1:0-2252 GCA_964478055.1 uncultured Spirochaetaceae bacterium | reverse complement strand
CTCTTCGGTAATGACCGGTGGCAGGCGGTGCAGAGCGAGCTCTATTAGCCGACTTGTTTCGTCCAGGGGAGGCAGGTAGCTCTTGAGTCTGTCTCGTAGCTCCGGGGCAATCATTCTCGGGCGGAGTCGAAGGCTTCCGCCTCATAGGCGGACATTTCGCTCTCCAAGGCGGTAAGAGCTTTCTCGCTCTCTTCCAGGCCGTCCAGGAGAAGCTTCGCGTACTCTCGTTTCACGAAGAGATGCTCGAAGGACTCACTCTCTCCGGCGGTCCTCATGGCGCTAATCTCCTCGATTCGCTTACGGCATACATCGAGAAGCCCCGTGAGCCGTTGGCGGAACTCCTTAGCCTCGCTCCCGGAAAGAGAACGACGCTCCGCGACGCTACGACTCACGTCGGTACCCCTGAGCGGGAAGATATCGCCGTTTATCTCGACGCTCTCTTCTCCGGCTCGGCGAACCATAAAGGTGTCCGTATGCGAGAGAACGTCATCCTCGCCGTAGAAGAAGAGCTCCACAGTCTTGGCCGTTTCGGTGGAGAGATTCTGAAAGTCGTCGATCCAGATGAGCGTGATCAGGTCTTCGATGAACTCATCGATAATGAAGTATTCTCCCCGGTATCGCTCGAACTCCCGTACTTCCTCTTCGTGATAGTCAATGCGGTGGTTTTCGATCTCGTCCGAGAGGCGGCGAAATTCCAGACGGAGCCGCTTTGTGTCGAATCGGTCAGACTGAGCGTGCTCCACGATCGCTCTTCGAATAATCGCATTGACCTCGTCGATCTGTTCCGGTCGCTCCCAGAGACCGTGGCGCAGAAGGACGCAGTCCAGGGGGTCCACGTGGTCCCGCCCATGGAAGTAAGCGGAGGCCTTGAGGAGTTTCGTGAGCTCATGCCACCGCCGGTCGGATACGTAGATCGGAGGCTCCGCTCTCTTGATGCGTTCCTGGTTGTGCTCGATCAGCGCGTCTCGTACCCGACCGATAAGTCCCAGCACCTCCTCGGTTAGCTCCACCGCGCGAATACCCTCGTTCCAGGTCTGCAACTCCTCGTTGGTGATCTTGAGCTCCTCCGGCGTCTCCGAGGGCTCTTCGGTCAACAGTACCGCTTGAAAGTCCTCTCCGGAGCTGACCGGCTCTATCTCGACCCGAAGGAGAAAGCGGTCCCAGAAGGGACGACTCACCTCTTCGATCGGAGGCAGGTAATCCGCCGTTCCAACCAGGAGACGCCAGGTAACCTCTTCGACTTCCGAACCGTTGCGCAGCTTGCGATCCGCGATAACCGGCAGAATCGCGTCCCGAAGCGCCCGTGAGCCGTTCCAGATGTTTTCGATGGCGATGAGCTCCGCTTCAGGGAGATAGCCCGCAGTCTCCCGCAGCCGCGTCGACTTTCCCTTGAGCAGATCGAGATTGACCGGTCCAAAGAGCTCATCCGGTGTTGTGAAACCGTCCAGGGCGACCTCGAACCGCTTTGCCTCCCGAAAGGCGCCCATCACTCTCCGAGAGACAAGGCTCTTTCCGACCCCCGCGGGACCGAGGAGGGCGATACTCTCTCGCGCCAGGGCGGAGAGGAGGGCGAGACGAAGCGGCTCATCCCGTTCCACGAGACCAACTCGAAGCGACTCGACGAGAGACCGAATACGATCATACACCATGGCGGCATTCTTTCCCGTTCATAAGGGGGTGTCAACACCTCAGTTGTAACCCTTTCCGGATTCAACTACCCTGCCACCTATGAGTCATCACCACCTACGTTGGCAGGAACAGCGGCGAGAGCGGCTCCTGAACGCCGCCGTCTTTTCAGTTGACAAGAGCATTCAGGAAGGCCCCGAGGGGCGCTCAGCAGAATACTTCCTATTGAACACCCCGGATTGGGGTAACGTGGTCGCCCTCACTACGGATGAGGAGGGGAAGGAGTGCTTTGTCATGGTCCGACAGTTCAGACACGGCAATATGAAAGTATCCCTGGAGTTCCCCGGAGGCGTGATCGACCCCGGGGAGGACCCGAAAGAAGCCACCGCCCGAGAGCTCACCGAGGAGACCGGCTACATCGCGGATGAGCTCACGCTCATCGGTGAGATCAACCCGAACCCGGCGTTCATGAACAACGTCTGCTACACCTACCTCGCCCGGGGCCTCCATCGAAAACAGGACCAGGACCTCGATGAGAACGAGGTCATCGACGTGGAGCTCGTGCCGGTGGACTCCATCAAGGTCGACCTCCAGGGATCCTTCTTCCACGCCATGATGGTCGTGGC
>CAYZHV010000278.1:0-4896 GCA_964478055.1 uncultured Spirochaetaceae bacterium | reverse complement strand
GTCGTCCGAAAGGGCGGTGCCGCAGGAGGGGCACCAGTTGACCAGGTACTCACCCTTGTAGATGAGATCTCGCTTGTAGAGCTCCACAAAGACGTGAGTGACCGCCTTGGAGAGCCCCTCGTCCATGGTAAAGCGCTCCCGGCTCCAGTCGCAGGAGGCGCCGATCTTTTCGAGTTGCCGGGTGATTACGGCGTGGTGCTCTTCTTTCACCTTCCAGGTTCGCTCGACAAACTTCTCCCGCCCGAGCTCGTGTCGGCTCGTTCCTTCGGCCCGAAGCTTTTTCTCCACGACCGCCTGGGTGGCGATTCCCGCGTGGTCGGTGCCGGGGACCCAGAGGGTGGGGTTTCCCTTCATCCGGTAGTAGCGAATCAACACATCCTGGAGGGTGTTGTTGAGGCCGTGACCCATGTGGAGAACGCCGGTGACGTTGGGAGGCGGAATGACGATGACAAAAGGATCCTTCTCGCTATCTCCATTGGGAGCGAAGTAGCCGGAGTCCTTCCACATCGAGTATATGCGGTCCTCGAAGTCTTTGTGATCAAACGCTTTGGATAGCTCTACCGCCTTCATCTGCACAGTTCTGTCTCCACAATTCTCTGGTAAGTGATTCCGGCCATAGTAGCAGAACGGGCTAAGCGCTGGCAACGGCGGCGAAAAGCCCCTCCATCGGGACTCAGACGTTGAACCTGATGTTGAGGATGTCCCCGTCTTTTACACGGTACTCCTTGCCTTCGAGTCGAAAGAGGCCCTTCTGCTTTACCGCCTTCTCCGACCCTGCCTCGATCAGGTCGTCATAGCTGAAGCACTCGGCCCGGATGAACCCTTTCGCCAAGTCGGAGTGAATCGCTCCCGCGGCCTCCTGGGCATTCTCGCCCTCACGGATGGTCCAGGCCCGCACTTCGTCCTCTCCCACGGTAAAGAAACTGATATAGCCGAGCATACGATAGGCGAATCGCGTCAATCGGTTACGAGCAGACTCGGATATTCCCAGGTCTTCTAGGAAGGCCGCCGCCTCTTCGGGCTCCATTCCGGCGAGCTCCATTTCCAGATTCCCGGCGAACTCGATGGTCGGATGCCGGGTCTCGAGCTCCTCTAGGAGCTTCTCGTTCGAGCCGTAGTTGTCATCACTCGAATTGAGGATTACGAGGACGGGCTTCGCCGTGAGAAAGCGAAACCCGCTTATGGCACGCTCTTCGTCCGCTGTGAGCTCGAGCTTCCGTACCATCCCGCCGCCGTCGAGCTGCTCCACAACCCGGCGCATCACCTTCTCCTCCGCCTGGGAGGTGGGGGTCTTCTTGCCCCGTTTGTGATCCGCCTCGATTCGTTCGAGACGACGCTCCGCGATGACCTGATCGGCGAGAATGAGCTCCGCCTCAACGGTCTCGAGATCACGGACAGGATCCTTGGCTCCGTACACTTCATCGAGAGCGGGGTTGCTGAAGTTCCGCAAGACGATAAGGAGAGCGTCGGCGTTGCGCACCAGCGTAATGCCTTCACCGGAGAAGATACCGGATCCCTCGCCGGACTCGCCCTTGGAACTTCCTCCGGCGCCACCGACGAAGTCGATAAACTCGATTGTGGCGTAGACGGTCTTTTTCGGTTGGTACCGCTTGGAGAGCTCGTCAACCCGAGGATCACCTACATCGACTACGGCCACATTCGGTTCCACGTTTCCCGAGGCGTACTCGGTAACCTCCGCTTCTTGGCCGGTGAGGGCGTTAAAAATTGTGCTCTTTCCCGCCTTGGGAAGACCGATGATTCCTATGTTCATGATTCGGCAGTATGACGAAAATCGCCGCAACGGCGCAACGACCGAATAGACTGGTCCGCCGGCCTCTGGCGAGAGCGGTAACTTCTCGTTAGACTTAAATGACCATGCGAGTAGTCTACGACTACGGTATCGCCGGCGGCGGACGCAATCGCTACGCTCCCCGAATCGACATTCCCGGAGAAAGCAGCGCCCAGGAAGCCACCCGCCGAGGGCGTTCCAACGAGACAGTCGTGATCATCTCCCGAGAGGCCGGCGGCACAGGAGTGCCCGAGCCCGGGAGCGCCCTGCGTCCCGGCGTCCCCGGGGAAGAACGTAACCGAGACTCCCTTGGGAGAGAACTCAGTGACGAATCCAAGGCACGCCTCCGGGAGCACTCCCACTCGGTCCGCCTGCACGAGCAGGCACACATGGCGGCACTCGGGGGTCACGCTGTTGGCGCCGTCCAGTACACCGAGAACCGCGCCCCCGACGGCAGCTCCTACATCACCGGCGGCCGCATCAAGGTCGACCTCTCCCCGGTTCCCGGGGATCCCAAGGCTACCCTGCGAAAGGCTCGGACTATTCAGCGCGCAGCCCTCGCCCCGGGAGACAGCTCTCCCGCGGACATGGCCACCGCCGCCAAGGCGTACCGCCTTCAGATGGAGGCGATGCGGGAAATCCGAGAGGGAGAAGCGTAAGGGCTCTCAGATTCGATGTTCGCCGGGGTCGGCAAAGATGAGATCGATATAGGCGTCGATTTCCGCGCTAATGGCGCGGTACTCCGTTAACCCCTGAATGAGGCTCGGCGGCATCTTGTCCTGAGCGGCCCCGACGATCAACCCGAGGACCATACCGCGATGGACATTGTCACCCCCCATGTTGGCGTTGGCCGTCAACGTCCGCGTCGGGTCGTAGTTGTGCCGTCCCAAGAGATACACAATCAGCGGCACGGCGTGCTC
Source organism: uncultured Spirochaetaceae bacterium (assembly GCA_964478055.1). Lineage (GTDB taxonomy): Bacteria > Spirochaetota > Spirochaetia > DSM-27196 > Alkalispirochaetaceae > CAYZHV01. The sequence goes on along the minus strand of CAYZHV010000278.1, from coordinate 2,187 downwards.
CGGATAGCACGCCGTTGCGAACCGTTCGGGAGCGACGCTCTGGTCGTCCTCCCCCTTGAGAAGCTCCTCGAGATTGATCGGCTCCTCCTGGAGCTCCGTGTGATACCGCCACATTATCGCTTTCGGGATGTTTCCCGGACCGTTGTGTGTTTTGTACGCGTCGAAGAGCTTCCGCCCTGTTATTTTGGGCGGATGCACCTGCCGAGACATGTCTCTCAGGAGCTTTCTCTTCTCTCCGCCCCGCAGAAGGGCGTGAAGATACGGGACAAGAGTGGAAACAGCGCTACTCACGTTCTCTGAGCGATGGGTGAGATTCTGATGCTCCAGAGCTACGCCTGAGGCCATCGACGTGTTCTGAGGAATCAGTAGCGAGAGCACCAGCGGACGAATGACTCCACCCATGGAACCTATGGACCAGTCTCTGCGCTGATGGGCCGCCGCCGAAAAGACGTCCGCTCCCGCCGTGTACGCCTCGAACCAGCGGCGGATGTAGATCTCGAAGTAGGGATCCCGGTTACTTCCGGGAGTGGTCAGGTGCTCCACGAAACGTGTTATGAAATGCTCGGGATCGTAGGTTTCCCGCTCTACGATGGATCGGAGCAATACTCGAACGAGTTGCGCCCCGAGGGTATTGTCCCCGGCAGAGAGTCCGTGGTGGTAATGGTACCGCTCCTCCCGTGATGGAACTGCGTTGCCGTGCTCCCCTTCCCGCTCTTTACGTTCAATCAGTCGTTCGCTGTAGTTTGTCTCATAGAAACGGGCGTGGTTCTGAAGAATGTCGTAGGGTCGTCCCAGGGACTTCGCAGTGGAGAGATCAGGGCGGTACTCCATGCCAACCATGAAGCTCTCCGGGTGGGGATGTCGGGGAGTCTCATACCCGGTTACGCCACCATCGAAGTCGCGATCGATGTTACTTCGATTGTAGTACCAGTGAACGGGCATGGAGAGTGCGTCACCAACAAAGAGTCCCCAGAGGGCGTTACTGATGCGCCGTCTCAGTCGTTCCGTGTTCTCAGCCATCGCTCCTCCTGAGGGCGTGAAGCCGCCCGGGTAGAAGTTCCACAGCCCTCCGGGGAAGTGTCAAATCGATGATTGGGGATTCTGCGGCCTGCTCAGCTCTCAGGCTCTCGGGGTTGGGTAAAGTAGGCGACCAGTCGCCTGTCGGTCCAGGGGCTCAGCATGGAGAACTCCATTCCGACGTCGAAGACCTCCTTGCCCAGGGGCTCGCACCGCATTACTACCGCCTCGGCCCGCAATGTCTCGGGATTCTCCTCATCGGCCTCCAGGGTAAAATAGACCGTTACGGTGGTGGATACGTCGAGCTCTTCGTTCGTTCGGCAGCGAATCCCGGACTCGCTAATGTTGATTCCCTCAGCGTGGATAAACCGTTCCCTGCCGAAGCCGAGCTCAACAAGCTGCTGCAACGCGAAGCGTTGGTGTCTCCGTCGTTCCACAATGAAAAGTCTAATGCAGAGGGGTTCTCCCTTCACCCATTTTCGGGAAAGATTTCGTGCCCCAGAACCACCTCATCCGCGCTCCGTCGCTCCTGCTCTGGAACGAAAAGAGTAAGCTCCCGCTCCTGCCTCGTCCGCACCCCCCGGGAGAGATGCTTATTCTGATAGGGAAGGGCTGCCCCCTTCTCTTCACGAAAGCGATCCTCGAACTCTAGGTGTTCCCGAAACCGCTGCTCCACCCGAGCTCGGGCTGTGGGTAACGCCTCCGCCAGGAGTTTCGGAGCGCCGCCGGAAAGCTCCGGCTCCCGCTCCACCATTATCGAGTTTCTTGCTCCCGCGGCAGCGGCTATCGCGGTGGTTCCGGTGCCGCCGAAAGGATCGAGAACCGTGTCTCCCCGGATCGAGTACATGTGAACCAGCCGAAACGGCAGCTCCAGAGGGAACGCTGCGCTCCGTTGGCGACTGGTCCCGCCTGGCAGTGATTGCCGGGTGCCCCGGAGATCCCAGAGATCCGAATACCACCGGTTGCGCTCCTCCCAGAAGAGGGCGCTTTCCCTGCGCCGTTGCTGCTCCTCCCGGCTGAAGCTGCGAGGAGGCCCCTTACGCAGGATGAGGACGTACTCATGCTCCAGGGTAACGTAGGCACTCACCGGGAGCATGCCGGATCCCATAAACTTGGTAGGGCTGTTGGTGGGCTTTCTCCAAATCACGGCGGGTAGTGTCTGGAGACCTA
>CAYZHV010000277.1:0-4900 GCA_964478055.1 uncultured Spirochaetaceae bacterium | reverse complement strand
CCATGGCGGTCTCAGAGACAATGGTAGATCTCCCCCACATACCTCCCTTGCACGCCGCGGAGACCCGGCCCGCCCCGCCCCCCGGGGCGACCCCCGGGGAGTTGGGTGATCCGGGAGCCGAAGTGAGCACCCCCGGCGCCGGCGGCACTGCTGGTGCCCACCACGTGGAAGACGGCACCTTGGCGGAAGTCGCCGCTCGAGCGGAGTCCGCCGCCATTATGCGCGCCCTGGAAACCACCGACGGAAACAGGCAACGGGCGGCGCAACGTCTCGGGGTCTCCGTTCGTACCCTTCAGTACAAGATGCGCCGATACAACCTGCAATAATTTGCGTGTACGCAGAATATTGCGCGCAATTATTTGCGTGCAGGAACGGCCCTGAGGAGCCTGTCCCAAGGCAAAACCCTTTCGCCGAAGCTAATCGACCGCAAAGAGGCCGAGAAACCGGAAACTCCGTTGTCCAAAGGCTGATCAGCCCAGTTGGCATGAAAGCTGCAGCTATGTTGGTGACTCACCAGAAAGGGGCAACGGCGAATGGCATCGACGGAACGGATACTTGCGATAAACCCCGGTTCCACCTCCACAAAGATCGCTCTCTATCAGGGGAGTGACCCGCTCTTCGAGAAGACCCTGCGCCATCCGGCGGAGGAGCTCGAGGTCTTCGGGAGCATTGCCGAGCAGTTGTCCTTTCGCCGGCAGGTAATACTCGACGCTCTGGCAGAGAGTGGTACGTCCCTAGAAGCCATCGACGCCGTGGTTGGACGCGGCGGCTTAACCCACCCGATGGAGGGCGGTACCTACGCAGTTGACCAGCGGCTCTTGGAGGATCTCGAAAAAGGTGTTCTCGGAGAACACGCCTCCAATTTGGGCGGTATTCTCGCTCACGCCCTGGCTGAGGAGATTGCCCAGGCGTCGAAGCGGGAAGGCGTGCGGAGCTTCATCGTGGACCCCGTGGTCGTGGATGAGCTCGATCCCCTCGCACGTCTTTCCGGCCTGCCGGATATTCCACGGGTAAGCATTTTCCACGCCCTCAACCAGAAGGCGGTGGCGCGCCTCGCCGCCCGGGAGCTCTCGGAAAGCTACGAGCGGTGCAATTTCGTGGTTGCCCATTTGGGTGGAGGCATCACCGTCGGCGCCCACCGACGGGGCCGGGTTGTGGACGTAAACGACGGCCTTAACGGCGAGGGGCCCTTTTCGCCGGAGCGAAGCGGCGGGTTGCCGGCCCTTCCGCTGGCAAAGCTCTGCTTCGCAGAGGGGGCGCGGTTATCGGAGATCAAGGGAAAGTTGAAAGGGAAGGGCGGCCTGGCGGCCTATCTCGGGACAAGCGACGGTCGGGAGGTCTCAAAGCGCGCCAAGGCGGGAGATAAGAAGGCTGCTCTGGTTTACGAGGGGATGGCCTACCAGGTCGCCAAGGAGATCGGGGGGATGGCCACGGTTCTCGAAGGGGATGTGGACGCGGTTCTCATCACCGGCGGCCTCGCCTACGACGACGGTTTCGTAGAGTGGATTCGGCGGCGTGTTGAGTACATAGCGCCGGTTATGGTCTTTCCCGGTGAGAACGAGCTCGCCGCTCTTGCCGCTGGGGCGCTGAGAGTTCTCCAAGGAAAGGAAGAGGCTAAGGTATATCGAGGGGAGTCAGGGCGACCGGTTCCCGCGGAGGCGATATCAGTGCGGGTTACCTCCAGCGCGCCGATGGAGCCGGCGGAGCAGAGGAACGGGGAGCCTGCGGGACGCCGTCCCGGGGAGGAGCGGTAGGTGCCGGGGCTGTTCATTGTCACAGGTCACTACGGTACGGGAAAGAGCGAGTTCTCGGTCAATTTCGCCCTCCGAAAGCGACTAATGGAAGGGGAAGCGGTAACAGTCGTGGACCTGGACATTGTGAATCCCTACTTCCGCTCCCGGGAAGCCCGGGGACTTCTGGAAGCCGAGGGCATACGGGTGGTGGGTAACTCCCTGAACTTGGACACCGGTGTGGACCTGCCAGCCATCTCTCCGGCGGTGGCCGGCAGTCTCGAGGAGACGGAGCGCACGGTAATCGTGGACCTCGGCGGGGATCCCGTGGGTGCCCGGGTGATGCGGCGGTTTCGGACGAGCCTGCCCGAAAAGGCCCTTGAAGTGCTCTACGTGGTTAATCCGTTCCGGCCGGAGAACGCAACCGTCGAGAAGAGCCTCGACTCCATCCGGGGAATCGAAGAATCCTCGGGCCTGCGGGTGACCGGGCTTGTAAACAACGCCCACCTTCTTGATCAGACCCGTCCTGCGCATATCCGGCACGGGGACAGGCAGTGCCGGGAGCTCTCGAGCCTTTTGAACCTGCCCATTCGGTTTGTCAGCGGCCGGCGGGAGCTACTAAACGCCGTTTTTGATGATGTGAACACCGATGAGCCCCCTGCTGGGGAGCCTCTCGAGATAGGAATGCACCTCCGTCAGGAGTGGATGGCCTCCACCGGGACGGAGTGAGGAGGAACTATATGCCACGAGGTTCCGTGAGCTTTGCGGAGAATAGATGCAAGGGGTGCTCACTCTGCGTGAACGCCTGCCCGAAGGGAATTCTTGCCCTGGATACAAAGCGGATTAACAGCAAAGGGTACCATCCCGCTGTTATTACAGATCCCGACGCCTGCATCGGCTGCGCCCACTGTGCAATGATGTGCCCCGACGCGGTGATTCGGGTCGAGAAGATCGCCTAAAGGAGAGTTCCATGGAACAGATGCTAATGAAAGGCAACGAGGCGATCGGAGCGGCGGCGATCCGCGGCGGCTGCCGTTACTTTTTCGGCTATCCGATCACCCCGCAGAACGAGCTGCCGGAGTACATGTCCCGGGAGCTTCCGAAGGCGGGAGGACTCTTCCTCCAGGCCGAAAGCGAGATCGCCGCGATCAACATGGTCTACGGCGCCGCGGGCTCCGGGGCCCGGGTGATGACCTCTTCCTCATCTCCGGGCATCGCCCTGAAGCAGGAGGGAATCAGTTACATCGCCGGGGCGGAACTACCCTGTGTGATCGTAAATATCATGCGTGGGGGCCCTGGTCTCGGGGGCATTCAGCCGGGACAGGCGGACTACTTCCAGTCCACTCGAGGCGGCGGAAACGGCGACTACCGCTTGATCGTCTATGCCCCGGCTTCGATCCAGGAGACCGTGGACATCATGATGGAGGCCTTTGACATCGCCGATCAGTACCGAATGCCGGTTCTCGTTCTCGGAGACGGTATGATCGGCCAAATGATGGAGCCCGTATCCTTTAAGGAAGTGAAGCACCGGAAGCTCCCCTCCAAGAAATGGGCTGCCACGGGCACTAAGGGCAAGCGTCCACCGAACATCATTAACTCTCTGCGGTTGGACCCGGCAAAGCTCGAGGAGCTCAACCATCGGCTCCAGGCGAAATACCGGGAGGTGGAGGAGAAGGAAGTGCGCCACGAGGCGTACAACTGTGATGATGCGGAGATCGTATTTGTCAGCTACGGCACCTCTTCCCGGGTTGTGCGCAACGCCATTGACGATCTTCGAAAGGAGGGGGTCGCCGCCGGATTGATTCGTCCCATCACGCTCTGGCCCTTTCCGTACAAAGCCTTCGACGTTCTGCCTGAGTGCACGAAGGCGCTCATGAGCGTGGAAATGAGCGAGGGACAGATGATCGACGACGTAAAGATCGCGTCGAACGGGCGCTGGCCCGTGGGCTTTCACGGTCGATCGGGAGGCATGATCCCGGCAAAGAGCGATATCATCGCCGCCGCCAAGAAGCTCCTGCAGGAGGTGAAATGATGCCGGTTGTATTCGAACGAACCAAGGGACTCACGGATAAGGAGTTCCATTACTGCCCCGGCTGCACCCACGGCATTATTCACCGCCTGGTCGGGGAGGTCCTCGAGGAGATGGGTCTCCTGGGAGACACCATCGGGGTCGCCCCGGTGGGGTGCTCGGTCCTCGCCTATGAGTATTTCAACTGCGATATGCACGAAGCGGCCCACGGTCGCGCCCCGGCGATCGCTACCGGGGTTAAGCGGGTATTCCCGAAGAAAACGGTCTTCGCCTATCAGGGAGATGGAGATCTTGCCTCCATTGGTACTGCCGAGATCGTCCACGCCGCCCACCGGGGGGAGAAGATTACCGTCATTTTCGTGAATAACGCGATCTACGGCATGACCGGCGGACAAATGGCTCCGACCACCTTGATCGGTCAGCGCACCACCACCTCTCCCTACGGAAGGGACGCAGCTCACGCAGGCAACCCGATTCGAATAGCCGAGATGCTCGCTACCATTGATGGCGCCGCTTTCGTGGAGCGTACGGCGGTCCACAACGCGCCGAACGTCATTAAGACGAAAAAGGCGATCCGCGCGGCCTTTGAGACCCAGCAGAAGGGACTCGGTTTTTCTATTGTGGAGGTCCTTTCCACCTGTCCCACGAACTGGGGGATGACTCCGGTGGAATCCCTCGGATGGCTCAAGGAGAATATGATTCCCTACTTTCCTCTCGGCAATTTCCGCACTCCGGAAGGAGGAAACGATGAGTGAGGCGAAAATCGTCTGCGCCGGCTTCGGCGGCCAGGGCGTGATGTCGATGGGTAGGCTCATAGCCTACACCGGCATGCTCGCGGGCAAGCAGGTCTCCTGGCTCCCCTCCTATGGCCCGGAGATGCGTGGAGGGACGGCAAACTGTCACGTTCTCGTTTCGGACACCCCGATCGGCTCGCCCATTATTCACCAGGATGCAACGGCGGCGATCGTGATGAATCTACCCTCCATGCACAAGTTCGAGGCGGAACTACTCTCCGGGGGGCTCCTGGTAGCTAACTCCTCTCTCATCGAGGAAAAACCGCAGCGGAGGGACATCGAGCTCCTGGAGGTCCCGGCTAATGACATCGCCATCGAGCTCGGTGTGGACAAGGCGGCAAACATGG
>CAYZHV010000276.1:0-4925 GCA_964478055.1 uncultured Spirochaetaceae bacterium | reverse complement strand
TCTCTCCATAAACCGCCGAATCTCATCGGCGGTTTTTTTTGCGGCCGGTGGCCAGTAGCCGAAGTCGTTGTGACCGACGCCGGCGGCTCGAGGCAGCAGGAGTGTTTCGGCTCGAAGCTCTCGCCCGAAGGCCATGGTCTCCTCGGGATTGACGATCTGGTCTCCCTCGCTGGCTAAGACGAGAATCGCCTGCTTTAGGGGCTCGGAGAAGGCGCCGGTGTGGAACCATCGCTCCTGCCGGGAGAGGTCCTGGAGCCCTTCGCTCTCCTTTACGGCTTTCGAAAAGAGCTCCTTCTGCTGTTCCTTGGGGACCTCGGGGCCGAAAAAGCGAGGGCGAATCATCCATCCAGGGATGAGCTTGAAGCGTACCGCTAGGCGCAAGAGCTTGCTCACGCCGCGGGAGTGCATGTTGCCGTAGGGAGAGGCGATGATCACGAGATGACTGACTTCGCCCCGGGTTAGTTGCTGTGCTGCAAGGGCGGAGAGGACGCCGCCGAGGCTATGGCCAACGAGAACGACGGCCTCCCCGGACCGCTCCCGCTCTCGGCGAGCGAGATCCACGAGAGTTGCCACGCCGGAGTCGACGCTCTCGATCTCGAAATCCGGGGTGAGGATATTGCCAAAGTCCTTGCGGAGCTCCTCCTTCAAAGCTGACCAGAAGAAGCCGCGAACCCCATAGCCGTGTACCAGTATGAGAGTTCGTTTCATAGTTGTCCTTCAAATGTAGCGCCGGCAATTGCGAAGAGCAACGCGTCAGGCGGGCTCGCCTGTCCCGGCAGACCAGCGGCGAATAACCGCCCAGGAGTCCGCGAGTCTTGTAGTCATGCGGAACTGCAAATCCTGCACTTTGACAAGAGTCGTCTCGTACTGTGCCTCCATCGCGTCGAGGCCGGCGGTTCCTGCACTGCGGGCCGACCGGATCTTCGCCTCGAGGGTCTGCTCGTAGCGCTCCCGCAGTTCCGCCAAGGAGAGACGAGCAGCCTCGTAACTCTCGCGAAGCGATGAGATCGTGTGTACTAGCTGCTGCAATCGCCCGGCAACGGTCTCCCTCGCGGCCACCCGGTAACCCTCGGCGAGCTCGGAGACCAGGGCGGCCACCGGAACAATCTCCTCGATCCGGTAGGCGTTGGCCCCGGCAAAGACAAACCCGTTCTTGAGTTTTCCGCGGCGGGCGTTGTTAAGCGCAACGGAAATACAGTACTTCGCCTTATCGGCTTTGCAGCTCGCGAGACACTGCCAGGCGCAGCGGAACTCCGGCCGCGCTCCCGCTTCGGTGGCTCTGATAAAGTCGTTTCTGATCGCTCGTCCGGGCATTCCCACAGGGCTGTCTATGAGCCCGATCTGCTCACGGGTGCACTCGACGTATGCTTGCTTAAACGCCTCATCAGCGTCGCACTCCTCGGTGCCGACGAAACGAGTTCCCATTTGCACCGCCGCGGCTCCCAAGGCGAGAGCTTCGTGGATGTCCTCACCCGTGTAGATACCGCCTCCGGCGATTACCGGAATGGTTCTTTCGAACTCTTCTTCAAAAGGAAGCAACGCTTCTACGAGCTTGGGCACAACTACCTGGAGCTGCACATCCGGATCATCGAGTTGCTCTTTGGAAAAGCCGAGATGTCCTCCTGCCAGGGGTCCCTCAAAGACTACAGCGTCGGGTACGTCGCTATAGATCTTTTTCCACATGCGAAAGATCATCTCCGCCGCCCGGACCGAGCTTACAATCGGCACAGCCATAACACCGGCTTCGCGCATCGCTTCAACCGGTAACCCCTTAATGGGGAGCCCCGCCCCCATAAAGACCATGTCCACCTGCTCTTCTATTGCCACGGCCAGGAGCTCATGAAAATCTTCGAGGGCAACCATGATATTGACGCCGATTATGCCGTCGGTCCGAGCGCGGGCGGACCGAATCTCCCGCCGAAGGGCGCGAAGGTTTGCCGCTCTGCCGTCGGTGTAGTAGTCCTTTTCCAGTAAACCGATACCGTTGGCCGCTATAACCCCGATCCCTCCGGCGTCGGCAACCGCCGAGGCTAGTCGAGAAAGGGATATTCCGACCCCCATACCGCCCTGAACAACAGGTATTTTGGCTTTTAGGTTCCTCACAGAGAAGGAAGGCCAGTTGAATTGAAGCCTTCGAGGCGTATTGAAGAGGCGAGTAACTTTCTTGAAGGGTAGCGTGGTAGTTATTTCTTCTGTCAACTCTTCTAGTGATGTGACAACGGTATCGAGATTGTTCGTGCCCATAGCGCCCTCCTTGGATGCGGCAGCGCCAGGAATTTCGGTCCGTGACCGATATTCCCATTGTCGCACGTATGCCAAACGGTTAATAGTACCGGTAGGGTAAGATTCATATGAGAATTGCAATAACCGGCATTGGGGTCTACACGGCGATCGGAAATAGCAGAAAGGAGTTTTGGGATGGTCTGGTGGCCGGCAGAAGTGGCGCCGGGCCGATAACCACCTTTGATACAGAGGGCTACAAGAGCAGGATCGCCGCGGAGGTAAAGGGCTTCGAAGCGGGGGAGTATCTCGGGCGTCGCCGGGTTCGTAGGACTGCGCGATTCTCCCAGCTCGCCTCCTGTGCGGCACTCCAGGCCGTCGAGGATGCCGGGGTGGAGACGGAAGCATACGCTCCCTACCGGGCGGGGGTGGTGATCGGAACCGCCGCCGGGGACTACGAGAATCTGGAGGAGCAGTATCGTACCCTCTTGGAAAAAGGGCCGGGGCACGGCAATCCTTTGGCGGTACCGGTAATAATTCCCAACATGTCTTCCGCGAACGTCGCCATAGACTTGGGGATCGAAGGGCCCAATCTCGGAGTCGCCTCCGCCTGTTCCTCCGGAGGCCACGCTCTGGCGATCGCGGCGCTCATGCTCAAGGCGGGAAATGCGGACATCGTCTTCGCCGGGGGATCCGAGGCCGCGATTTCTCCCCTCACTGTTAACGCCTACGGCTGCATGGGTGTCCTCACCTCTCGAAACGAGGATCCCCTTGGTGCCTCTCGGCCCTTCGATGCGGAACGGGACGGCTTTTTGATCGGCGAGGGCTCGGCCGTTCTGGTCCTCGAGCGGGAGGCGGACGCTAAGCGACGGGGCGCGAGGATCTACGCGTTTCTCTCCGGGGCAGGTATGACCGCCGACGCCCACAGCATCGCTATACCCGAGCCCGAGGGAGCCGCAGCGGCCTCAGCGATTACCATAGCCCTTGCGGAAGCGGGGATTAGTCCCGACCGAATCGGCTACGTAAACGCCCACGGCACCTCCACCGGGGCCAATGACCGGACCGAAACGATTGCCATCAAGCGCGCCTTCGGGACCCACGCGTACCAAACCGCGGTGAGCTCGACAAAGTCGATGATCGGTCACACCCTCGGCGCCGCCGGCGCCATAGAGGCCGCAGCCACCGCCCTTTCCCTCCACCACGGCGTGCTTCCTCCGACGATCAACTATCGAACACCCGATCCGGAGTGCGATCTCGATTACATCCCGAACCAACCCCGAGAGGAGAGAGTGAAAGCGGCGATCTCCAACTCCTTCGGCTTCGGCGGTCAGAACTGCGTGCTTCTATTCGAGGGAGAGTAGAAGCCGCGCAATCTTACGGCGCCTCATACGCTCCCACATCGATGACTCCGTTTCGTCTCGGGCGTCCGCCAGCGTCGACGGGGAGTCCCTCGGTCGTGTTGCCGTCGCCGTCGAGATCGAGTACGTCCGCGGGGAGATCCCCGAGGTTGCCTCGATTTCTAATGTTGCTGCCCGCAGGCGTGAGGTCGCCGTAGTCGTCGTCACCTGTTCCCCAGACGTTGTCAGCGCCTGGATCCGGCGACCGCGCAAAGTCCGGGACCCTGCTCTGATTATTGAAGCCCGCCCATTCGCCCCCGGCGAAGACACTGGCGGAGGCGGTGTTGTATCGGACCACCGCGCCGGAGCCGTTGGCCGGCAGGGTAAAGCTCCCGTTGTCTATGGCGGTGCCGCTCATGAAGAGGTCGTCACCAGGGAGCAAGAAATTCGCGTGAGAACTCGCCCCGCTATTGGCCGCGAACGTCGAGAAGAGGAGCTCTACCGGGATCGTATCGAATCCCGAGACCAGGGCGCTCGCTTCGAAGGAGCCCTGATAGTTAGCCCCCGTCGCTCTGTTACCGACAAAGGCGGTGCCGGCGATGGTGAGGGGAGTTTCGGAGTAGTGAAAGACCGCCGCTCCGGTGTTTGGTGCCGCCGGTGTGCTCTGGCCGTCGCCGGTGTCGGTTACGACATTGCCAAAGAACTCGCTTGAGTAGATCTGTAATCGCTGGGTGTTGGTTGCCACGGCCCCTCCGACGAAGTAGCGAGTGCCCTGTCCATCATTGGCGGGCCCTTCCGCCCGGTTTTGGAGAAAGCGGGAGAGACCTATACGGAGCGTCGACGAGTTGTCGTATCCGAAAGCGTAGACGGCGCCTCCCGTTCCGAAAAACGGGAGCTCCGCGGTGCCGAAGGATCCGGCCCGGTTGTTCTCGAAGATTGAGTCGATCAAGTCAAGGTCACTCGCTTCCGCCGCGATCGCTCCGCCAAGACGTCCCGCCTCGTTGGAGCGGAAGGAGGAGTCTCGAACCGTTAGTTTGGCGGCCTCGCTTCCGGAATCTCTCAAGTTGGCGGAGCTTCCGATATAGAGTGCTCCGCCGGAGCTCCCGATCGCGAGCTGCGTATTCCCTGTGTTGGTGAAGTTCTCGGAGAAGGTTGCGCCCGCTAGGCTCAAATCGGTGTCTGGGGCGTAGATAGCTCCTCCCGCCCCGGCGGCGCCGCCAACGGTATCAGTTCCCCGGGCCTCGTTGTTATGAAAGGTGGAGTCGCGAACATCGAGGACGGCTTTCGGAAAGCTCTGCGAAGGTATCTGCTCGACGAAGATTGCCCCACCGTTGGTTCCGAGGTTGTCTTCGAAGGTCACGTTTTCAA
>CAYZHV010000275.1:0-4926 GCA_964478055.1 uncultured Spirochaetaceae bacterium | reverse complement strand
CATCTGCAGCGCCTCCATGTTGCTCTGAATCTCCCGATAGGCGGTCTCAGCAACATCTGGGGCGAAAAGGACGTTCGCTTTCTGCTCCTGGGCGCTCCTGAGAGCGACGTAGGCGTCATCGTAGATTCGCCCGCTGTTCGTTGAGATCACGACACTGTAGTCGCTCACCTGGTCCACGCCTCCAACGGACTCGTCGTAGATCGCCAAGGAGCCGTGGAGCTTCTCCCCCAGGGCGAGGAGGGCCTCTCGCTCGAGCCTAGGCTCGGCGTTTTCCAGCAGAAGACCGAAGGACCCACGGTGAAAGTGAAAGAGCTCACTCTCCTGGAGCCCCGCCGGGAGAATATCTCGCAAATACTCTGCGAAGTGGGACTCGAACTGATTCGACTTGGCCTCTCCGTAGAAGGAGTTTATCTTGTCGATGTCATCGAGATGCACGAGAAAGAGCACCGGGTCCTCGTACTCCCCAAACTTTTCGGAAAAGGCTGACTGATTCGGAAGCCCCGGATACCTGTTGGCAGTGGAGAGGATATACCGTTTATTGACGATGGAAAGGTTGATGTAAGAACGAACGTGCGCGAGAAGCTCTAGTCTGTCAAAGGGCTTAGTAAGAAACCCGGTGACCCCGGCGTCGAAGGCGCTTATCCTGTCCTCGGTGTCATTCAGGGCCGTGAGCATAAGAATGGGAATGCGGCTAGTGTCACTCTCATTCTTTAGCCGTCTGGTCGCCTCCAGGCCGTCCATTTCCGGCATCATGAGGTCCATCAAAATAATGTCAGGAAGGTGCTCCCGGGCGAGACGCACCGCCTCTTTCCCGGTTGCTGCTTCCAGTACTTGATAGTCAGATCCACGAAATGTAGCGCGCACAACGACTCGGTTTATCTTGTTGTCGTCGGCTATAAGTATGACCGGCGTATCACTCATTTGTACTGAGACGCAATATACTCAATGGATCGAGCTGTCGGAAACCGTACCGGGATGACCCCGGGGAGCGTTGCGCCGTCGACGTCGCGACTCAGACCCGCCGAAGGACCACGACCCCGTTATGCCCGCCGAATCCGAAGGTGTTTGACATGGCCACATTCATCTCACCGGAGAGGCCCTTGTTCGGGAGGTAGTTCAAATCGCATTCGGGGTCCGGATTATCGAGGTTGATGGTGGCGGGAAAGTACTGGTCCCGAAGAGCGAGCACCACGACAACCGCCTCGATTCCTCCGGCGGCACCGATGCAGTGGCCTGTCATCGACTTGGTGGAGGAAATCTTGAGCTTTCCGGCGTAATCACCGAACACGGCCTTGATAGCTTTGGTCTCCGTGGGATCGTTGATCGGAGTTGAGGTGCCGTGGGCGTTTATGTAGTCGATCTCGGTGGGAGCGACCCCAGCGGCCTTGATCGCCTTTTCCATCGCCTGAATCGCTCCCCGACCCTCGGGATGGGGCGCGGTGAGATGGTTTGCGTCGCAGGTCATGCTGGACCCCGCAACCTCGGCGTAAATCCTCGCTCCACGCTTCTCAGCGTGGGATCGGCTCTCGAGGACGAGAATCCCCGCGCCCTCTCCCATGAGAAATCCGTCCCGATCCTTGTCGAAGGGGCGAGAAGCTTTCGTGGGATCCTCAGCGTACTTCGAGCTGAGTGCCTGGATCACGTTGAATCCCGAGACTCCCAGGGGGGTAATCGACGCCTCTACTCCCCCGGTAACCACGACGTCGCACTCACCGGCCCGGATAGCCCGAGCAGCGTTATGAATCGCATCTGTACCCGAGGCGCAGGCAGTGGCAAGGGAGTAGACCGGACCGTGGGCGTCCATATGAATGGCCACGTGGGCGGGGCCGATATTAGCTATGAGCTTGGGAATCGTCATCGGCGGTACTCGGCCCGGGCCTTTCTCCGCAAGCGCGCGAATGGACTCTTCCATCGTCTCGAAGCCGCCGATGCCTACTCCGAGAATCACGCCGGTTCGGTCCGAATCGTAGCTGCCGTCCCCGCGATTGAGTCCGGCGTCCTCGAGAGCCTCTATGGAGGCATAGACCGCGTAGTGAGAAAAGCGGTCCATCTTTCTCGCCTCTCGCTTGTCGATACGCTCCCGGGGATCGAAGTCCTTGACCTCCGCAGCATAGGTGGTGGTATAGCCGGTGGTATCAAACCTCGTAATCGGGCCAGCACCACTCTTACCTTCGCGAATATTCTCCCAGAACTGGGAAACCGTGTTGCCGAGGGGGTTAACGGTCCCGATACCAGTTACTACTACCTGTTCCATATATAGTGAGCCTCCTTACCGCCTACATGCCGAGTCCGCCGGTTGTATGAAGAACCTGGCCGGTGGTGTAGGTGGATAGATCGGAGCCGAGAAAAAGGGCGGTGTTGGCAACCTCCGCTGGTGTACCAACCCGACCCATGGGGATCTGCGCAACCAGCGTCTCTCTCTGCTCCTCCGTAAGACGCTCGGTCATTTCCGTTTCTATGTAGCCCGGAGCGATAGCGTTGACTCGGACGTTTCGTCCCGAAACCTCTCTCGCGAGGCTCTTCGTAAAGCCGATTAGTCCCGCCTTGGCCGCGGAATAGTTGGTCTGACCGGGATTACCGGTAACTCCGACGATGGACGTGACATTGATAATCGACCCGGCCCGCTTCTTGATCATGGAGCGAGCAACAAGCTTGCAGATGTAAAAGGCACTGGTAAGATTGACGTTGAGCACGTCATTCCAGTCCTCGGAGCTCATCCGAAAAATGAGACCGTCCCGGGTCATTCCGGCGTTGTTCACAAGAATGTCGAGACCGTCACTCTCTTCGAGGACCTCGCCGATTACTCGGGAGATTGTGTCCTCGTCTCCGACGTTGCCTTCCTTATAAGTGACTGTTCGGCCCAGCTTCTCGGCCAGCGTACTGAGCTCTTCCTTGGAGTCTCCGGGGCTTCGGGAAATGTAGTAGACGTCCGCACCGTTTTGCAGGAAGGTTCGGACTATCTCCCTGCCTATGCCGCGACTGCCGCCGGTTACAAGAGCCGTCTTTCCTTCAAGAAGCATGCTGATCTCCTTTTAGAGCCGATATCTCATGTACGGTGCCGCCGGCTTCGACATGGGGCTCCTCTATACCCGCGCTCTTGGCGTAGGACTTCCAGAGTCCCGAGAGAACTGTACCAGGCCCAGCCTCGATCAGTTGAGTGTAGCCTTCGCTCAGGAGAGCCTCTTCCTCCCGGGTCCACATCACCGTTGAGACCAACTGCTCGAGACAACGGCTCCGCGCCTCCTCCCCGCTACCGATCTGAGCCCCGGTCACGTTGGAATACACCGGTTTTCTCGGGTTCTTGAACTCGATCGCGGTAAAGACCTTCGAGAGCTCCAGTCGCGCCTCCTCCATTAAGGGAGTGTGAAAGGGACCGGAGACCTTGAGCGGTATGGCACGACGTATGCCGTGTTCCTTTAGCTTATCCGGAAGCAGTGCCATCGCCTCGGCGTCTCCGCCGATTACGGTCTGCACGGGGCTGTTATAGATCGCCGGGTAGGCGTTCTCCAGGCCGATGTTATCGAGAATCTCGAGGATCTCGGTGTAGTCCTTTCCGATGGCGGCGATCATTCCCGCGGAGCCGGAGTCGCTATCGAGGCGGCGACTCGCCTCCTCCATGAGTCTTCCTCGCTCACGAACCGCAAAGAAGGCGTCTTTCGCCTCCAACACTCCCGCCTCAACCAGGGCGGCGTACTCGCCGAGACTAAAGCCCGCGGCACCGTGGGAAGGGAGACCCCGCTCGGTGATAAGGGTTGCCGCAGCGAGATTGACCAGTGTAATGGCGATTTGCGTTTTGTCCGTCGCCTTGAGATCCTCTTCGCTTCCGTTGAAAACGAGATCCGCCACATCGAATCCCGCAACTTTCTGGGCGGTGCGAAATAGTTCCCGAACCGTTCCACTTTCGTCGTAGAGGTCTTTGCCCATTCCGGGGTACTGAGCGCCCTGGCCGGGGTAGAGGAAGACACGCTTCATAGAGCGAACGGTATAGGTAAGGAAATCGGGTGTCAAGTAGTCGGTCAGCGACCGACAAAACCGCCTGTTGATACGCCCCGGGCGGTAGTTGTAGAGTGTTTTTCTCAGTCAGCAGGAGATCCGACCCTTGAAAGCCATAATCGAAGCAGTTGATAGACACGTACCCGCCCGTCGCATGTCCAATGATGAGATGGCGGAAATAGTAGATACATCAGATGAGTGGATCTATTCCCATACCGGGATCCACTATCGACACATCGCTGCTCCCGAAGAGGCCGCCTCGGATTTGGGCACGGCTGCGGCAAAGAGCGTCCTGGAAAAAGGTGGGATAGATCCTCAGGAGATAGATCTGGTTCTTCTGGCCACCTCGACTCCGGACTACCTCGGGCTTCCTTCCACGGCAAGCGTCGTCCAGCATCGCCTGGGCATTCAAAAGGCGGGAGCGATGGACGTCATGGCCGCCTGTTCCGGCTTTGTCTACGCCCTGGAGACTGCGAGGAACTTCATTCTCGCCGGGTCTGCCAAGAAAGTCCTCGTCGTGGGCGCCGAGGTGTATAGCAAGATCATCAACTGGAAGGATCGAACGACCTGCGTCCTCTTTGGAGATGGCGCCGGCGCCGCTGTTGTAAGCGGGGTGGAGGACTCCAGCGACAGCTCCATCGGCCGGGCGATCCTCGCCTCGGAAGGAGAAGAGGCGGAGTCCCTCTATAGGCCCCATGGTGGCACGAGATACCCCTACGTCGAGGGTGAGACGCCGAAAGAGGAGCTCTTTCTCAAGATGAACGGGCGAAGGGTCTACAACTTCGCAGTTCGCGTCGTGGTTGATACGATACAGGCGCTCCTGGACGAAGAGGGAATCACCTTCGAAGAGCTCGACTACGTCGTTCCGCACCAGGCAAACGCCCGGATACTGGAAGCCGCCGCCAAGCGCAAGGGGTGGGACGTCGAAAAGTT
>CAYZHV010000274.1:0-4928 GCA_964478055.1 uncultured Spirochaetaceae bacterium | reverse complement strand
CTGTAGGAGACTTTCACTCCCAAGTGAGTGCGCCCTGCCGGGCGCACTAGAAAGAGGGCCCGAGAGCGTAGAGCTCCGGGCCCACGGTTCTTCCTGGTCGGGGGCGACTATCGTCGCGCGTTCCGAAGAGCCTCCTGGGCGAGCTCGAAATGCGGCATGATTGTCACCGATACGCCTGAAAGAGCATCTACGTTGTCTCCCCGGCGAACGACTCGGCTCGGGTCCTGTTCTTGGAGCAGGTACTGAGCTGCCCAATCGACCTGTTCGTACCAGTAGTCTTCGGCATCGCTGTTGGCGACCATGCCGTACTCGCCTTGAACGCTGGCAACGTACTTGTACTTACCGCCTCCCTCGGGGATCGCATCAAAGTGGGCGTCCACGATGTAGCCGTTTTCAACCACGATTCTGACCATGTTCTTCCAGCCGTGATCAAATGCATCGCCCTCAGCGGTGTAGACACCGTCCTTCCACATTCCCTGGGCGAAGACAACACCACCCACGAGAAGCAGAATGATGACAAGAATTGTCAACTTACGCATAAATGACTCCTTTTTGCTTATTGGATTTCTATTGATTCAACCATAATAACCGTCGCCAGAGGACGTCAACCGGCGGTCAAAACGGTATGTTTGGGGTATGGAGCAGTACATAATCACAGGCACATCCCGAGGCATTGGCCACGCATTGGCGGAACTTCTTATCGAAGGCGGTGCATCGGTGGTCGGCATTTCCCGCTCGGAGAACGGCGATCTCCTCGGAAAGGCGAAAGAGAGCACCGGGAGTTTCACGCACCTTTCCGGCGACCTTTCAGACATGGAGTCTCTACCTAGGCTTATGGAGCGGGCAATGGAAGTTCTCGGGAGTGCAGAAGCGGCTTCGATAACCCTGGTGAACAACGCCGGCATCCTCGAGCCGGTCGGTTTCTTGCGAGAGTTGGATCCCGGGGAGCTCGATCTCCACTGGCGTATCAACCTTACCGCCCCGGCGGCGCTGACCGGCCTCTTTCTAAAGGCTACCGCTTCTCACAAGGGGGTTCGACGGGTCATTAGCCTGACCTCCGGCGCCGCATCCAATTCCTACCCGGGATGGGTGGGCTACTGCACGAGCAAAGCGGGAATAGACATGATGACCCGTGTAGCCGCTGAAGAGGAAGGAGAACGGGCAAGAATTATCGCTGTCGCCCCAGGCACCGTGGAGACGGCGATGCAGCAGACGATGCGCGGTATGGACGAGTCTCGATTTCCGAGGAAAGATCGCTTTCTGAAGCTCAAGGAAGAGGGGCGGCTATCGGCCCCGCGGGAGGCGGCACAGAAGCTCCTACGAGCTCTCGGGGATCCAGCGATCAACTCCGGAGACGTGGTGGACGTACGAAAACTCTACCCGGACGAGTAGTCCCATCCGTCCCGCATCTGCATCCCGGAGAGCAGGAGCGGAGCGTCAGGCTCTTTAGCTCATGCCGGTAACGATCAAGAGGAACCCGCCAAGGTAGACGATCAGGAGCAGGAAGCTTTCGAAGCCGATATTGGCTATTCCATGCTTTTCTCTTCTGATTAGGCCGAGGAGGAGGATACTCGTCAGGAGGACGGTGAGCATAATGAGAAAGGTGGGTCGAGTTCCCATGGCGTGGTACACCGAACCGTCCCGGTAGGCGATATCCGCAACGGCGAGAAAGATTACGTCAAAGGCGTTGCCCCCCATGATGTCGCTCACTGCAAGGGTGAGGGCTCCGAGGCGAACCGCGGCGATCGCTGTGACCAGCTCCGGAAAGGAGGTAGCGATAGCGGTAAAAAGACCACCGAGGGTCGTCTCACTTATGCCGGTACGCTCGGCAACGTTAACACCACTGCGGGCGAGGAAATACCCGAAAACGGCGATGCCCAGGGCAGCTAAAGAGAACTTGAACCAGAGGAGAAGCATCGGGTCTTCGCCGCTACCGGCAGGAGCGCCCTCGCTGGCCTCCTCTTCGATTTGAGTATGTTCGGTCACCCGTGGTTGCCACATTCGCTGCCCCTTGGCGGTATAGACGAGTCGCTGCCCAAACCCGTAGGCAAGTGGAATGAGCAGGGAGACCGGATGCACCCCGAAAATCGTGTACTCCGGAGAGAAAGCGGCCAGGAGCGTTCCGGCGAGGAGAGCGATGAGCAGGGCTCCCTGAAGCATGTTCTCGTCCGAGGCGGCGGCGTGCTCGAGATTCGCCTTTCGGTAGACCCTGTCGGCGATGGCGAGAAAGACGGTCTGCGCGGCGATTCCACCGACGGCGTTACTGGCTGCGAGCTCCGGATGCCCGGCGGCCGCGGCGGTTACGGAGGTGATAATCCCGGAGAGTGAGGTGCTTGCACCGAGAAAAAGCGCCCCGGTTACGGCCTGCCCGAGGCCAGTGCGCCGGGCGATGCGGGCGGCGTAGTCGGCGAGAGGGACGCCCACGACGGCCACTCCCCCCCCGGAAACGAGAAAGACAACGATCTGAGCAGTGAGGGGCCAGCCGGCGTCATACATGCCAGGATGGCCTCAGTGTAGTTTGCGGGATTCCTCGGGTCAACGGCGCCGCCCCAGAAGAGCTCCCCAGCGAGGTAGCACGGTGCACCGAAGGGTCCCGTCTACTACGTGCCGTTCTCCGGTGCCGTTGAGCAGGTCAACGAAGACGCCTTCGCTATCAGGTATCGGAAGCTCCAGGGCTACTTCTTCCTCCGAGGCGTTTACCGCCACCACGACCTGATCGGCGTCGCTCTCCCGGAGGAAGGCCAACTGCTGATGCTCCACCAGGAGCTCCCGGTAGCTGCCGTTCTGCAACGCGTGGTATTCCTTGCGCAGCCCAGCGAGCCGAGAAAGGAGTGAGAAAAGAGCGTCATCCCGCTCAGGTCGCCGGGTAACCTCTTCCATCGAGGGGCGCAGGGGAGCGTCGCTATCCGGTTCTCTGGCGCCTTCTATTCCCCACTCGCTTCCGTAGTAGACCGAGGGTATCCCGGGCATACCAAAAAGGAGGATGTAGAGCGGATATAGGTGGCTTCGTTCCTTCAGGCTGCTCGCCACCCTGTCCACATCGTGATTGTCCGCGAAGTTGTATGGGTGAAAGTAGTCATAGATTCCCGGATCCTGGAACTGCCGCTTCAGGGAGTGAGCTATCTCGAAGTAGTTCGCGTCGTTGTGGCTCGAATAGAGTCCCTTGTAGCACTCATAATTGGTCACCGAGTGGAGAGTCTCGGGATTGGCGAGACGGGTGTAGTCACCGTGGACGATCTCTCCCAAGAGCCAGAAATCAGCGTCCAGAGAAGCGCAATGGAGCCGTAACTCCTTGAGGAAGGGCTCCGGTATAACGTCTGCTGCGTCCAGTCTCAGGCCGGATATGCCGAACTCGGTTATCCACCATTCCACCACATCCAGCAGGTACTGTCGAACCTCGTGAGCGGTGTGGTCGAGTTTCACCAACTCGTAGTGGCCATCCCAGGTGTCATAGGTGAAAGGGTCGCCCATGGGCGTGCTCCCCTCCCTGCTCATGCCGGAAAACCAGTTCCAGTAGGGCGATCCCTCCTGCTTTTCGAGAACATCTTGAAAGGCAAAGAACTTCCGACTTACATGGTTGAGGACGGCGTCAAAGATAACCCTTATACCCCTTCCTCTGAGCTCTTCAACCACGGTCTTGAGATCGGCATTGCTTCCGAGGCGCCGGTCGAGACTGCGGTAATCCACGGTGTCGTAGCCGTGAGTAACGGACTCGAAGAGGGGGCCGAGATAGAGGGCATCCACCCCTAAGGACTCCATGGTGCCTATCCAGTCCCGAATCTGGAGGATCTTCGGCTCCGGCTCCCTGTTACCGGGATTATTCTCCAGGGCATCGCAGAATCCGAGAGGATATATGTGGTAGAAGACGGCGGTTTCGCTCCAGTGCATGCGTACTCCTGAGGGGTCTTTCCACAAGTATACGAGTCACCCCACCGGGACGTCGAGGCACTGCTGCCGCAGCTGGCCGTCTCGGCTCGTGCGCTGGTTCGACGTAGACTTTGAATATTCCGGCCAGTATTGTTTACTTTGAAAACATGCAGCCGATACGACTCACCTCCATCGAGGGAAGAAAGCGAGCGATTATTGACCGTGTGTACCCGGAGATCGATGCCGGGGCGTTTCCGATCAAGCGGGTTGTCGGGGACCCGGTAACCGTCGAGGCGGACATCGTGGCCGACGGGCATGAGCTCCTTCAAGGCATGCTCCTCTACCGAAGGACCGGCAAGCGCAGCTGGTCAGAAGTTCCCATGGAGCCTCTGGGCAACGATCGGTACGCCGCAACCTTCTCCGTGGAGGAGATCGGTGGCTACGAGTACACCGTCTCCGCCTGGGTGGACCACTTCGAGACCTGGCGCTCGGGCCTGGAAAAGAAGCACGCCGCCGCGGTGGATGCAGGCATCGATCTCCGGATCGGCGCGGCCCTGGTACAAGAAGCGGTGGAGCGGGCCAAAGGAAAGAAGGCAAAGCGGCTGCGTGAGCTCGCAGAGTCGATGGTGGATGAAAAGGCCGAGCTCAACGACAGAGTTGAGGTCGCGCTTTCGAAAGAGCTCGACACTCTTATGAAGGAGCATCCGGACCGCCGCTTCGCCTTTGACTATCCCCGTATCTTGCGGGTCTGGGTCGACCGGGAGCGGGCTGCGTTCTCGAGCTGGTATGAGATGTTTCCCCGATCTGCTTCGGATACCCCGGGCCTCCACGGCACCTTCCGCGACGCCGAGGGTCGCTTGCCATATATCGCGGAAATGGGCTTTGACGTCGTCTACCTGCCGCCGATCCATCCGATTGGTGAGACGAATCGGAAGGGGCAGAACAACGCCCTCACCGCCTCGGCCACGGACCCCGGCTCCCCCTGGGCGATCGGCAACAAGGAGGGCGGACACAAGAACATCCACCCCGAGCTCGGGACGGAGGAGGACTTTGCCCACCTC
>CAYZHV010000273.1:0-4945 GCA_964478055.1 uncultured Spirochaetaceae bacterium | reverse complement strand
AACCAATTAGGACAAAGCTAACTCAGCAGAGTCGGGGCTGCCTTACGGCAGCCCCTTTTTCGTGGGCGTTGCCATTTTCTGCCGCGGTGAGTAGAGTACTTGGTACTGTGAACGACGACCCTGCCTCGCCTGACATAGACTCACCCCGGGGGCAAAGAAGGTAGACCATGGTCACTTCCTTTGTTCTTCTTGGTGTGTCCCTCCTGCTGTCGGGAGTTTTTTCGGGAACGGAAACCGCCTTTACCTCCCTTTCATCCGCGGATATAGAGCGACTCAAGGCTACCCATGGCCGGAGCGGCCAGCAGGTTGCCCGCCTCACCTCGGAGCCGCAGATTCTGCTCACCACCGTGCTCATCGGGAACAACCTCGTAAACATCGGCGCCTCGGTCCTGGCAAGTAACATCACGATTCAACTCTTTGGCAGCCACGCCCTCGCCTACACCACCGGTATTCTCACCCTGATCGTCCTTATCTTTGGCGAGGTCGTTCCGAAACAGCTCGCAATCTCCCACAACGCGGCAATTTGCACCGCCGTCGCGCCCTTCATCCTCTTTCTCTCGGTAATCCTCAAGCCTGTGGTCTGGTTTATCGCATCAATCGCAGACCTCTTTACCCGGCTCACCGGCGGCGAGAAGCGGGCAAAACTCACCCAGGAGGGTATTTTGCACCTTCTCCGGAGCGCGGAAGCTACGGGTATTATCGAGGCCTTTCGCTCACGGATGCTCAAGAGCGTTTTTCGCTTCAAAGACCTCGAGGTGGGAGCGATCATGACCCACCGCACCCAGGTTTTCAGTCTCGACAAGAGTACCACCGTCGGCGAGGCCCTCGATGCGGTCTCCGAGGCCGGATACGCGCGAATCCCGATCTACGACGGCGATCCGGAGCGAATTGTGGGCGTTGTCCTGGCGAAGGAGCTGATGAAGCAGGTGGACAACCGGGATATGCTGCTCAAGGAGATCATGATTCCCCCGGTCTTCGTGCCGGAGCAGCGCAACATCCAGGCGATGCTCACCCAGCTCCTGCAGGAGAAGCTCAACCTCGCCATCGTCCTCGATGAGTATGGCGGCCTGGCGGGGATCGTGACGATTGAAGATATCGTTGAGGAGATTCTCGGGGAAATCTACGACGAGAACGAGGTGCGGGAGCGCGCCAAGATCACCCACCTCGGCCATGACCGGTACATGATCCGGGCGGATATCCCGATACACGTTCTCAACGACTTCCTCCAGGAAGACCTGGAGACCGACCGCCACGTGCAGACCCTCGGGGGCTATCTGGTCCACGCAATCGGCCGAATCCCGGAGCAGGAAGAGCGGATAGAAACCTCCGCCGGTGTCTTTACGATTACCGGCAAAGAGCAGAATCGAATCCTCCACGTCCAGTACGAGGGCCATCCGCGCCGGCACGACAAAAAGTAGCCCTCTCCTGGTGTACTATCTGCAATTCAATTGCAGAAGCGTGAAAAAAGTTTGGAATTTAATCGATTACATCTTGCCCTTAATCGATAAAAGTAGTATGTTTCGCCTGCGACCGACGGCAAGGCGACAGTGTTACTGGCGACTTGCACATAGCCACCTTGTGGTTCCACTTTTTGGGTTCCCCTCAGGTTTTCTACCTCCTTTCCTGAGGGGTTTTTTTTGCCCAAATCCCCGGACGGATCCCGACTAATCCTCCTCCCCGGGCCGCTCCATATCGGAGAGTTGCAGCTCCAGGGCTCCGATAGAGAGCTTGATCTCCCAGGCGGAGAGTGTTAGGGAGCCCATCATCAGCAGAAGGGCTGCCCCGAAGACGATCTCCCCGGGAAGGAGCTGTCCCACGAAGAGCATAAACATCGTTACCACGCAGAGCAGGAAGCTTCCGATTCCCAGAGCCTGCATCCACTGAATTATGCGGATCCTTCGACGGAGATTGAGTATCTGCCCTGCGAGGACCGGATGCTGGGTCTCGGTATACTCCTCGTGGAGCCGCCGCACCAGGCCCGCGAGGGTGAGAAAGCGGTTGGTGTAAGCGAGAAGAAGAAGGGAGATCGCCGGAAAGAGGAGGGCCGGAGTGGTGAGGGTGATTTCCACCGGCGTCATCCGAGAAGTCCGGCAATACGCTCGTCGAGCTGCCGCTGGTCAGCGGTAAAACTTGCCAGGCCTGCCAGATTCATCAGGGCGTCCACCGCCACCGAGCCGTCTCTGATCCGTTCTCTCCAGGCGGAGAAGTCAGGGATCTTTCCGTCGGAAGCTATCCTTCTCAGTTCGTCGTCGCTCATGCGGGGAAAGAGGTCGGTGATCCCGGCGCCCTCGCAGGCCGCGACTATGTCTTCTCCCCGGGCCGGGGGACGCTCTCCGAGGGCCGCGGCGAGCTGCATCTCCTCCGCTCGCACGCCCCAGAGGCGTTCGACTCGCACCTCCTCGGGATCGACGTTGGCGTAGAGGGAGACCGGGTACTCCGCCTCCCGCATGCTCTGCAGCGGCGGGGAGAGCTTCTCCCGCGCCTCCGAGGCGACCTTGGTGGGCATCGTGAAGACGTCCATCCCCGCCAGGGAGGCGACCTGCCGACCATTTCGCATGCTCGCCGCGATCTGTCGCACCCCCTCGCCGCGGCCCTCGGATACCGAGGCGACCGCCGCCTGGCTCGCCAGGGCGGCGCGCTCGCCCACGTTCTCGCCGCTGCCGAGCTCGTTGTCGGCGACGAAGGCGTTGAGGCGACCGAGAAAGACGTTGACGTAATTGGGCCTCGCGATCTCCGCGGCGAAGACGTTCTGCCGGGCGCTAAAACCGAGGGTAAAATTGACCCGAATACCCTGGTCCCGGAGGCGCCGGGCTCCGATGAGACCCGTCGGGGTGAGCGGTACCTTAACTATGAAACGGTCCGGTTCGATCTCAGCAAATCGCTCGCCGTAGGAGACGATCCCCTCCAGGTCGTGGGAGAGATCGGTGTGGAGCTCCACGCTTACCCAGGCGCCGAAGCGCCGTGCCAGCCTCAGACCGTGGCGGGCGTTCAGGATGAACCCGATCTCCTTGATTTGATCTGCTTTGGGCAAATCCGAGACGAGCTTCTTCGCCTCGGTGATCAGCTCATCGTAGATCCCTTTCTGCACTTCCTTGTTTAGGAGGGTGTTGTTGGTGGTGAGAGCAGTAAACGCCGGGCCCCATTCCGCCTCGGCCGCTTCCATGTCCCCGGTATCGAGCCAGAGCTCGGTTCCCAGGCTCTTGAGATTCTCCCACAGGTCCTGCCCGCTGCCGTGAAACGGTTCCTCCGAGACCCCGTCGACCGCAAAATCCCGAATTTCCTTGCGCAAATCCTCTCGCATACGATGCAACCTCCTCTAGGAGCTAGGTGGCAGGCGGCTCGAGAAAACCCAGGGGCGCCTCTCGGTTGAGCCTGCGCCGGAGCTCCTTCCAGTGGGGAATGAGCTGATTCATAAGCGCGTAGAACCGCCTGCTGTGATTCGCCTCCCGGAGATGGCAGAGCTCATGGGCTACCACATACTCCACGCACTCTCTAGGAGCCCCAAGGAGCTCACTATTCAGCATAATCATACCCGTCGGCAGACAGCTACCCCAGCGGCGGCGCATGCGGCGGGCCTCTACTCTTTCTACTTCTGGGATGCCAATCCGGGTCGCCCGGGGGGTTAGTCCTGTCGCCAGGATAGTGCAGAGGCGTCGCGTCTCGGCGAGATACCACTCATTTACTTTGCGATGGACCGTGCGCTCCGTGGCGTCCGAGCGAACCGGAACAAGCAGCTCTCCCGACTCGTCGAGGGTGGCGGCGCCACGACCGCGAATAGTCCGCAGTCGAACTACCCCGCCCAGGTAGGGCAAAGTCTCCCCATCGGCGTAACTGACGGGCTTTGGCGCCGGGAGCCGTGCAAACTCCTGGAGCTTTCGCGCTATCCAGGGCCCCTTGCTCTCCACAAACGCTTCCACCGCCGCATCCGGGGTAGTAGTCGGGGCGAGGACCCGGACGGAGCCCTCTCTGGAAACATGGATAGCAATGGTCCTACGGCGCCGACGCTCCAGGGTGTAGGAGATCGGGTCTATCCCGAGCTCCCGCGCTTCAGTTAGTCGGTTCGCCAAGGGTGAAGTTTATGCCTGTGGTGAGCCGGGTTGCAGTGTTAATCCAGTCGTCGCCACCGATAAGCAGATCCTGCTGCGCCTGGACGAACCAGCTCATTACCGGATGGATCTTCAGTCGCGCCCCGGCGGCGATGTAGGGGCCCATGTAGAACTCGTTGCCGCCGTTGTCCGCATCTGAGAAGTTGAAGACCGGGGTCACTCCGGCGCCGAGAAGAAAGACCGCGGAGTTCGTCGGAAAGAGAAAGTTGAGCCCGAGATTCACCGGGATGAGAAAGCTCGGTACCGTTTCTCCGTCATCGTCCTTTTCCGTAGCGATCCCGAAAAAGAGACCGATATCGAGCTCCAGATCCTCTCTCAGATTGGTGAGGGAGCTAACCCCCGTGGTGAGGTAGGAGGTATCGTAGCGAAAGAAGTTGCCGCCGATGTGGGCGGAAAAAGACTGGTTAGCCGCCAGAGGGGCGATGGCCACGGCGCAGAACAGAAGCAAGGCTGCACCGACTCGGGTTAAACGCTTCATCTCGGACTCTCCTGGTACTACTCGTAGCGACCGTAGAGCTTGGTCCCGCAGGAGGGACACCGGCCGTGGTCGACTCGGTTGTTGCTTACCTCGAAGCCCCAGCGGTCGACGCATAGTGTACCGCAGTTGGGGCAGAAGGTCTGCTCATACTCTCTATGTCGGCGGCTAAATCCGTAGATGAACGGAATATTCGTCTCCTCCTTGGCTCGCATGTAGATGCGTTCGAGAAAGTCCTCACTGGTAGACTTCCAACCCCGCATCTTGTAGGAGGGTCGGAAGCAGCTCAAGTGCCATACCTGCACCTTTGCCTGGTCCAGGGCGTAGGCGAGCCCCATGATCTCCTCTTCCGAATGGGCTCCTT
>CAYZHV010000272.1:0-4950 GCA_964478055.1 uncultured Spirochaetaceae bacterium | reverse complement strand
CGGCAACAAGGAGGGAGGCCACAAGAGTATCCATCCGGAGCTCGGCACCGAGGAGGACTTCGAGCATCTGGTAAAGAGTGCCCGGAGTTACGGTATGGAAATCGCTTTGGACATCGCCTTTCAATGCTCCCCGGACCACCCCTGGGTCACTGAGCACCCCGACTGGTTCACCAAGCGCCCGGATGGAACGATTCAGTACGCCGAGAATCCTCCGAAGAAGTATGAGGATATTTACCCGATTAACTTCGAGTCTGAGGATTGGCGGGGCCTCTGGAAGGAGCTCTACAGCGTCTTCGAGCACTGGATCAATCTGGGGGTCAAGATCTTTCGGGTGGACAATCCGCACACTAAGTCTTTTCTCTTCTGGGAGTGGCTCTGCGGAGAGATGCGAGAGAATCACCCGGAGGTCCTGCTTCTGGCCGAGGCGTTTACGCGCCCGAAACGAATGTATCGGCTCGCCAAGATCGGCTACGCTCAGAGCTATACCTACTTTACCTGGAGGAACTCCCCTGGGGAGCTGAGAGAGTATCTCAAGGAGCTCGCTCACACGGAGGTAAAGGAGTTTTTCCGCCCCAATTTCTGGCCGAACACCCCGGATATC
The DNA here is from genome assembly GCA_964478055.1 of uncultured Spirochaetaceae bacterium. Taxonomy (GTDB): domain Bacteria; phylum Spirochaetota; class Spirochaetia; order DSM-27196; family Alkalispirochaetaceae; genus CAYZHV01. The sequence goes on along the minus strand of CAYZHV010000272.1, from coordinate 4,349 downwards.
CTCCACGAAGATCTTCAGAACGGGTACCGCTCCTCCTTCATGGCGCGCCTCGCCCTGGCGGCGACCCTCTCCTCGAACTATGGCATCTACGGTCCCGCCTTCGAGCTCATGGAGCACGAACCGCGAGAGCGGGGAAGCGAGGAATACAAGAACTCCGAGAAGTACGAGATCCGGGACTGGGACCTGGACGCCCCTCACTCCCTGGCTCCCTTTATTACCAAAATCAACCGAATCCGGCGGGAGAATCCCGCCCTACAGCGGACTGACAACATCCGGTTTCACAACGTGAACAACGACCAGCTCCTCTGCTTCAGCAAGAGCACCGGGGACAAGCGAAACGTTCTCTTCGTCGTTGTCAACATGGATTTCCGAAAGGCCCAGGAGGGTTCGGTTGAGTTTTCCCCGGCGGCAGTTGGCTTGCCGGAGGAGCCTCCTTTCTGGGTTCATGATCTGATTACCGACGCCCGGTATCAGTGGCAGGGGTACTGGAATTTTGTTCGGCTCGACCCCTTTAGCTATCCGGTCCACGTTTTCCGAGTCGAACGATAGAGAGAAAGAGGCACCAATGAGTGACACAGAGCAACATGATCTGGAGTGGTACAAAGACGCGGTAATCTATGAACTCCACGTCCGCTCCTTTTACGATAGCAATGACGACGGCATGGGAGACTTTAAGGGTCTTACCGGCAAGCTCGACTACCTTCAGGATCTGGGAGTCAACGCGATATGGCTTCTTCCCTTCTATCCCTCCCCTTGGCGAGATGACGGGTACGACATCGCCGACTACACCTCTATCCACCCGGCCTACGGCACCATGCGGGACTTCAAGAAGTTTCTCAAGGAAGCTCACGCCAGGGACCTCAAGGTGATCACCGAGCTTGTCATAAATCACACCTCCAGCCAGCACCCGTGGTTCGAGAAGGCGCGGCGAGCCAAGCCGGGGAGCAAGGCTCGGGAGTACTACGTCTGGAGCGACAGCCCCGACCTGTACAGAGAGGCGAGGATCATCTTTCAGGATTTTGAAACCTCCAACTGGAGCTGGGATCCGGTAGCCGAGGCGTACTACTGGCATCGCTTTTACTCTCACCAGCCGGATCTCAACTTCGACAACACCGACGTACAGCAGGAAGTGTTCAGGCTTCTGGATTACTGGTTCGAAATGGGCGTTGACGGGCTGCGCCTGGATGCGGTGCCCTATCTCTTCGAGCGGGAAAACACCAACTGCGAGAATCTCACGGAAACGCACGACTTTCTCAAGGCGATGCGTTCCCACGTGGACAAGAACTTTCCGGGGCGGATGCTCCTGGCTGAGGCGAATCAGTGGCCCGAAGACGCCGTGGACTACTTTGGCGACGACGATGAGTGCCACATGGCGTTTCACTTTCCCCTTATGCCTCGGCTCTTCATGGCGGCAAGGATGGAGGACCGTTTTCCGGTGGTGGATATCCTGGAGCAGACGCCCCAGATTCCGCCCTCCAGCCAGTGGGGAATTTTCCTGCGGAACCACGACGAGCTCACACTGGAGATGGTGACTGACGAGGAGCGGGACTACATGTACCGCGCCTACGCCCTGGATCCGCGACAGCGGATCAACCTTGGCATCCGCCGCCGGCTGGCGCCGCTTCTGGACAACAACAGGCGACAGATAGAGCTGATGAATATTCTTCTCTTCTCCCTGCCGGGAACTCCGGTTATTTACTACGGGGACGAAGTGGGCATGGGAGACAACGTCTACCTCGGTGACAGGGACGGTGTTCGCACCCCCATGCAGTGGAGCTCAGACAAAAACGCGGGCTTCTCCAAAACGAACCCCCAAAGGCTCTACCTGCCGGTAATTATCGATCCCGAGTACCACTACGAAGCAATAAACATCGAAACCCAGCAGGGCAACACGAGCTCCCTTCTCTGGTGGATGAAGCGAGTCATCGCCACCCGAAGACGGTTCAAAGCGTTTAGCCGCGGCTCCTTTGAGGTGATCAGCTCAACGAATCACCGGATCTTTGCTTACGTCCGCAGATACGAGGATCAGGCGATTCTAGTTATCGTCAACTTCTCCCGGCACACCCAGGTGGCTCAGCTCGACCTCATGGACTACGGTAACTACACGCCTCAAGAGGTTTTTAGTCAGAACGAGTTTCCTCGCATCCACGAAGACGAGGAGTACACCATCCATATCGGTGGACATGACTATTACTGGTTCTCCTTAAAGGCTCCGGTGGAGCGAGCCGGAGAAGAAGAAGGAGCAACACTACCGGAGATTTCCCTTTCCAGCCGGGAGTGGAAGAGCTTCTCCCCCACCCTTCGCGCGGCACTGGAAGGGCCGATCCTGCGAGACTACATCCTCAACCGTCGCTGGTTCCGGGAAAAGTCGTTGAAGGTGCGCTCCATGAGCCTTCGGGACGCCATACCCCTCGGCGCGGGCGACGATCTCAGCTGGATCGCCGTGGTGGAGCTCTATTTCACTGACGACCAGACGTCTACGTACGCAATTCCCCTCGCCGCGGCTTTTGGGGACGCCGTAGAGGAGATCGATGACGACTACAAATGGATCGTCCTCGCCAACCTCGTAAACTCCGAAGGGGGCGGCCTCCTCTACGACGGGGTTTACAGTCCCGCTTTTCGAGAGCGCCTCCTGGAGGCTCTCGCCTCCCAGAAGAAGCTGAAAGGTCAGTCAGGATCGATCCTGGTTCACCGGGGCCGCGCTCTCCGCCGCACGGCGGCGCTCTCGGACACCGCCCAGTCGAGCCGGGTTCTCAAGGCGGAGCAATCCAACAGTTCCATACTCTACCGGGACGCTTTCTTCTTTAAGCTCTATCGAAAGCTCGAGCCCGGCGTTAACCCGGACATCGAGCTTCTGCAGCACCTATCCGAACGGGCTCGCTTCGGCAATGTGCCTCCCTATGCGGGAAGCCTCGAGTACCAGCCGAAGAGCGGGGACAACGAAGCCCTGGGGCTGATGATGGAGTTCGTTCCCAACCAGGGAGACGCCTGGAGCTACGCCCTCGAGGCTGTGGACCGGTACTTCGAGAAGCTCCTGGAGATCAAACACGAAATCGAGACCAAGCCGCCCCGTCCTTCCAAGGCCCTCCGGGCGCAGGTGCAGGACATACCCGAGAATTTTCTCGGCCTCGCGGATGGATTCTTTATGGAGATGATGGCGCTCCTAGGTCGCAGGACCGGAGAGCTCCATCTCGCTCTCGCCGGTGAGATCGAGAAGCCGGAGTTCAAGCCGGAACCGTTCTCCAAGCTCTATCAGAGGTCGGTCTATCAGTCTCTACGCAGCCTCTTCAGGCGCGTGGCCGCCACTGCCCGAAAGGTCAGAAAGCGAGCAACCGAAGAGACCGAAAAAGGAATTGACAACCTCCTCTCCCTGGAGGAAGAGATCCTTGGGCGCTTTGCGGAAATCACCAGCCAGAAGATCAAGGCCGAGAAGATCCGCATACACGGTGACTACCATCTCGGTCAGGTACTCTTTACCGGTCGAGACTTCATGATCATCGACTTGGAAGGAGAGCCGGCACGAACCTTGAGCGAGCGCAGACTGAAGTACAGCGCCTTTCGAGACGTGGCGGGGATGCTCAGATCCTTTCATTACGCCATCTCGAGCCGGTATCTCCACTACGCGGAGATCAGGCCGGAGGACAAGGAATTCCTGCGGGAGTGGGTCGCCCCGTGGTACGAGTGGGTTCGCGGTGTGTTTCTAAACGGCTACCTGGAAACGGTGGACGGGGTGAGCTTTGTCCCCTCCGAGGAGGAGCAACTCACCACCCTCATCGACGTCTTTGTGCTGGAAAAAGCGATCTACGAGGTAGGCTACGAGATCAACAACCGTCCTGACTGGCTGCAGATTCCGCTGGAAGGGATACGGTTTGTCTTAGGCAGCGGTAGCAGCTCCTGAGACCGGCGGAGCCGCCGGGCGCCGACGCCCGGCAAATCTCGGCGCCGCTATCGCCCGATCGCCGGCAAATCTCGGCGCCGCCATCCCCCGACGCCCGCCAAAGCCCGGCCGAGGCGTGTGTATCGCCTGGACGTATCGATTACCCGAGCTCGATCGTAAAGCCTGCAAAGAACTGGATCGGCTGATCGGAGAACTGCGCCTTCGGGTAGAGGTCGATTCCCGGGGCGACTTCGACAAAGAACTCGAGAAAGTCCTCCAGGAGGAGCACGCTCAGGGCAAAGGGAATGCGGGTTCCGCCATCGAAATCCGGATCATTGTCGTCGTCGTCCCGTCCCTCGGGGTAGAGTTTGCCATAGAGACCGATACCGAAAGAGCCGTGAAGCACCCCAATTATCCGACGGTTGTTCACCAGTCTAAGATCACCGCTCAAAAAGATGTACTCGTTCCCCTC
>CAYZHV010000271.1:0-4956 GCA_964478055.1 uncultured Spirochaetaceae bacterium | reverse complement strand
GCGAGTGATGTGAAGAAAATCAGGGCTGGGGTCTATAGACCCCCACATCCTTAAACGCCGTCACAACCGCCGCCATGACGTCCCTAAAGTGTTCATCTTGCTTATGCGCAGCGTAATGCTCCGCCATAGCCTCCGTCTTGTGCCTGGTGGCCAGCGCCACGGTTCGCATCTCTACCCGGTTTGCCAGGTGAGTCGCGTAAAAGTGCCTCCAGCTGTGAAAGCCGACATTCCGCTTCTTCAGCTCTTCCGCCACCTTCTCGCGCTTCTTCTTATTCTTTTGATCCTCCGGGCTAAGGGATGCATCCACATACGCCCTGACCAGTCCTTTCCGGAATACCTCGCCGTCACACGGCTTATCCGAGTCCACGTGATAGAAGATGAATCCCTCCGGCCCGTGCGGATTAGCGTCGGCTAGTGCGAGGAGGGCGTCTCGAACAAAGGGAAGCAGCGGAACCTCGCCGTCCTCCCCATTCTTGGTGCCCTTTAGCCCGTCTTTGGTTCCCCACGCATTGTTGACATAGAGACGGTCCTTGCCGATGTTGTGACGCCGGAGGGCCCGAACTTCTCCCGACCTTAGACCGGTGGTCATACCCACAAGGTTGGCCACTCGTGCTCTCTCATCTGACCAGGAAACGGTAAAGAGGTTGCGCGCCTCTTCCATCGTCAGAATGCCGCGCTCCTCCGACTTGCCGGAGAACTTTCGCAAGCCTTTAGCCGGATTGCTCGGAATATCCCCCCGGTCGGTGAGCCAGTTAAGGGCCACCGTCCCCACGCTCACGATCGCGTTGACCGTCTTTGAGGCAAGATCCCTGTCTTTCAAGGCGAGTTGAAACTCCACCAAGGCATCTCGAGAGAGGTCCTTGAGACGGGTATCCTCCGGGAAGTGGTTCTTCCAATGCTGGATTCGGCTTGTCTGCTCGTAGCAGTGCCGCCGACCAATTGAGTGGCCGAACTTGAGCTTCTCTCGGACATACGGCGATTTATCATAGTCCCAGAACCGCTCGAGGAAGGGGACCAGGAGCTCGTTCTCCGGGCCCTCACTCGCGAGCTTGGCGGACTCGATGAGCCCTCGCTTCTTTAGCGCATTGACGATCCGCTCCGCGTCGGACTCGGTGAGGCGAGCCTCGCGGATCTTGTAGAGGATCGTGTCAACGCTGATCGCCTCCGCGGCGCTCCGCCGGGTGCGGGTGCGTCCCTCGGGGATTCCGTTTTGCAGCCAGTCGGCCACAACGAGAAACGCTTCGGACTCTTCTCTTTTGCCTGTGGATTTTGGTGGAAGGTAGGATCCCGTCTCGGGATTCTTGATCTGGGCGTAAAAAACAGGATTTCCGGACCTCTGAAAAAGCGAAAACCGGCGCATCTTCTCTCCTTCGATGGAGCGCTTATCTGCACTTCCATCTGCAGTTGGAATCGAAGAAGAACGCCGGTTGTCCGGTAGTTCTCGTAAGTCCTTGGCTTAAAAGGACTTGAATATTAGCAGGGGCAGGACTCGAACCTGCGACCTCCGGGTTATGAGCCCGACGAGCTACCATCTGCTCTACCCTGCGCTGTATGGGTGTAAGGTATAGAAGCGTAAGATTTCTGTCAAGGGCGGCGGGAAGTGAACGGGCCTGTGTCCGTCCGGGGAGCGGCGGCTAATGCTTCATCGAGCAATCCCACGAGTCGCTCCATCACATCCAGGGGGCCGAGAGTTATTCTGAGCATTCTGGGCAGGCCGAAGGAGTGAAGGGTGCGGACGGTGATTCCTCCGTTGGCGAGCTCTTCGTATACAGGTTTTGTATCCCGCTCGAGGTCGACGCAGACAAAATTGGCCTGGGTGGGGTAGTGGAAGATGCCACGCTCTTCGAGAGCCCGGGACATTTGGTCGTACGCCTGCTGGTTTAGCTCGACGGATTTGATTCGGTGCGCCTCGTCGGTGAGGGCTGCGAGGGCGGCGGCTTGAGCGGCGCTGTTGGAGTTAAAGGGCTGTCGCGCCCGATTTAGCATGGAAATCAGCTCGGGGCTTCCCATGCCGTAGCCGACACGGAGGCCCGCGAGGCCGTAGATCTTGGAGAAGGTTCGCAGGACGAGGAGATTCTCATACTGTTCGAGAAGCTCCTCGGACCGAGGGAAGTCCTTGGCGAGGGCGTAGTCGGCGTAGGCTTCGTCGAGGATGACGAGGATGTCCTCGGGAACTCGCTCCATGAACCGGGCAAGCTCTTCGTGGCTGCGATAGGTGCCGGTGGGGTTATTGGGATTACAGACAAAGAGGATCCGCGTCCGGGGCCCAATTGGTGCGAGTAAGGCATCGAGGTCGAAGGTGCCGGCCTGCATGGGCGTGGTGCGAATGACCCCTCCGTAGAGCCGGGTGGCAAAGGCGTACTGGGAAAAGGTGTGCTCCGCGGTGATCCCTTCGTCTCCGGGCTCGATGAGAGACGCCGCCGCGAGGGTAAGCACTTCGTCCGAACCGTTGCCGACAACGATCTGGTCCGTCGCGAGTCCGTGCTTCCTCGCGACTGCCTCTCGCAGCTCCGTTGCCCCGCCGTCGGGGTAGATGTGCAGCTCCGGCGCCACCCGCCGCACCGCCTCGATCGCTTTTGGCGAGGGTCCGAAGGGATTCTCGTTTGAGGAGAGCTTGATCGCTCCGGGACGCTTCTTGCCGGGGCTGTACGGTTCCATCTTCTCGAGGGCTCCACGAAACTGCATGGAGTCAATATAGTGGCTCGGCGCCGCGTTGAACAAGCCGGGGGAGCGTAGTAGATTGGGCGAATGATAGTCGAACTGATTGGCTATTTCGCGTCTTTCATGGTGGCCATCTCTCTGGTGATGGTCTCATTCATTAAGCTCCGGGTCCTCAATCTCATCGGAGCGGTCAGTTTTGTCACCTACGGTCTGCTTATCAATTCGATCCCGATCGTGGCGGCGAACGCCTTTATCGTGCTGGTCAACGTCTACCACCTGGCACGGATACTCCGGTCCGATATTTCCGGCTTCGACTACGTCCCGGTGGATGAGCGTAAGCGAGGGCAGCTGGAGGATTTTGTGCAGCGCTATCTGGAGGATATCGTGAAGCACTATCCGGACTTTTCCATGCAGCAGCTGGACGACGCCTTCGAGAAAGGCGGGGTCTATCTGGCGGTAAAGGACCTCCGGGTGCAGGGTTTCGCCTTCTGGCTTCCGATTCCGGACCCGGCGGAGGTTTCGGATCCTGACCTGACGAGGGTTTTCGACTATGTCCACAGCGAGCTCTACCCGGACCGCACGGTTTGGGTTCCGGTGGACTATGTGACGCGGAAGTATCGAGATCTGGGGTTACACAAACGGCTCCACAACCGGCTTACCAAGGAACTGGATATGGGTGTTCAGTTCGTTCTGGCGATTAACCACAAAGGAAACCGCAGGCACGACTCTTTCCTGAAACATAGCGGCCACAAGCTCGAAGCGACCTTTGATAAGCGCATGCTCTACGTCAAGAGCCTGGCGCCGTGATACCGAGTCCTCCGGCGCGGGAAGATTTGCCATTCGTGGCAGGGAGAACTGCAGCGACATAAACTGATCTGAGGCAGCCTATTCCTTCGGGGCTTCCTCTTCTTCTTTGTTCTCTTGGGCCTTCTTCTTAACCGCCTGCCGCTGTTCCTTGGTGGGGGGATTCTTCTTCAGGTACTCGTGGTCCTCGGTCATGTCTTCGATGAGGTCCCGGAGCTTCATTTCCACCGAGGTCTTGGTGGTCATGGCAAATATCACATCCTGCGGTTCCGAGACGGATTTCTTGACGACTTTTAGAATTGTGTCCATCTCCTCCGCGGAGAAACCGTTCATTATGATCACACGTTGTGTCAGGTCTTCGGGTTGGTGCTTCATCATATGCCTCTGAGTAGAAAACTACTACAATTTGCCTGGAGGGGAAACGTTCAGTACATTCTCGGTAGTCTCCAGACATGTAGAACCACCCCCATCTCTGATACACTTGAACACCGTAAGGAGGGGCGTGTATGAATAGCGAACGCCTTACCACAAAAGCGCAAGAAGCGATACAAGAAGCTACGACGATAGCACACCAGTATGACCACAGCACTCTCGAGACGGAGCACCTCCTCCTGGCGCTTATGCAACAGGAGAACGGCGTTGTTCCGGCGCTCTTCGACAAGCTGGAGGTCCCGATCGCCCGGGTCGAGCAGCAACTCTCCCAGGCATTGCAGGGGAAGCCGAAAATCTACGGCGAGGGCGCCCAGCTCAATATGTCTCCCCAGCTCTCCCGGATCCTCGCCAAAGCGGACGGCGAGGCGAAGCGCCTCGGGGACGAGTACGTCAGCACGGAGCACCTGCTTCTGGTGATTCTCGAAAGCGAGAGTGAAGCGGGCCGTATCCTCAAAGGGGCGGGGCTCCAGAAGGGGCGCATCGAGGCGGCCCTGAAGGAGATTCGCGGAGGACAAAAGGTGACCGATCAGGATCCGGAGAATCGGTACCGGGTCCTGGAAAAATACTGCAAGGACCTGACCGCTCTGGCGCGGCAGGAGAAGCTCGATCCGGTTATCGGCCGGGACGAGGAGATTCGCCGGGTAATGCAGGTGCTCTCCCGGAGAACCAAGAACAACCCGGTCCTCATCGGTGAGCCCGGAGTTGGCAAGACCGCCATCGCCGAGGGGCTCGCTCGACGAATCGTCTCCGGAGACGTGCCGGATTCACTAAAGGAGAAGAAGATTCTCGCCCTTGATCTCGGAAGCCTCTTAGCGGGAACGAAGTTCCGGGGAGAGTTCGAGGAGCGCTTAAAGGCGGTGATCAACGAGATTGCCGGCAGCAACGGGCAGATTATTCTTTTCATCGACGAGCTTCACACCCTGGTTGGCGCCGGAGCCGCGGAGGGCGCCATGGACGCCTCGAATCTCCTCAAGCCGGCTCTGGCCCGGGGAGAGCTCCGGGCGATCGGCGCCACGACCCTGGACGAGTACCGCAAGCACATCGAGAAAGACGCGGCCC
>CAYZHV010000270.1:0-5012 GCA_964478055.1 uncultured Spirochaetaceae bacterium | reverse complement strand
TAGCCCCATCCCTCCGGCGCGCTTGTTGATCGCGGCGGTCTTGACCACCTGTGCCAGGTCTCCCTTGCCACTGGAGGGCCCTCCGGAGTTAATGAGTCCCGCCCGGCCCATGTAGTTGTTGAGCACCTGGTAGCGGGTGAGATCCACGGGATTATCCGAGGCGAGCTCATCGTACATCTCATCGTTGTACTTACCGAAGTCGACCGCCCGGAATCCACCGTTAGTATCCGGCGCCTTCTGTTTGATGATGTCAGCCTCTATGGTTACACCGAGATAGTTCGCCTGCCCCGTGAGGTCCGCCGCGGTATGATAATCTTCCTGTTCAGTCTTAAAGGCGGAGTTCCTGGTGTAGCACCAGAGAACGGTCACCATGCCGAGCTCATGGGCATAGGCGAAAGCGCGAGAGACCTCCTGGATCTGCCGGTTCGACTCGGGGCTACCGAAATAGATCGTCGCCCCCACCGCGGCGGCGCCCATCTCATACGCCTGTTCCACCTGGCCGAACATGATCTGATCGTACTCGTTGGGATAGCTCAACAACTCGTTGTGGTTTAGCTTAACCAGGATCGGGATCTTGTGGGCGTACTTTCGTGCTACCGCACCGCAGACTCCGAGAGTGGAGGCCACGCCGTTGCATCCCCCTTCCAGGGCGAGCTTCACGATGTTCTCCGGGTCGAAGTAGGCAGGATTGGTCACGAATCGCGCTCCGGCGGTGTGCTCAACCCCCTGGTCCACCGGAAGGATGGAGAGGTATCCCGTCCCGGCGAGTCGTCCGTGGTTGAACAGGTCCTGCATGTTACGCAGCACCCTGGGCGAACGGTCTGAGTCAAACCAGACCCGTTCCACGAAATCTGGCCCCGGAAGATGGAGCTGCTCCTTTGGAATCTTCGGTTTTACCTCGAGTACCTCTTTTGCCTGCTCCCCGAGGTACTCGCGAATCTTATCAGTAGAAATGGCCATGTAGTTGCCTCCTCTCCTTTAAGCCTACTAAAATGGAGGTGGAAACGTAAAAGAGCGCCCGCCCTCCACCACCTGTAGAAGACGACCTGGTTGACATATCATTGTATCTCTATACAATGATACATATGAATCGAATCGGTGAGCTCACGGAGCTCTTCAAAGTTCTGTCCGATATTACCAGACAGCGCCTTCTCGCCGCCCTGGCCGGAAACGAGCTCTCGGTGCAGGAGCTCCAGCAGGTCCTCGAGCTCGGGCAATCCTCCATCTCCTCCCATCTGGGCAAGTTGCGCTCCCTGGGCGTCGTTTCCAGTCGGCGGGACGGCAAGTATACCTTCTACCGCCTTGCCAGAAACGGCGAGGCGCCGATTCTCGAGGAGCTCTTGGAAAGCGCACCGACTGCGGACTGGTATGATACGGATCAACTTCGGCTGGAGGAGGTGCTTCGGCAGCGACGGGAGGCCTCCCTCGCCTATTTTAACACCTTGAGCGCCCAGAATCGCCGCTCCCCGGGACAGACCTGGGACACCGTTGCCCTCGCCTTCTCCCGAATGCTCTGGGGGCTGCGTATTGCCGACGTAGGCTGCGGCAACGGCAAGCTCTCGGCCCTTCTGGCGAGCTCCGGGAACGACGTCATCGGTGTGGACAATGCGGAGGAGCAGATTCGTCTCGCCCGAGAACTCTACGAGGGGCGGCCCGGGCTATCCTTTGCGGTCGCCGAGGCGGAGGCGCTCCCCTTTCCCGAAGAGAGCCTGGATGTGGTTGTCTTCTCTCACTCCCTTCATCACATGCCCCGTCCGGAACGGGCGTTGAACGAAGCCGCCCGAACCCTCGTACCCCGGGGGCGAATGATCCTCGTGGATCTATCAGCGCACGGTGAGGAGTGGCTCCGGGAGCACTTTGGAGATCTCTGGCTCGGCTTCAGCAGAGAGGACCTTGGCCGCTGGCTCGAGGGAGCGGGCATGAGAGTAAAAGAGATCGATGAGGCCGGGAGCGACGGGGAGTATCCGATTATTAGAACCCTCGTACTGGTCGCGGAAAAGCTACCTCAGGACAACAAGGAGGCGTAGCCATGGCAGAGAGCGGCAATTTGGGATATCCGAGAATAGGCGCCCGGCGAGAGCTCAAACGGGCTCTCGAGGCGTACTGGAAAGGCAATATAGAAAAGAGTGAGCTCCTGAGTCGGGCCCGAGAGCTGCGGCTCCAGAACTGGGAGACCCAGAAGTCCGCGGGGATCACCAGAATCCCCTCCAATGACTTCTCCCTGTACGACCACGTTCTCGATATGAGCCTCACCGTCGGCGCCGTACCTCGGCGCTACGAGCACCTCCGGGATGGAGACCCCCTGGATCTCTACTTTGCCATGGCTCGGGGCGAAAGAAGCACTCCGGAGAATCCCGGAGCTAGGGCGATGGAGATGACCAAGTGGTTTGACACCAACTACCACTACATCGTCCCGGAAATCGAGGATGAAACGAGATTCGAGCTGGGAAGTGACAAAGCAGTCCGGGAGTACCTGGAAGCAAAGGAGGCGGGAATCGAGACCCGGCCGGTTATCCTCGGGCCGGTAACCTTTCTCTCTCTCGCAAAAAGCAGAGAAAAGAGCGCTCCTCCCCTAACCCGGCTCCACTCGCTCCTGCCGGTCTACACTCAGCTTCTCGCGGCTCTGGCGGACGCCGGGGCCCACTGGGTCCAGATCGACGAGCCGGTTCTCTCCTCGGATCTCCAGGAGCCGCAGCGCCAGGCCCTGGAGGAAGCGTACGCCCTCTTCGCCGACACAGAGAGTTCCCGGCCGAGCATCATGCTCACGAGCTACTTTGCGCCCCTGCAGGAGAACCTGAAGCTGCTCTTTAGGCTGCCCGTGGAGGGGGTGCATCTCGACCTGATTCGGGGCGCGGATGATCTTGCCGGGGCCTTGGAGGCTGCGGCGGCTGGGGAGCTCCACCTCTCTTTGGGCGTGGTTGACGGTAGAAACGTCTGGAAGAGCGACCTGGGACGCGCCGGAGAGCTGGTCACCTCAGCGGTGGAACGACTCGGCACACAGCGGGTCGAGGTGGCCCCTTCCTGCTCCCTGCTCCACACTCCGGTTGATCTCGCCTACGAGGAGGAGCTCGATCCCGAGCTCCGGGAGTGGCTCGCCTTCGCCCGTCAGAAGCTCGACGAAGTGGTGGCAATCACCCACCTCGCCAACGGAAGAAGCGACCGAGCCCAGGAACTCGTTAACGAGCACACTGTTGCACTTGCCCGGCGAGCGGGGAGTCCGAGAACCCGCAATGATGCCGTTCGGGCCGCCGTCGCCGAAGTCACCGAGGATATGACCAAACGCCGATCCCCCTTTGAGGAACGGTATCGCAAGCAGCAGGACAAATTGCAGCTCCCGCTCTTTCCGACCACCACTATCGGCTCCTTTCCGCAGACTCGGGAAATCCGACGACGCCGGGCGGAGTTCCGCAAGGGGGAGATCTCCCGGCAGCAGTACGAGGAGTTCCTGAAAGAGGAGATTCGCCAGGTGGTCTCCTTTCAGGAGGAAGCGGGGTTGGATCTCCTCGTCCACGGAGAGCCCGAGCGCAACGACATGGTCGAGTACTTCGGGGAACAGCTCGAGGGGTTCACCTCAACCAGCAACGGCTGGGTCCAGAGCTACGGTTCCCGTTGTGTGAAGCCGCCGATTATCTACGGCGATCTCCGCCGACCGGAGGCGATGACACTCCCCTGGATAACCTACGCCCAGTCCCTAACCGCAAAACCGATGAAGGGAATGCTTACCGGTCCGGTGACGATACTCCAGTGGTCCTTTGTTAGGGACGATCAGCCCCGCTCGGAGACCGCCCTGCAGATCGCCCTGGCCATTCGACAGGAAGTACAAGACCTGGAGGCCGCCGGAATAGGGGTGATACAGATCGATGAGCCCGCCTTCCGGGAAGGACTACCCCTCCGGCGGGCAGAGTGGCAGAAGTACCTGGACTGGGCGGTCCGAGTTTTCCGTATAGCTACCACGGGAGTCGAGGATGAGACCCAGATTCACACTCATATGTGCTACTCCGAGTTCAACGACATCATAGACTCCATCGCCGCTCTGGACGCGGACGTCATCTCCATCGAGACCTCCCGGAGCGACATGGAGCTCCTGGAGGCGTTCTCGAGCTTTCGGTATCCGAACGCTATCGGACCCGGAGTCTACGATATCCATTCGCCTCGGGTTCCACCGGCGGAGCAGATGGAGCGGCTCCTCCAGAAGGCCCTCGAGGTTCTCGCACCGGAACAGCTCTGGGTCAACCCGGACTGCGGTCTAAAGACTCGGGGGTGGGAGGAAGTGCGCCCTGCCCTAACCAACCTGGTTGAGGCCGCCAGGAGGGTGCGGGAGAAGCATCGGGAGAGCGCTACCAGCGGCGAATGAATTTCATTACCTCCAGGGCGTCCAGGGCGGAGGAGCGGGGCTCGCGACTGCGCTCCTCCACGCAGGCCACGGCGTCGGCGATCATGTTGGCAAAGTAGCCCGTCGGCCCCGCTCCCGCGGTCGATTCCGGGAGCAGGGAGCGATACCCCTCGTAGTATGGGCTCTCCTGGCTTCTTTCCCAGGACTCAACCCCGTTACCGACACGGATTCTCCCGGACTCGAAGCTCAGCTCCAGCTCGAAGACGAGGTGGTCCCGTTCACTCCCCACCTCGATGCTCACCGGGATATCACCGGCCTTTCCGAGGAGAAAGGTGGAACCTCGGCGAGAGCGCAAGGAGCCGTGCCTCCGGGTAAAGCGAGCGTAGTTCCCGGTGAGAAAGTTGACCGCGTCCACCAGGTGTGTTCCGTCGTGAAGAAGCATCCGGTCCCGACGGGTTGTCCGACCGAAGTAGAGGGTACCCTTGACCGAGAGAAGCGTGCCGTATCGGCGATCCCGAACGGCCTCCCTGCTTCTGATGTAGTCCGCCGAGTAGCGCCGCTCGTGATTGGTGATAACCGTGATCTTGCCGCTCCTGTGGAGCCGGGCGATTCGTCGCGCCTTCCAGAGCGTGTCCGCCAGCGGTTTCTCACAGACTGCCACCGGAACCTGCTGCCGCGC
>CAYZHV010000269.1:0-5030 GCA_964478055.1 uncultured Spirochaetaceae bacterium | reverse complement strand
GGGTGTGGCCGCGCATGCCGGTCGGAGGCATCATTGTGTACGACGACTACGGTTTCTATGGCTGCGAAGGTGTAACTGCGTTTGTAAACGAAGAAGCAGCTCGGGCCGATCGGCTGGTTATTCACAATCTTAATGGACACGCAGTAGTAGTGAAGACACAATCATGATTAATCGGTATCTCATTGTATTGTCCGGGGTATTCCTCTTGGGGTGCAGTACTTCCGGCGCATTCGTCTCGGAGGCGGTAGAGGGCCCGGAGACCTACACCTTCTCCATGAGCTGGAGTGATCAGGGGTTGCCCCGGCTTCCGGCGAGCTACGAGAATGTCAGAAACCTCCTGGAGTCGGAGCAACCGATGCTCGCACTCTATCGGGAGGACCTGACCCACGACGCGGTGGTGGATTTCTTTGTTCAGCTGACCGGCGATCCGGAGATCGCCATGCCGATCCTCTATCACGCGGATCGAACCGAACTGCCCCTTTCCGTTGTTTTTTCTCTCGCCTTTGTGGAGAGCAGATTCTCGAAGTACGCCGTGAACGACAACCAGACCTCCGTGGACCGAGGGGTCTTCCAGCTCAACAGTCTTACCTTTCGAGATCTTACGGAAGAGGACTTCTTTGACCCCGACGTCAACGCATATCACGGAACGGATTATCTTTCCTGGTGCTTCGAGCAGAGCTCCGAGCCTCGGGTGGCTCTGGCTATTTACAACGCCGGACGGTACCGGGTCATTAACGGGATGACCCCGGCGAGCACGAAGATCTACGTCAGTCGCATCATGAACTACCGGGAGCAGCTTATCGAGCGCTTTCGAGCCTACATAGGTCGGGAGTTTCCCATCACCCAGGCGTGATGCTATAGTCCACCCATATGGTCATAGTTCTCGAACGTTCGATCAAGGATTCGGACAAGGAACAGCTGCGCTCCTTTCTCAGAGAGCGGGGCTTTACGGTGCGGGAGATCGTCGGCGAGGAAGAGACGATCTTTGGAGCCGTCGGTAGCGCCTCCATCGACCTGCGGGAGGTGGAGCTCCAACCCGGTGTCGTGCGGGTTATTCCCATTAGTAAGCCCTACAAGCTCGCTTCCCGAGAGCTCAAGAAGGAAGACACGGTAGTTCCCGTGGGCAACGTGAAAGTTGGCGGAAACCGCATCGGTGTCATTGCCGGGCCCTGCGCTGTTGAGAGCAGGGACCAGATAATGGAAACCGCCCAGATCGTTGCCCGCTCCGGGGCGGTGATGCTCCGGGGTGGGGCGTATAAGCCCCGGACCTCACCCTACGCCTTTCAGGGACTTGGCGAAGAGGGTTTGCGGTACCTGAGGGAAGCCGGGGACGCAACTGGGCTCGCCGTGATCTCCGAGATTGTCTCCCCCGACAAGGTGGAGATGATGCGGGAGTACGTTGATGTATTCCAGATCGGCGCCCGGAACATGCAGAACTTCGAGCTCCTCAAGCGAGTCGGATCCCAGGGCATGCCGGTAATGCTCAAGCGCGGTCTCGCGGCGACGATCGAGGAGTGGCTCATGGCAGCCGAGTATCTCCTCGCCCACGGAACGGAGAACGTCATTCTCTGCGAGCGCGGGATTCGGACCTTCGAAACCTACACCCGCAATAGCCTGGATATTTCTTCCATCCCGGTGGTGAAGAAGCTCAGCCACCTTCCGGTGATCGTGGATCCAAGCCACGCCACAGGCATCCGGGAGAAGGTGCTCCCGGTGGGCCTCGCGGCGGTGGCCGCCGGGGCGGACGGACTTATCGTCGAGGTCCACCCTGATCCGGACCGAGCCCTCTCAGACGGGCCTCAGTCCCTCTTCCCGGAGCAGTTCGAGAAGCTCATGCGGGACATCGAGGCGCTCTCTCCGGTGGTCGGGAAAGAGGTAACTCGCATCCCCGTAAGCGCCGGAGAGACCTCCCTCTCCGGAACAGCCCGGGCCGCGGACCTCCACTTGGCGGGACAGAAAGGGACTATTCGGGCGAGCTTTCAGGGCGAGAAGGGTGCCTACAGCCAGATTGCCCTGGAGCGGTACTTTCAGGACAGCGAAGTCGAGGCTTCCCCGGAGGCGTCGTTTCGGGAGGTTTTTAGAGCCGTTCTCGAGGGGCGCTCCGCCTTTGGAGTGGTGCCCATCGAGAACTCCCTGGTCGGTTCCATTCACGAGAACTACGATCTTCTTCTTCAGTATCCGGACCTGAAGATCCTAGGCGAGACCTTTCTCCGGATCGAGCACTCTCTCATTGGCCTCCCCGGGGCTACCCTGGGCGACGTCAAAACGGTCTACTCTCAAATCCCCGGACTCGACCAGTGCCGGGAGTTCCTCGATAGCCACCATGAGTGGAAGGTGGTCCCCTTCTACGACACCGCCGGCTCCGTTGCCGAGGTTGCCCGGGCTGGCAAAAAAGAGCATGCCGCCATTGCGAACGCCGCGGCGGCCAAGATCTACGGCATGCAGGTGCTAAAAGAAGGGATCGAGACCAATCCGCGGAATTACACCCGTTTCGCCATTCTTGCTCGGGCGGAGGCACCGGAAGACAAAGCCGCTGACAAGGCGTCCCTGGTCTTTGCCACCCAGGACAAGCCAGGAGCGCTCTTCGAGTGCATGAAGATCATGTCCGATCGCTCTCTTAACCTGAAAAAGATCGAGTCCCGACCGATACACGGGCGCCCCTGGGAGTACATGTTCTATCTGGACGTGGAAATTCCGGAGGACCGAACTCTCTTCGACGAGGCGATTGGCGCCCTGGACAGCGTGGCTCGGGAAATGCGGATTCTCGGTATGTACCGCAGCAGCCCAAACGGGCGTTTGCCGGCCTGAGAAGCGCTTACCGGCCTAAGCGCCACCCTCGGTATCGATGCCGAGCTTCTTGAGCTGCTCGAGCTCCTCCATTTTGGAGACGTACTGGTGCCGCTTCTTCTTGGCCTGGGCAACCTGCTCCTTAATCGTGGCAATTTCCGGCTCGATGTCCCGAAGTTGCTGTCGCTGATCCCGGGGAACTTCGCTTTTGAAGAAGGTCTGCAAGGATTCGAATCGTTTGAGCATCCGGTTGAGCTCCTGTAGATCCTTGTTGAGGAAATCCAGGATCCGTTCCTCCTCCGTTGCCTCGAGCTTTTTGTATGCTTGTCCCCCCCGGGACATAATGCCCGCATAGATTCGAGCCTTGCGCCCGACCCGCTGAAGGAAGACGTCGAACTGGAGCTCCTCGGTCTGTCTGGCCGAGGTCGCCTCATCCACATATTCGATGGTAAAGACCCGGTTCTGCTCATCCTGTCCGAAGAGCCGCTTCAGGACCTGCCGGAGGACTTCGCCGATACTGAGCTTTCGATTCTCGAGGACAGCGCAGTTGTCCTCGAGCTTCTTTGCCGCCTGGTCCAGAGAGCGACTAGAGCCCGCCATGGCCCGGGCGGATTCGAGCAGTATCGGCTTCAGTTTGTTCTCAGGTCTTTTCTTCTTTGGCTCGTCCTTCTTGACCTGCAGGGTCTCAACGAGCTCTTTCCGCCGCTGTGGGCCCTCCTCGCCGTACTCTTCCTCGAGGATCTCGTTGATTAGGTCCGAAAGGAAGGGCTCTCCCTGCATGTTCTGCGAGAAGGAGCGTTTAATACGCTGCACGACTTGCTGCCGATTGGAGTCGGTGACTCGCTCCGGCAGGTTGGCGTGAGGGAGGACCTCGTTTCGCACCCGGAACTTGTAGAGCTCCTTCTGATAAGTGGTCACGTGCTTAAGAATTTCCAGAATTCGCTTAGTGTGCTTGGCGAGCTGATCCTGCCCGTCTTTCACGATGTCCGTCGAGAGCGGGTCCGCCGAGCGCTGGAGCTTGCCAATAAACTCCGCCAGGTATCGTGTCGTGAAATTGCCGGAAGTGTCGGTTACTTTGCGCCAGTCGATGTAGCGAACGAGCTTGACCAGCTTTTTCAGTTCCTTGAGGTCCAGGGCCTCCAAAGAGAAGTCATAGTAGCTGTCGATATAGTCCAGGGTGTTCTCGAAACGGCTCAGCCGGATGGTCATTTGTTCGTCCCGTTCCGAGTCGAGAAAGGGCTTCTCTTCGGGAATCTCCACGTCCGAGATGTGCTGCTCGTACTTGTACGGATCCTCGTGTACGAGACCTTTTCGAAGGAGAACGTTGTGTACCGACTTGTAGGACGCGTGAAAGCTCCGAAAGCGCTCCTTGAGCTCCGGGAGCTCCTCCTTGCGAAGCTGCTCCGCGCGACTCTCTAGCGCCTCGGCTAGACTGGAGAGAAACTCCTCGTCCCGGGCCATAGCGTCTCACAAGATAGCCGATGGACCCTCCTCTGCACAAGGCCGGCGGAATTTTCGCCTTCGCTGAATCGATGGCTTCTATCCCCGGGACTTCCCTCTTATGACCGCAGACAGATGCATCCCCGCCGGTCCCGGTAACTCTACCTGCCCCACTGCCTCGATCCGCCCCGGCTGCTCCACCCGTGTCCCAAGACTCCTCCGGTGTCTTCGTCCCCTTCTTCCGGCGCTCGCCGCGCAGCTCCTCCTCGGCTGCGCCCTCGCCGGTCCCGGCGTCGCCCTGGAGCTCCGGACACCGCCCCTGCCTCCCTGGTGGAGGGAGCAACGTGAACAGGTGCACTACGAGGTCGCCTGGACCGACCCCGAGGGCGGCGCCCGGCGGATGGAGAGCTCTCCGGGGGCGAGGGTCCGGGTGGAGCTCCCCCGCCTCGCTAACTCCCCGGTTCTTGTAACCCCGGTCTACGAGACAAGTCGGGGTTCCCGGCGGCTCCTCCCGGGAGCCGCGCTCTACCCGCAGGATCTGGAAGGGGAGGCGGTTCTCGAGGGTAGCTGGAAGCGAGGCTTCGAAGGAGCACTCTTCCTCGAGCTCCAGGAGCGGGGGTACGCCTACTTTCTTGTAAACCAGCCTCGCCTCGAGGAGGGGCTTTCGACGCGTTGCGGCGAGGATCCCTGGGCTGCGGACCTCCAGCGGGTTGTCCGAACCCTACTCGAGGGGAGTTTCCGCTCCTCTTACCTGAGCCCTCGGGAGGGCGCCGCGGGAATGCGGGAGCTGCCAAGGGGGAGCT
>CAYZHV010000268.1:0-5033 GCA_964478055.1 uncultured Spirochaetaceae bacterium | reverse complement strand
CCGAGTTTCTTCTCGATAAAGCTGTTGGTGAGTCGCGTGTGTCTGTACCCGTCGGGGCAGTAGAGATAGATGGTCCGGTCTCCCAGGGCCACTCGCTCCGGAGGCTGACACTCGTCGAGAATGGAAGGCTCCTTCTCGCTCTTCGGAGGGCGGGCAAGGATCGTCGCGTGCAGCTTGTCGAAGTCCAAGCCTTCCTGGGTGGTAAGCGGATTCGCCTCGAGAATCGATAGCAGCTCCTCCCCGGTGAGGACGAGGACTTCTACTTCAAAGTCGAACCGCTGCTTGATCGCCTTGGACAGCTCCTGACTCACTTCCTCGGCGCTCTCGTCCTCAGCCTGAAAGACGAAGTTACCGCTCTGCAGGTATGTCACAACGCTGGCGTAACCGAGGGTCTCCATGAGGTTCTTGAGATCAGCCATTTTAACTCTGCGCTCTCTTCCGACATTGATGCCGCGAAGAAAGGCTACGTAGGTTGTCATGACAACGCTCCCGTTTATGCCCGGGGCGTTCTTCCCGGGACTAGGAGAACAGTATAGCGCATGAATCGCAAACGCGCTTTGTAGAGCTCCTCATTAACCGGTTATTCTTGCGGGGGCTCCCACGGAAGAGCCACGACGAAGCGGTCCCTCTAGGAGTATGCTATGGTGGGAGGAGGAGATAATTGTGCCCGTGAGTCAACAAGAGTCCGCGACCAATGGCCGGGAGCTACCGGAAAAGATATACGGAAGAACCGCCTCTGCTGGGCACGCCCTCGGAACTGCTCTGCCCATCGAGAAGGAGCTCAATCTAATCCGTCGCTCGCAGCCGGAGGACGAGACTGCCGAGGAAGCTCTCGGACGCTTTGACCGCGCCGTGGAAACGAGCAAAGTGCAGTTGCAGGAGCTCCAAGGCGATCCCGGGGACGACTACTACGACGTCGCTTCTCTTATCTTCTCCTTCCATCTCCTCATGCTCGACGACGACGCCTTTACCGGGCAGATGCGGGAAGCCATAGAGGAAGGCAAGAGCCCCGAAGACGCAGTTCGGGAGGTCGCCGGGAACTACGCCGGCGGCTTTACCGCCATGCGGGAAGGACGAATCGCGGAAAAGGCCCAGGATGTCCGGGACGTTGGATACCGGCTTCTGGTCAATCTCGCCGGCCGAGCCGCAGACGGCGAGGACTTTCGTGGCAGAATTGCGATCGCTCGACACATCTTTCCGAGTGAGCTCGTCCGTCTCGCCACGGAACGGATCGAGGGCGCCGTGCTCTTCGGCACCGGCGTCACCGCGCACATCGCCATACTCTCGAAATCCCTCGGGTTACCAGTGATGATCACCCAGGACCGCCGTCTTTTTGACATTCCTGAGGATGAGGAGCTCTTTCTCGACGCGAGCGAGGGACATCTATTCATCCATCCAACCGGGGACCTCAAGGCGAGGGCACAGCTCGCCTGTTCCCAGGAGGAGAAGGAGCGGTCCGAACGGACCGAGGAGGTTTCGGAGGAACAAGGCGCGGTGACCGAGGATGGAACCGCCGTCACCCTGCTGGCAAACGTGAACATCCACAATGACGCCGTCCGTGCCCGAAACGCCGGGGCCCAGGGGATTGGGCTATACCGTAGTGAGTTTCCCTTCATTATTCGCAATGAGTTCCTCTCGGAGGAGCAGCAGTTCCGTCTCTACCGACAGGTTGTGGACGCGTTTCCCGCGGGGGAGGTCATACTTCGTACCGCCGACATCGGTGGCGACAAGCTCATGGCTGGGCAGGAAGAGGAAGAGCGCAATCCGTTCCTGGGGGTTCGCGGAATTCGATTCAGCCTCGCCTATCCCGATGAGTTTCGAAAACAGCTGCGGGCAATGCTCCGGGCTGCGCCGAACAGAGAGCTCAAGATCATGTTCCCCATGGTCGCCTCCCCGGACGGCGTAGCTCGAGGAAGGGAGTTCGTCGAGCAAGCGCGGCTGGAATTGGAGAGAGAGGGGGTGCCTCACTGCACCTCTCCGAAAGTCGGAGCCATGATAGAACTTCCGTCAGCGGTGATTACCATCAGAGAGCTCGCGGCGCAAACCGACTTTCTCTCAATCGGTACAAACGACCTTATTATGTACATGCTTGCGGTGGACCGGACCAATGAGCGCCTCAATGAGCTCTACCGGAGTCACCACCCTGTGGTCCTACGCACGCTCTCGATGATCGCCGAGGGAGTAAACGAGAACATCGGAGAGCTCTCAGTCTGCGGAGACAGCGCCGGCGATCCACTGATGGTTCCCTTCTATCTCGGTCTCGGAATTCGTAAGCTCAGCCTCTCTCCCTCTCGACTCAGGCCGATCCGTGACCTCCTGCGCGGTATCACCATCGAGCAGAGCGAACGAATAGCGAGCGAAATGTTGGAAATAGAGGAGTTGAGTGAGATGGACCGCTACCTAAAAGAGCTCGAGAGCTCCCTGGGACTTCGAAAGGAAGGGTAGCAGTGTTGACACCGGTCCCCTGATCTCTCACGCTTCGCGCAATGTCTGTTTCGGTGGTTGCCATTCTCGTCCTCGGCGCTTTTGTGCAGGGCTTTTTCGGCTTCGGCTTCGCGGCGGTGGCGGTGGCTCTTCTCACTATTACCCTGCCAACGATCGAGGCGGTGGCGCAGGTCGTCTCCATCGCCCCGGTGAGCACCATAGCCTCCGCGCTGATCCAGCACCGTCACATCTCCTACAAAGGCATCCTACCCCTAGCCCTTGGAACGATGCTCTTCTTCCCTCTCGGTGTCTGGCTCCTCTTCGTGGCCTCGGAGACAAGCCTCCATATCGCCCTCGGAGCGATTGTCATCCTAGCCTCGCTCATGCAGCTCTTTCCGGGAAAGCTCCTGCTTATGCCTCCAGGAGCTCTCGGCGGAGGAATAGCCGCGGCGCTCTCCGGACTCTTTGGTGGTGCCGTGGGAATCCCAGGACTTACCATGACCGCCTATGTCTACGGGCGGGAGTCGGATCCGAACGTGGCTCGAGCCTCCCTTCAGTTCTTCTTCGTCTTCACGACGATTATTGGAACGACGACCCACGCGATCGCAGGGACAATCACCTCGGTGACGCTACAAAACGCGCTCGTTTCCGCGCTTCCCGTGGTTGGGGCACTCTTTCTCGGTATTACCCTCGCCCGAAAGACAGAGCACCGGAGGCTGCGCTATATTTACGCTGCGGCCCTCGGTGTTCTGGGAGCGTACGTGGCGCTCCGCGCGATCCTCTAGAGAAGCGTCGATAGCTCCTCCCAGAGGGCGGCATAGGCGTGAGCAGCCTTTGTTCCAGGCCGCCGGGCGAGGAGCGGTTCGCGGTAGCTGCCCATCTTCTCCACTTCTGATGAATATGGGATGACTGTCGCGAGAAAGCGGCCCTCTCGCTCTCGGAGGTCCTCCATCACTTCTCTTTGGAGCTTACGTCGCCCGTCAACCATGGAGAAGAATGCGCTTACGCCGTCGGTTCGCATATCGTGCCGGCTGAAAAACTCCATCACGGTGTTGTAGGTGTTGACCGACAACGGCGTCGGGATGACAGGCATCAGGATCCGGTCGGCGGTTCTGAAGAGCGCCTCCGCCTCCACATCAATGCTCGCGTGGCTGTCGAGAATGAGCAAGTCGTACTCTTCGGCGAACTCCTCAAAGCTGCCGGCAAGCTTCTTGTGAGGTTTCTTGGCCTCTGACAGAGCTGTGGGGAGATTTCGGTAGGAGAGGCTACCGGGGAGTACGTCCAGGTTCTCGTAGTCGCTCCCCTTGATTCCCCTGGAGAGCTTCTCCTTGATCAGTTTCTTGGTGCCCGTCCCCTTCGGTTTGACCCTGAAGTAGAACGATGCAGACCCCTGTGCGTCCAAGTCGCAGAGCAGTGTTCGTCTCCCTTCCTGAGCGGCGGCGTAGGCGAAATTGACAGCCGCCGCGGTCTTTCCCACTCCACCTTTCAGGCTGTAGAGAACCAGTCTTTTCATACCTGCCCTCCTCGGAACAGCTTCGCCCGGGCTGCCCCTATTCCGAAGCGACGGTAATTGCGGTCGATTGCTTCCCGTCGGAAGCTCCGGGGCCTGAACTCGACTCGGTCACTCGGAAGTATGAGACCGCCTCCCTGAGTTGGTCCGCCTGGGCCGAGAGCTCCTCCGCCATGGAGGCCATCTCCTCCGAGGCGGAGGCGTTCTGCTGTACAACGCCGTCGAGCTCCCGCATCGCCTTGGTGATCTGGTCGGTCCGATCCCGCTGCTCCGAATTGCCTGTGGCAATCTCCTGCACAAGCTCGGCAGAGCGCTGGATATCCGGCACCACCTGCTCGATAAGCGTCCCCGCCTCTTCCGCGACTTGGACGCTCGCCCCGGAGCGCTCGATTATCTCGGCCGCCGCCTTCTGAGAGCGTTCGGCGAGTTTTCGCACTTCCGCCGCCACCACCGCGAATCCTTTGCCGCTCTCCCCGGCTCGAGCCGCCTCGATGGCGGCATTCAGGGCGAGAAGATTGGTATTTCGGGCGATTTCCTCTATCACCGTGATCCGCTCCGCGATGTCCCGCATCGCCTCCACGGTCTGTTGTACTGCCTCTCGGCCCTTTTCGCTATTTTCTGCGGCACCCTTGGCGATCTTCTCAGTCTCCCGGGCGTTGTCGCTGTTTCGTTGGATCTGGCTCGACATCTCCTCCACGGAAGACGTCACCTCTTCTACCGACGCCGCCTGCTCCGAGGCGCCCTGGGAAATGGTCTGAGAGGTGTCGGAGAGCTCCTTGCTTCCGGAGGTAATGTTGTCCACGCCTCCCTGGATTTCCGTGACGATGCGCCGAAGCTCCTCATTCATCCGGTTCATCGATTCCGCGAGCTCACCCACTTCGTCCCTGCTCTTCATGGTCAGCGCCTCCGCCCGGAGCTCGCCGGCGGCTACTCGTGTCATCGCCTCGCTCACCCGGAGGATCGGTCGGGAAATGTAGCTTCCGAGAGTGAGACCGAGAGCCACATCCACCAGGAGTATGAGGAGAAGGGCCCCGAGAAGTATCGTGAGAATGTCCGCGAGGCTTGCGTAAACCTCCTCGTCGTAGGCCGCCACGCCGAC
>CAYZHV010000267.1:0-5146 GCA_964478055.1 uncultured Spirochaetaceae bacterium | reverse complement strand
TCGGAAGGGGTTAGCTTTAGGGGCTCCTGAGACGTGTCTTGGGCAGTCTGGGCCCCGGCGATTCCGACCGACGGTCCGAAGAGTACTGTGCCGGAGACGAGCAACGCCAACACGAGAAACCGAGTCATCGGTGATAGCCCCCCTCCGGTACCTTTTCCGGATGCATTAGCATCAGGATCCCCGGGATCATGAATAGGGTAAAGAGCGTGGAAACGAGAAGTCCCCCGGCGACGGCGATGCCAAGGGGTTGGAGCACCTTGGTCCCCTGGGTGAGGGCAAGAGCTATGGGGACCATGCCGAGGACCGTGGTGGACATGGTAATCAGAATTGGCGCGAACCGGAGTCGGGCGGCGTGCATGAGAGCCTCCCGGGTGGTCTCGAAGCGCCCACGATGTTGAAAATAGAAGTCTATGAGCAGAATGGCGTTGTTCACTACGATCCCGCCGAGCAGGATAGTGCCGAGCATGGAGTTGAGCGAAATCGTTGAGTCCATGAGATAGAGACTCCCGATAACCCCCATAAAACCGAGGGGTATGGTGACCAGAATCACGAGAGGAATCCGGATCGAGTTGAACTGAAAGCCAAGGGCGAGGAATATGAGCGCAACGCTCGCCCCGAGGGCGAGAATCAGGGACTCGATCGCCGCGGTCACTTCCTCCTGGGTGTTCTGCGAGAGCAGGGTGTATCCATCGGGGAGCTCCATTCGCTCGTTGAGAATCGCCATCGCTTCCTCGCCGAGGGAGGCCATCTCCAGGCTCGGCGAGCTGCGCCACTGAAACCCCACGATCTGAAACTGAAGCTCCCCATCCACCGTGGCGATCTCTTCGAGCCCGCGTTCCTCGTGGGTATCAAAGAAGTGCCGTAGCGGTATGGCGCCGCCGTCGTAAGGGACGAGCATGTTCTCGATCCCGCCGAGACGCTCGAGCTCACCCGCCGGAAGGGACATCTCGATTTCCACCTCTCGCCCCTGGTGGGGCATCTCGATCGATCGCCCGCCACTGAGGGCGATTCGGGCGCTGGAAGAGAGGCGGTCGAGGCTGAGACCGTCGAAGCCATCAATTACCTGCTGTCGAGGCGTGAGAATAAGCTCGGTGGTCTCGCCCCCGCCGGGGCGGGTAAAGATGTTCGGATAGATTTCCGCTTCCCTCAAATGGGCTGCCGCGTCTTCCGCCAGTTGGGCGGTGGTCACCGGGTCCGGCCCGTCGAGGCGGAGCTCCAGGGCGTAGCTTCTCGGCAGCGGAAGCTGCGCAGGATCCCAGGATGAGACTTCGAACTGCCAGACATCATCACTCTGGAAATTCTCCTGCATGTACGAAGCAATGCTCTCCGCCTCCTTCGGGGAGGCGGCGGTGATAATGATTACCGCTCGGTTCTCCCCGAAGACTTGGGTAAAGGTGTTTCGGATCGAGTCGGGGAACTCTGAGCGGATCTGCTCCATCAGAGGTTCCGAGGCGTAGAGCATCTCTTCCTGGTCCACGGTCTCGCTGTTTCGCAGGTAGAGCTGCACTCGGTCCGCTTCCGGGGTGGCGAGAATCTCCTGCGGTAGCAGGGGCGCCACGAAGTAGCCCAGGAGACCGAGAGCGCCCAGGGAGAGAAAAAGGAATGCCCAGACCCGTCGCGCTCTGCGGAGGAGCCAGGCGAGTACTCGCAGGTAGAGGCCCCGGATCGAGCCGAGAATCCTCTCGGAGAGCCTCATAACGACTCCCCGAGTTCCGCTCTCCTCTTTGCCGAGCTCCCGGCGAAAGAGATAGTAGGCGGCGATGGGGACCACCGTCAGGGCCACCGCCAGGGACCAGAGGAGGGCGAAGATCACGGTACGCGCCAGGTTGCCGAGGATAGCGTTGGTCAGGGGAGAGGTGAAAGAAAGGGGAAGAAAGACGAGGACGCTCGTAATGACCGCTCCGGTTATCGCTCCTCGGACCTCCCGGACGGCCTCGTTTATGACCCTCCGGTACTCCGCGGCGCTCTGGGGCCGGGATTCCCGACGGTGGCGATGGATGTTCTCCATAACGACGACGGTGGCGTCGATGATCATACCCACGGAGAGCGTCATTCCCCCCAGGGAGATAAGGTTGATGGAAATCTCGAAGAGGTACATCAGGATAAAGGAGAGGACGAGCGAGAGAGGTATGGAGAGAAAGATAACGAAGACGTTTCTTGCCTCGCCGAGAAATACGACAATCGCCAGAAGGGCGAAGAGGGCGCCAAGGATGGCGGACTGTATTACCCCCCGAATCGCGTTGTCGATAAACTCCGAGGGATCAATAAGAAACTCGAAGGATACGTGCTCCGGAAAGCTCGCGTCCTCTATGACTGCCCGAACGTCATCCACCATCTGATTGACGTTGCCCCCCTGCCGGGGCGTCACGATAAGAAGGACAGCCCGTTCGCCGTTGGCCCGAAAAAGGCGCCGGGGCAGCTCCAGGTTAATGGAAACATCCGCAACGTCATCGACGACGATGGTGCTCTCCGCACTGGAGGAGACGGGAATTCGTCCAACGTCGTAGATCGTCGGGACGCCTCTTGTGATTCTGACGTTTACCGCCTCACCTTCTTCTCTGGTGCTGCCTAGGGGAATCGCCTGGTGTCCTGATTCCACCGCCCGGATCACATCCGAAAGGTGCAGACCCTGGGCCGCCAGGGCCTGGGGGTCGAACTCTACGCTCGCCCGTAGCTCCGTTACTCTGATGATCTCCGCGGACTCGGCGTCTTCCACCGCGCTCAATCGCGGGGCCAGGACCGGCTCTAGGAGCTCGTAGAGCTCCTGGGATGAGAGCTCCGAGGAGTGAGACGCCACGGCGAGGTAACCGGTCTCTTCAGAACCAAAGGTGGAGACCCAGTAGTCCTCCAGTTCCGAGGGAAGAATGGAGCGCGCCTCGGTCATGGCGCCTTCCACGTCTCGCCGGGCCTCCTGGGAGTCTATTTCCCAGTCGAACTCAACGGTGTAGAAGACCCGATTGGTGCGATATCGCCCATCAACCTGCTCCACGCTCTCGAGAGAAGATAGGCGGGACTCGATCTGTTCTCCGTACTGCTCCCGAAAATCCTGGGGCGTGTAGCCAGGGTAGGAAAGACCGACGGCGATTCTAGCCTTCGTCGTATTGGGGTAGAGTGTCACCGGTATCCGAGCGAGAAGAAAGAGTCCCGCCACCACGCCGGCTAGGGCGACGATCAGGATGCCCCGATGTCGGGAAAAGAGACCTTTATCCATTAGGGCGCGAGCCTCCCCTGCCGGAGCCTGGGGTCACTGCCCGACCGTCTCGCAGGCCCGGAACCTGCGCCGCCACGTACTGCTCCCCGGGCTCGAGACCACCGGAAAGAGCTACCCGCTCCCCGTACTCCTCCGCCACGGTCACCTGCCGCCGCCGCGCCACGCCGTCTTCCACGGCGTAGAGAAAGGCTCCGCCCTCCCGCTCGGTCACAGCTGCCGCCGGTACGAGCACCCCCGTAAAAGGGCGCACCCGAAAGGTCACCTCAGCGTAGGCGCCGATCCTTCTTCCGTTGCCTGCGAGATCCACCTCCACCGTAAATAGCCCCCGCCCGAAGTCCGCCTCCGGATAGACCCGGGATACCACCCCAGCGATCTCCTCCCCGGTGGAGGGCACCACCACGGTCACCCGGTCTCCTTCGCTAATGTCCGCAATGTCCCGGTCGCTTACCTGCACCAGTAGCCGGGTGCTCCCGGTGTCCGCGAGCCGGAGGAGCTCCTGCCCGGCGCCAACGTACTGCCCCGGACGCACCTCCAGGGATGTCACCGTCCCGGAAAACCGAGCCTGCACCACCGCCGGTCGAAACTCCTCGCCGGGGCTGCTACGCTGTATGGTGGCTACTTCCTGGCCAACTTGCACGGTGTCACCGATTCGGGGAACCAACCGCTCAATAAAGCCGCTAATCGGCGCTCCGATACTGTACTCCTGACCTGCCCGGACCCGGGCGCCATATGTGGCAGGCGCGGAGATCTGCTCGTCCTCAGCCGTGGCAATCTGCACCTCTATCGGCTCTTCGGACTGGCGTTGCGCGAAGGAGGCAAAGGGAACCGTCAGGAACCAGAGGAGGAAGACGATTACAAAGATTTCAGTCGAAATTGAGAGACACTTCTTCATGTAGGAGTAGAAGCGTATCCCTTCGGAGGTGTTCATCGCAAGCCAACAGAGGGAACTGATACTCTCCGCGACTGAAGGTTGTGGGAGTACGGTACTACTTCTGAGCCTCCCGGCGGCCCCGGGGCAGTTTTTTGCCCCTATTTGAAGCAGCACCTCCTTTCTTCTACAATTCCCCAACGATGTATCGCGAGCTACAGGAGGCTATAGCCTCTCTCAACCCTCAGCAGCGGGAGGCGGTGCTCTATCAGGACTCACCGCTTCTTATTCTCGCCGGCGCGGGTTCCGGAAAAACCCGGGTGATCACGGTCAAGATCGCCTATCTCATAGAACAACTCGGTGTGGACCCTCGCTCGATTCTGGCGGTCACCTTTACCAACAAAGCCGCCGGAGAGATGCGCGAGCGTGCCTCGCTTTTGGCGCCGCAGGCGCAGAAGTCGATGATCCGCACCTTTCACAGCTTTGGTGCCTGGATGCTTCGTCGTAACAGCCATCTCCTGGACATGCCCTCGGGCTTCAGCATTTACGATGACGACGACATGGTGACCCTTCTCAAGGCGCTCTTCCCGGAGCATAACCGGAACGTTCTCAACGGCTTGGCCCACCGCATTAGCCGGGCGAAAGACTACGCCCTTTCTCCGCAGGATGATCTTTCCATTATCTCTCACGATCCGGAGTTCCCTCGATTCTACGCCCGGTACGAGGAGCGGCTCCGGGAGATCGGAAACGCGGACTTCGGCGACCTCATCCTCAGACCCGTGGAGCTACTGCGAACTAGCGAGGAGGTTCGCCGGCGCATGCAGGATCGCTTTCAGTACATCCTCGTGGACGAGTATCAGGACTCCAATATGGCCCAGTTTCAGCTCTTGGAGCTCCTGGCGGGGCCGGACTCTTTTGTCTGCGTCGTCGGCGATGACGATCAGTCGATCTACTCCTGGCGTGGCGCCGAGGTCGGCAACATCCTGCGCTTCGAGCATGACTTCCCCGGCGCTCGGGTGATCCGCCTGGAACACAACTACCGCTCCAGCCCGCATATCCTGGCGGCC
>CAYZHV010000266.1:0-5163 GCA_964478055.1 uncultured Spirochaetaceae bacterium | reverse complement strand
CCCGGCGGCGTCATCAGGCCCTTCTGGCTGCCGGTCACCATGACGTCGACGCCCCATGCGTCCATCTCGAAGCGGTCGCAGGCGAGACAGGCGATGCAGTCCACCATGAGAAGCGCCGGGTGACCGGCGGCATCCACCGTCTTCCGGAGCGCCGGAATGTCGTTCAGGACGCTCGTGGCGGTGTCCACCTGCACGCAGAGGATGCCCTTGATCTCGTGGCCCTCGTCCCCGGCCAGCCGCTCGGCCACGCGCGCCATGTCGATGTCCGACCGTCGCCCGAAATCCATGACCTCGACGTCGATCCCCATCTTCCGCGCCATGTCGGACCAGCCGATGGTGAACCGGCCCGTCGCGAGCGCAAGGACCTTGTCGCCGCGCGAGAAGACGTTCGACAGCGCCGCCTCCCAGGCGCCGTGCCCGTTGGCGACGTACATCGCGACGTGGTGCCCGGTGCGGGCAACCGCCTTGAGATCCCCGGCGATGGTCGGCACCATCTCGACGAGCTCGCCGTGATAGATGTTCGGCGCCGCGCGGTGCATCGCGCGCAGCACCCGGTCGGGCATCACCGAAGGTCCCGGAATCGCGAGGTACTGGCGGCCGTGCGCAAGCGTCATGGTATCTTGTCCCGATTGATGGCCGGCAAGGGGTAATCCCGGCGCGGAGCGGCGTCAATGCAACGGCGCCGCCGATGTCGCCGCGTCCCCTTTTGCAACGCGCCGCGCCCGCTTATCTTGTGCCGGCAATGATCGACCGCATCGCCAGAACCGTGAAATCCTGGGAGGTCGCCCTCAGAACGTCCTGGGGCGACGACATCTCCACGCCGGCGCTCCGGCGGCAGGCGCTTTGGCATTTCCACCTGTTCGACCACGCATGGCTCCGGAAGGTCTGGACGAACTTCGCCGAGGTCGCGCCGGGCGTGTTCCGGTCGAACCAGCCCGATCATGCGCGTCTCCGCCGGATGCGGGATTTCGGCATAAGGACCGTCATAAACCTGCGCGGCACGCCGCAGCAGTCGCATTACCTGTTCGAGGAAGAGAGCTGCGCCGGCCTCGGCCTCGAGATGATCAACCTGCGGCTTCACGCCCGACGCGCGGCGCCGCCCTCGGAACTGCTGTTGCTGATCGAAACGTTCCGCACCGCCGAGAAGCCTCTGCTCGTCCACTGCAAGTCTGGCGCCGACCGAGCCGGCCTCGCCTCGGCGATCTATCTTCTCGCGGTCGAGGGGCGGCCTGTCGCGGAGGCGCGAAAACAGCTCGGGCTGCGCTACGTCCACCTCAAGTGGTCCAGGACAGGCATCTGCGATCACCTGCTCGATGCCTACGAGGCGCGGACCGCAGTGGGCGCGATCGGCTTCGAGGACTGGATCGCCACGGAATACGATCCTGTGGCGCTCGAAGCCGATTTCGCCCGGAGCCGCGGGCGGCGGGCCGCCCTGCAACCTTGAGAGCCGCGGTGCAGGCGTGGCAGGAATGGAGCGAACATGACGCGGAAGATTTTCAGGATAGACGGCACGGAGCGCGAGCATTTCCTTCAGGGGCTCGTGACGAACGACCTCGCGGGTCTGTCCGAGGGGCTCGTCTACGCGGCCTTCCTGACGCCGCAGGGCAAATACCTCGCCGATTTCTTCCTCAAGGACGCCGGCGACGCGATCCTCCTCGACGCGGATGCCGATCAGGCGCCCGCCCTGCTCCAGCGCCTCACGCTCTACAAGCTCCGCGCCGACGTGACGATCGGGGACAGCGGCCTGTCGGTTCAGCGCGGGACGGGTCCGGCGCCCGAGGGCGCGCTTTCCGACCCCCGGCATCCCGCGCTGGGATGGCGGGCCTATGTCGCGGGGGAAGAAGGGGACGACGGGACCGATTTCGACCGCATCAGGGTGGAGCACTGCATTCCGGCGGCCGGCATCGAACTGATCCCGAACGAGACATTCATCCTGGAGGCCGGGTTCGAGCGCCTGAACGGGGTCGACTTCAGGAAGGGCTGCTATGTCGGGCAGGAAGTGACATCGCGAATGAAGCACAAGACGAGTCTGAGGAAGGGCTTCGCGACGGTCGCGGTGGACGGCGCGGCCCCGGTGGGCACGCCGATCGAGACCGCCGACGGCAAGGCGGCCGGGACGCTCTACACCCAGTCGGGCGGCAAGGGCATCGCCTATCTCCGCTTCGACAGGGCGACCGGCGGGATGCGCGCCGGAGAGGCATCGATCAGCCTTGCGGGAGTGGCTGCGTCGTCGTAAAGCCCTTCACAACCAGAAAAAAGGGATGGCCATGTCGATCCTCGAGACGATTGCGGACGGTCTTGCGAAGGAGGCGCTCGCGCTCGAGGAGGAACTCGACGATCCCGACTTCGTTGACAAGGTGGCCAAGCAGATCGGGTCGGCGTCTCCGACGACGGAGGAGGCGTTCAAGACGGCTGTCCGGATGCGCCGTGCGGAGCGGAACGCCCAGCGTTTCATGGTTCAGCTCAAGGAGCGCAAGGCGGGCGGCTGACGCCGCGGGATTTGTGGCGAAACCTTGACCGGTCAGCAAAGCTGACTAAATATGCGCGATGCTCGAGGATCAGAATAACAAGATCCTGTGCGACGGACGGAGCCGGTATGCGCTAGACGCATAGGTGGTATTCCCAAAAAGAAAACCAGAATCACCGGCGAAACGTCCATAAGAGGCGGCACGTCAGATGCAAGAGCAAAAACAAAGGACGGCGAGATGGTCGATTTCGTTGACGGTACGGCATTCAACAACGAGCAGGGCAACCGCGCGCGGAAGCTTTTCGCTGCGGTGGTCCTTGCGGCGCTGGACGATGCCATA
Organism: uncultured Spirochaetaceae bacterium; assembly: GCA_964478055.1. GTDB lineage: Bacteria > Spirochaetota > Spirochaetia > DSM-27196 > Alkalispirochaetaceae > CAYZHV01. The sequence continues at coordinate 2,356 of CAYZHV010000266.1, read as the reverse complement.
GCCGACGACAAGAAATACGGGAACGGTCCCGAACAGATCGCGCGGTGGGCGCGGTCGCGCGATGGCCGTGAAGTGCTATCCTGCGCGGGGATCGACCCGAACGAACGTGTGGTTTCGGGTTTGATGGAATTCGTTCAGAAGGGCGTTCGCACGTCCGTCGCGCTGTCGCGCGAGGAGAGCGAGCGCCGCGCGGCCGCTGCAGAGCAGGCCGAGGCCGCCTGACATCGGTTCGTTCCCGACAGGAATGCGGCCCCTTCGGGGGCCGTTTTCTTTTGCGCCGGAGGGCGGGCACGGGGGACGCTTTTCGTTGCATGCGGCCGTGCCGCTGGGGTAATCCCCTCTGAACGTCAGGGGGAAGCACATGACCGACGCGGCACGCTCAGACGACTCCGTGGTCGCGGAGGGGGTGGACGAAGAACCCGTCGAATCGAACCGCCGGCTGTTCCACGGCCGTTCGTACGTGCTCATCGCGACCTTCTCCACGCTCTACGCAGCCTTCCACATGGCCGCGCTGAACGGCCTGTCGATCTCCGACTGGACCGGGATCGAGATCCCGTTCCTGCCGACGTTCCCGATGGAGACGTGGAATTTCCGCATCGTTCACGTCGCCGGAGCGCTGGCGCTCGGCTTCCTCCTGTTCGCCGGGCGAGGCTTCCCCGAGGACGCCTCGCGCGAGACGCGCGTCTTCACCTACGTCTCCTACGCCCTGATGGTCCCCGCCCTCTTCGCGACGGGCGTCGCGATCAGCTTCGCGGCCGAGATCGCCGGTGGCGCGATGTGGAACGGCATCGACGAGGGCATCCGATTCCGGGAGACATGGCTGTTCGGCGCGCCGCTCTGGCTCGCGACGGCGGGCGGCATCCTGGTTTCGTGGGTCCACGCACGGGACCGGGGCGGCTTCGCGGCGCCCGACATCGTGCTCGGCATCTGCGGCGTCGCCGTGGCGATCTACCTGATCTCGATCTATGGAACGCTGATGCGCAACTCCACCGGCACGCCCTTCGCGCCGATCGGGATCTCGATGGCGGCCGTCGCCGGGGCCGCGCTGATCATGGAACTCACGCGCCGGGTCGCGGGACTGGCCCTGGTGATCATTTCGGCGGTGTTCCTCGTCTACGTGTTCACCGGGCAGTACCTGCCGGGCTTTCTCAATTCGCCCGCGATCTCGTGGCAGCGGTTCTTCAGCCAGGTCTATACCGACGCCGGCATCCTCGGCCCCACCACGGCGGTGTCCTCGACCTACATCATCCTGTTCATCATCTTCGCGGCCTTTCTGCAGGCCTCGAAGGTGGGCGACTACTTCGTGAACTTCGCCTTCGCGGCGGCAGGCCGCGCCCGGGGCGGCCCGGCGAAGGTCGCGATCTTCGCCTCCGGCCTCATGGGGATGATCAACGGGACCTCGGCCGGCAACGTCGTGGCCACCGGCTCGCTCACGATCCCGCTCATGAAGAAGGTGGGCTACCACAAGAAGACGGCCGGCGCGGTCGAGGCCGCGGCGTCGACCGGCGGGCAGATCATGCCGCCGATCATGGGCGCGGGCGCCTTCATCATGGCCGAGATCACCGGCATCCCCTACCAGGAGATCGCCATCGCCGCGATCATTCCCGCGATCCTCTACTTCGCGTCGATCTTCTTCATGGTGGACTTCGAGGCGGCGAAGCTCGGGATGCGCGGTATGCGCGAGGACGAGCTGCCCAAGCTCGCCGCCATGGCGAAACAGGTCTACCTCTTCGTGCCCATCGTCATCCTGATCGTCGCGCTGTTCCAGGGCTACTCGGTGATCCGGGCCGGCACGCTAGCGACGGTCGCGGCGGCCGTGGTGTCGTGGCTGCCGGTGCTGATGCTGCGCCTCTTTCCCGGCAGCCTGCCCGCGGCGGCGGTCTCGGGGATGGGGCCGCGCTCGATCCTCAAGGCTTTCGAGCTGGCGGGCGTCATGTCCATCCAGATCATCGCGGTCTGCGCCTGCGCGGGCATCATCGTCGGTGTGATCTCGCTGACAGGCGTCGGCGCGCGGTTCTCCAACGTGTTGCTCGACCTCGCGGGGGTCAGCCAGCTGCTCGCGCTGTTCTTCGCCATGTGCATCGCGATCCTGCTGGGCATGGGCATGCCCACGACTGCGGCCTACGCTGTCGCGGCCTCGGTGGTCGCGCCGGGTCTCGTGCAGCTCGGCATCCCGATGCTGACGGCGCATTTCTTCGTCTTCTACTTCGCCGTCGTCTCGGCCATCACGCCCCCCGTGGCGCTGGCGAGCTACGCTGCCGCCGGCATCTCCGGGGCGAACCCGATGGAGACATCGGTCGCGTCCTTCAAGATCGGCATCGCGGCCTTCATCGTGCCCTTCATGTTCTTCTACAAC
>CAYZHV010000265.1:0-5194 GCA_964478055.1 uncultured Spirochaetaceae bacterium | reverse complement strand
ACTCCATGAAAAAGGAGCTCGAGGAGAAGGGTGTTATCTTCTGCTCTCCCGAGGAAGCGGTGGAAAAATATCCGGATCTCGTGCAGAAGTACTTTGGTACGATTATTCCCTACAACGATAACAAGTTTGCCGCTCTCAACAGCGCAGTCTGGTCCGGTGGGAGCTTCGTCTACGTTCCCAAGGGTGTCAAAGTGGACATTCCCCTGCAGGCGTACTTCCGGATCAACTCCGAGAGCTTTGGACAGTTCGAGCGGACCCTGATAATCGCGGAGGAGGACTCCTTTGTTCACTACGTGGAGGGTTGCACTGCTCCGATCTACACTTCCGACTCTCTTCACAGCGCTGTTGTGGAGATAATCGCCCTCGATGGAGCCCGGGTCCGCTATTCGACCATCCAGAACTGGTCTAGTGACGTCTACAACCTGGTGACCAAGCGAGCGATCGCCCACAAGAACGCCACAGTGGAGTGGGTGGACGGTAACCTCGGCAGTAAGCGCACCATGAAGTACCCTGCGGTTATCCTCGCCGGAGAGGGAGCTCACGGAGAGGTCCTCTCGATCGCCTTTGGCGGAAAGGGACAGGAGCAGGACTCCGGCGGAAAGATTACCCACGCCGCGAGCAATACCAGCTCCGTGATTACTTCCAAGTCCATTAGTAAGGACGGTGGAACCGCTACCTATCGCGGGCATATCAAGGTTAACGAGGGACTCGAGAATGTTCGGGCGAAGGTCGAGTGTGACGCGCTGCTCATCGATAGTGAATCCATAACCAATACCTATCCGTACATGGATATCCAGAGTCCCGACGTCTCCATCGAGCACGAGGCTCGGGTCAGCAAGATTAGCGAGGAGCAGCTCTACTATCTGACGAGCCGGGGCCTCGACGAGGGTGAGGCGTCGATGATGATCGTCAACGGCTTTCTCGATCCTCTGGTCAAGCAGCTACCAATGGAGTACGCCGTTGAGCTCAACCGGCTCATCGAGCTCGAAATGGAAGGATCCGTCGGCTAATGAACCAGAACATAGAAACGATGAAATACAAAGGACTCGGCGAGATCACAAAGTTTATCGAGGGACAGGACGAGCCCTCCTGGGTCTCGGCGCTACGTAAGAAGGCGTACGAGGTCTACTCCGGCCAGGGGTGGCCCACGACGGAGGACGAGGAATGGCGACGGTCGGACATTTCCATGTACGACTTCGAGGACCTCGCCTTCGAGCCGGCGACGGCCACCGAGGGGGAAGAGCTCGAGGAGAATGACGAGTATGCCGGTGAGATCCGCTTCTCCAACACTGGAGAGGTCGGTACCTTTCTCCGGGAGGACCTGAAGGAGCAGGGTGTCGTCTTCGGAAGCTGGAAACGGCTCTTCGCCGAGGGCATGAGCCCGGAAGTTCAGCAGAAATTCGAGGCGCTCCTGGCTCGGGGCATCGACAAGTGTGACAACAAGGTTGCCACCTGGCACTATGCGGTGATAACGCATGGCGTTTTTCTCCATGTGCCCAAGTTCGTCGAGATCGATGAACCTTTCGTTATTCGTTTCCACGAGAGCGGTGACGAGACCCTTCGGGCTCCGCATATCGCCGTCTCTCTGGAGACCGGTGCCCGGGCGCAGATCGTCGAGCAGATCGACGGCGAAGAGGAAGGGGAGGTCATTTACAACGAAGGTGTCGATATCGAGGTCGGTGATGGCGCCGAGGCGAAATTCTTCTCCATCCACAATCTCAACCTAGACTCCAGCGTATTCGGCAATGCCCACGGCGCGATCGAGCGGGACGGAACGTTGCTCCATACTACCGGTGCCTTCGGGGGAATGTTTGGCAAGTATCGGGTGGACGCGGATCTTCTCGGACCCGGCTCCGACGCCCTCATGAACGGTATCTACTTTGCCCACGAGGATCAGCACTTCGACCTTCGTACGATTCAGCGACACGCCGCGCCGAAAGCGCATTCGGACACACTCTACAAGGGAGCTGTTATCGGGGAGTCCCATACGGTCTTCCAGGGACTCATTCGGGTCGAGCACGACGCGGTCGGGACCGACGCGTACCTGACCAACAACAACCTCGTTCTCTCCGAGGAAGCGCGGTCAGACTCGATCCCCTCCTTGCAGATCAACACCGACGATGTGCGCTGCAGTCACGGCTCAACCACGGGTAAGCTCGATGAGAAGCAGCTCTTCTACCTCCTCAGCCGTGGCTATCCCCAGGACGAGGCGAGAAGAATGCTCGTGGAAGGGTATTTCGAGGCGGTTCTCTCCCTCTACCCCGAGAGTAGTCAGGAGCGCATTCGCGAGATTATCGCAGAGCGTATCGCCGAGGGAGACTAATGGCGAAGTGGCGCGAAGCGTGCAAGGAGAGTGACTTCTCCCGCACATACAAGTTCGTGCATCGCCGAAAAGAGATTGCGCTCTTCAAGCTGGAGGATGGCATTTACGCCACGGACAACTCCTGCTCCCACGAGTACTCCCCCCTCTGTGAGGGAATTATCATGGGCGGCGATGTCTACTGTCCGAAGCACGGCTCCCGCTTCGATATCCGAAGCGGCGCGGTGCGGGATCTGCCGGCGACCGCGCCGGTAAAGACCTATCCTGTCATGGTGGAAGATGGTATCGTCTACGTTAAAGTGTAGTGGACCAGTACCGACCTCTTCCGAAAGAACAGCTATCTGAAATCAAGGACGCCGCTCGCCTTCTCAAAGAAGGCGGGCTCGTCGTTTTTCCTACTGAGACGGTCTACGGAATCGGCGCGGACGCTCGGAACCCCGACGCCTGCCGCCGGATCTACGAGGCCAAGGGACGCCCTGCGGACAACCCACTCATTGTCCACATCGCCGCGATCTCCCAACTTCGAGAGCTAACCGGGGGAGATCCCCCGGCTGCCGCGGTACGCGCCTTGGAACTCTTTGCCCCGGGGCCGATTACCGTGGTTGTCCGGCACAACGGCTCGATCTCCCCGGTTGCCACTACGGGCCTGGAGACCGTCGCCGTGAGAATCCCCTCCCATCCCGTGGCTCTATCTCTTCTATCAGAAGCAGCGATCCCGGTGGCCGCGCCGAGCGCGAACCGCTCCGGTCGACCGAGCCCGACGACATATCCGATGGCCTTGGGGGCAATGGAGGGTAGGGTCGACTCTATCCTCGATGGAGGCCCCTGCGAGGTCGGGGTAGAGTCGACCATCCTCGACTGCACCACCACCCCGCAGCGGATACTGAGGCCCGGCGGGGTTACTCTGGAGATGCTCATCGAAGCGGGTTTTAGCGTCACCGGCCTCCGAAAGCCGGCGACGCCGGGGCCCAGCAGAGAACCCGGGGGCGAGCCCCGAGCCGCCGCAGCCGGAGAAGCGGCCGAGGAGACCGCTGGTTCCACTGACCTGGAGTACCGCGCCCCGGGAAGCCGATACCGCCACTACACTCCGGAGGCGGTCGTCCATCTGTTGGAGGAGGGCGACACAGAGGGGCGGGGAAGCGGATTTCTCGAAGGCGCGGAGCCGCGGACCGTGGGGCTTCTCGGCACTGCCGAGGCTATCGACTCTCTCAGGCTCTCTCAGGCGGCAAGGGCGGCGATCCTGGAGACGGTGAGTTTTGAGAGCCTCGAGGCGTACGCCCGGGGCATGTTTAGCTCCTTCTACGCCTTTGATCAGGCGGGGTGCAGGGCGATTCTCGCGATCCTTCCTCCGGCGGAGGGGGTAGGTGTGGCGGTTCGGGACCGGCTCGGCCGGGCGGGCACTCCACTCTAGTTCACTCCCCGGGGAACCGTTTTCTCTCGAGTATGGCGGAGAGGACCTCTGCGTCGGCCGTTGCGGCGCCCCCCCGGCGGGCTACCCGTGGACGGTGGTAATCCGCTCCTTCGGCATGTGGGCGCGAATGCATCCTTCCACATAGGAGACCATTTCTTCCCGTAGCTCATTTTCGTAGGAGAGCAGCCGCTCATCCTTCTGAAAGGGGTGGAAGAGGAGGGATACATCGGTACGCTCCTTCTGCATCCGCTTCATGTAGTCCGGATGAATGCGAAAGACCCCGAGACTTACTTCTTCCACCTGCTCCGCTGGGAGGCGGGCAAAGGTTTCCTCCACTGCTCGGCTGTAGACATTCTTCCACTCCGGCACCGCGAGAATGGGGTCGAAGCAGAGCCGCACACGCCAGCCTGCTCTGATCGCCTGTCGAGCGTGAAGAAGCCTGCTCTGAAAGGCTGACGTCCCCCGCTCCACGGCGCGGGCAATTTCCGCCGGGGAGAGGGAAAAGACCAGGAGGGCATTCGGCGGGGGTTGGTACCCGGCGATGGCGGGAAAGTTGTCACTCTTGGTTCGCAGTTCGAGCTCTACCGCTGGCGTTTCTTCCGCAAAACGGAGCCACTCACCCACAAAAGGGTAGAGTCTCTCGAAGGCGAGGAGGTCCGTCAGGTACGAGACACTCAGGTATATTGGTCCTTTTGAGGCCTCTTTCCGCACTGCCTCCCGGTACTCCTCCCCGTTCACGTGCATGAGAACGTGGGCGGAACGATGCATACCCTGGAGGAAACAGTAGTCGCAGTTGTAAACGCAGTTTCGCACCTGGTCCACATAGCGCACCTGCTCGTCACCGAAGCTCCGAATACGCTCATTTCCGGTGTAGAGAAGGGACCCCTCCTTAACCGCGAGAATGAGGGCAGGGTTGCGCTTCTGATGCTGAAATCGCTGATTCCCCCGGTTGAAGATCTCCTGATACCGCTCTATTTCTACTACCGGCAGCTCTAAGGTTTCTATGATCTGTCGCGCCCTGGGATTGTCCCGGAGGCGATCTTCGACATAGACCCTGGTGAATCCGAGACTTCTACTCACGGTCTTCCCTCCGGAGGCTCTCGACCAACTCGCTGAAGAGCGCTTCCCGCTGGTCCCGGGTCGAAGCGTTGGTCCCGGCGTACTCCTCCAAGGCCCGGGGCTCCTTCCCCCGGCGGATCGTCGCGTCCCGGAGCTCCCTCTTCAATTGGGACCGCTGTGAGAAGGTGAGCCCGAGCTTTTCGCTGAGCGTCTCGAGTCGTGCAGTGGCGTGGCTCGAGAGAAGCGGCGTCTCCTCCGGCAGTTCCTCCACGAGGCGTTCGAGAAAGGCCCGGAGAAGTCCAACCGTCTCGGGGGTCGAGGAAGCGAGAACAACGGGATGGAGCTGGTCGGTGGCAAAGAGCGTCTGCCCCCAGCTGAGAAAGGCGGAGAGAAGGTCCGACTGG
>CAYZHV010000264.1:0-5215 GCA_964478055.1 uncultured Spirochaetaceae bacterium | reverse complement strand
CGGCGCGGGTGTCGCCTCCGGTTCAACGCTCACTTCAGGCTCCGGTTCGGGTTCCGATTCGGGTTCGGGCTCGGGCTCAGGTTCGGGCTCCGGTTCCGGTTCCGGCGCGCGCTCCCGCTCCACGAGAGAAACGCTCACAGAGCGTCCCCGGTCCGCCACCACGTCGAGCTCGGCGGTTTCGTACCCTTCGCCGCGAATCGCAAAGGATAACTCTTCCCCCTCAGGAAAGAGCCCAGAAAACCGTCCTCGTCCCACAGGAAAACCCTCCAGAAGAATCTGAGCGTCTCCCGGAGAAGTTCGCAAGGCAATTCGGACGAGCCGCACTTCCGGCTCCGCTTCCTCTTCCTCGTCCAGTTCCTCAGGTCGTGTCAGTCGAACCGGCAGGACTCGCATTTGCTCTGCCTGCTCGAGCTCCTCGGCACTCTCTTCGGTCAATTCCTGTGCCGGCGAGACCGTCTCTTGAGCCCTCTCCTGCACCTCCCGACGGGCTAGCGCCGACACCTGTTGAATATCTTCCAGACTCACCTGCGCAGGTTCTGACTCCGCCCGGGAGACCACTTCTTCGATCTGCCTTACTACCTCGGCGCTCTCCTCGGACCGGGCCGCGACGCCCTCGGCGGTGATGTTGGTCTCCTGATTCGCCTCGACCACCGGTGCGGACTCTTCTACTCCTCGCAGCGCCGTGGCGAGCTCCTCGTTTCCCGCCTGCCGCGCTCGACGTTCCAGGGCTCCCAGGTCAACCGAGGCGGGGAGGACCGAAACGCGTCCTTCCCGCACTGCGACCTTCGTGTCACGATTATCGCCGACCCGGACCGCGAACTCCGTTCCCCGCACACCCATGACGGCGGTGTCCGTCCTTACCCGAAAAGAGTCGCCTTGGGTGAGGCGCTCGACCTTGCTGATAACGCCACCAGAGGCAAGCCCCAGCTCAACGTCGCTACTCCCAGAGTCCAGAGAAATCTGCGAGAGCGTAACCCGGGTGTTCTCCTGAAGCCGCACCACCGCGGTCTCCCCGAACTGGAGCTCGGCATAGCCGGTTTCCACGAAGAGGGTTTCATCAGTGGTGTAGGACTCTCCGATATCCGCGTAGACCCACTCTCCGGCATCGTCCACGAAGACGTCACCAGTGAAGAAGGTTAGAAGCGCTTCGGTCATGGCCGGGGCTTCGACTTCGGGCAGCTCTTCCTCTTCGATCACCGGGCCTGCCTGGACAGTCTCCTCCGGTTCCGGCGTCGGCTCCTCGGGCTCTTCAGCCGGCCCGCAGGAAAAGAACAGCAAGAGAATGGAGAGCGCGCCAAGAACGCTCAGCGTCGTCAGGTTTCTGCGTGCCACGGTCTACCTCCGGTCTGTAACAACCATTCTATTGCGTCCGGTAGCCCAATTCCAGTTGAATGGCGACTCCAAATTGACATCCGCCGGTCGGAAAGACAACACTGTATCATATCGTGAGCAAGCAGAAAGTCGTGCGGCTCCAGGACTTGCTAAAGCGTGACCACAGAGCCCTCAAGCTGATGATGGACGCCGGCGAGACCGTGGTAGCGAGGAACAATAGTAGCGGTAAGGTGCGCACCGTACCCGTTCGCGCGCTCTACCAGAACAACCCGAAATTCTACGCCGTCTCTGGAGGAAGTTATGACTACCTCGTTCCCGAGAAGACCGCCCGGGGAGTACTGCAGAAGCTCAAACGGTATGACGAGTCGAAGGCCAGGACTCCGAAGGACTATGAACAGAGCGCCAAAAAGGAGAATCTGACCAGGGAAGGTGAAGAACGAGGTTCAGGCCTACAGCCTGCAATGCCCCCCAACTTTGGTGAAGAGTACGAACGGTTGGAAGAGCTGCCACGGGAAGAACGCCTCTCTCTCCTGGAGCAGGGGAAAGCGCTCCTGAAGGAGCTCTCGGAGAAGAGCGACGCCACCGCGGAAGAAGTCAACGAGGCCCTCGTCACCACCACCAACGACGCCGCCTTGGCCAACAAAATCACCATCCAGGAAGCTCTTCGAATGAGCAACGAAGAGGCGAAACAGTACACCGAGGAGCTGGTCTCCGCGACTCAGGAGATGCTTCGAAGCACCGCTCTTCTCGTGGACAACGAGCTCTACAATGAGGAGCTCATAAGCACGATGGTGGAACGCTCCGATGGCACCGTTGTGCAACACATGACTCGCGTCTTTCTTACGGGCTTCGCCTTCATGCTCTACTACAACAAGCAGATCCTCACCTCGAGCCTGGCGAACAGGATTCGCATCAACTTTGCACAGCGGTACAAGAAGCACTACCGCAAGCTGCTTCCTCATCTCCATGAGGACTATCTCAGCCTGGAACACGTCTTCTACGGCGGAATCAAAGCTCTCAGTGACCTGGAGATCAACCGCTTTGCAACGGGTTTTCTCGTCCACGACGTTGGAAAGGCGGAGGACATCGAGTACCACGAGGGCGAAGCCGGTTACGACCGGGAGACCGTCGTTCGTCACGTCAAACTCGGCTACAAGGCAGTCATGAACAAAACCGGCTATCCCAGAGAAGCCGCACTCATTACAGGGTATCACCACGAGTACTACGGTGATCCCGGCGGGTACGGCTACTTCCGGGAGTTCCTGCAGGCGTATCGCAATATGCAGCCTGACACCAAAATCGACTACGTCATGTCCTACGAGATGGAACCCTTGATTGACTACGAAGTTCTCGCCTACTTTCCCGCTAAGATGCTCGAAGTGGTCGATGTCTTCGACTCCCTCACAGACCCCAATCGCAAGTACCGCGCCCCGCTTTCCACGGTCGAAGCCGTCGAGGTACTGGAAGAGCAGTTCGTCGAGGATAAGCTGAAGGTGGACCCAATAATCCTCGACCTCTTCAAGAAGTTTCTCAAAGAACGGGGAATTCTGGAGTAGTGTTCGCGACCGCGGAAAAGGCGGTTTCGTTGCCTCCCTTGGACCTCAGCACTATACTTAACAGTGATATGCCGACGCGCGTTTCCTTGTCCGTCGATACCGATCGGGAACTTCTCACCGCAGACGATTTCCTCAAGTGGCTAACACCCGATCGACATGCCGACCTAATCGATGGAGAGATTTACATGCACTCACCGGTTTCCACACGTCATGCGGACCTATTGAATTTTCTGGATCGGATTCTCGGCTCCTACGTTGACCGTGGCGAGCTGGGTTACCTATATCGAGAGGTTGTGGCCGTTCGGCTAGGCGGACGGAACGTATTCTTACCGGACTTGGCGTACTATACGCGGGATCGTGCGGCATTGATCCGCCCCACTCATATTGAAGGAGCGCCGGACCTTGTAGTGGAAGTGCTCAGCCCCCGCACTGCTGAACATGACACAGGTCCAAAGTTTGCCGAGTACGAGCAACAGGGCGTCCGGGAGTACTGGATACTGGACCCAGAGACTCTGGCCCATCGATTCTACCGACGCAGTGGCGAAGAGTTGGTAGAATACGCCGACGGTGCGACACGGATAGATAGCATTGTCATACCCGGTTTCTTCCTCAAACGAGCCTGGCTCGATCCTGCCAACCTACCAAAGATCCACGTGGCCCTCCAGGAAATCAACGGTTAGCCACGACTTGTGAAGCACGAGACCGACCAGTCGACCTGCCCCACCACCATACCAAACTGGCACTGATATACACTTGACACGCCTCACCCATCGGCGTATTGTTTGAGACGCATTTTCGGGGGTGTAGCTCAGTTGGTAGAGCGCTTGAATGGCATTCAAGAGGTCAGGGGTTCGACTCCCCTCACCTCCAGTTAATGTAACCGCGACAGATAGATCGTGCATCGAGAAAGGGACGCTTTTTAGCGTCCTTTTCAGTTTGGGGAGTCGAAGGGCCTGAGCGCGCGGCGCCAGCCGCGGAAGCTCGCCAGGACGGCGAGCGCCAGCGAAGGCCCCGGCCCGGAAGCTGACCGCAGGACGCAGCCGCAGGTGACGCCGGAGGCCGCTGTCAGGTACCCTGTTGCCTGGAGGCGCGGAATGGGAAGTGGTCGGCAGGCGGTGCTTGTCACCGGCGGAAGTAGCGGCATTGGCGAGGCGACGGTCCGGCTAATGGCGAAGCGGGGCTACACAGTCTTCGGTGGATACCGAAAGGAAGAAGACGGTGCGCGGCTCGGCGGGTACGAGGGCGACATTCGCCCAGTACGGCTTGACGTGGCTGAGGTGGAGAGCGTTGAGGGAGCTCGCGCCGTGGTTGAGCAACAACTCGAGGGGAAGACGCTCCGAGGTCTGGTCAACAACGCCGGTCTGGCGGTCCCCTCCTTTTTCGAGCTCGTCCCTCTCGATGACCTACGCTTCCAGTTCGATGTGAACTTCTTTGGAGCGGTGAGCGTGATCCAGCGCTTTCTGCCGCTCCTCCGGCAGGCTCCTCAACCGAGGATCGTCAACGTCAGCAGCATTCTAGGCCGCTTCTCCGCGCCGGTTCTCGGACCCTACTCGAGCTCCAAGTTCGCCCTGGAGGCGCTCTCGGATACGCTTCGTGTGGAGTTGAGGGACTGGGGTATTCGAGTGGTGACAATCGAGCCCGGTAAGATCGCCACGAACTTCTCCCGGGCCGCGGAGGCTAAAATACCCCATCTCCCGGAAGGCGAGGAACTCGCGGCTCCCTATAGCAGGATGGCGGACAAGGCACGGTCGGAGAACAGCAACAAGGAGCGGGGGATCCCGCCGGACCGGGTGGCGGAAATCATAGAGAGCGTCTTTCGGAAGAAGCGACCGAAGTCGCGCTATCTCGTGGGCACCGACGCCCGGATGATGGCGTTCCTGCGCCGGGCTCTGCCGGACTCGCTCTTCGACGGTATTGTTGCCCGGGCCCGGGGATAGAGGGTCGCCGAGACGTAGGTGGGAGCGTGGGACGACACCGTCCAGGGCGGTACAAAGCTCTAATCTTTCTGCTCCACGCCTTTGCTAAGGGCTGGGTGAAGTGGTATAGTTCACCTTGGAATGAGTGATTCCTTCGATAACATCTTCGTCGACTCCGGTGAGGACGCCACCGACGAGGGGGCGCCGGATTTTACCGAGCTCTTCGAGGAAGGCAGTGAGGGAGATGAAGAGGGGCTGAGCGCTCCGGAGGATAAGTTCGAGAAGATCGAACAGACCCTGGAGGATCCGAAGCCGTACTTCACGGACCCCAACTTCTACAAGATCATCCTCAAAGGCGAAGGCGATGTCTCCAAGCGGATGCACACCAACCTCGCCCAATTCCTCAAAGCC
>CAYZHV010000263.1:4012-5244 GCA_964478055.1 uncultured Spirochaetaceae bacterium | reverse complement strand
TCAGGAAGCTTAGAGGCCCTAGTAGGCGTTCTGAAAGCCGCTCTTCTGCTCCCGGCCGGCCCACGAATAGAATGAACAGCGGAGCAGGTTTCTGCTGTGTGGCGAGAAAGGCGGCGAGGCTCTGCTCGTCGCACCACTGCACGTCGTCAACCGCCATCGCCACCGTCCCGCCGTCCCATCGCCCGCTCAACGCAACCAGAAACCGAGAAAGCAGGCGTGGATAGTCCACGCTTCTGTTGAGCCGCCGGCTACCAGACTCCAGAGCGCCCACAATCGACGGAGTCAGTATGGTCGCCAGGATCTCGGAGATTGGACCTTCATCCTCCAACTCCCGGAGAATCTCCTGTGTCAACTCATCTCTGCTCCTGCCGAGAGACTCCGATAGTTCGTTGAGAAGCTGCTCAATCACTCCTGAGACGATTCCATACGGCTCCGCACCGGTCTGTGGGCTCTTCTGATAGACCCAGAGATCGCCCCGCAAATCTCCCTCCGTCGTCCCGGACTCCGCAGCAAGGGCGCGCCAGAAGAAGGTCTTACCAACGCCCGATTCGCCCAGGAGGGCGTAGGAGCCGGCGTGCCCTTCTCGCGTCCTATCAAGCTCGGCCGTCACCTCCCGAAAGATCTCGAGACGACTCTCCGGCACATCGCATTGAGCAATCAACAGATCCAGATCTCCGAGGAGGCGCTCTCTCTCCTGGTAGACCTCGCCATGCACCAGGCTTGCGATCACGCGGTTAAGCAACTGCAGCTGCACCGGATCGATGTCATCCCGGGTAAGCACCGGAACGCCACCGCTCTCGGGCTCCTGACCGGAGAGCACGGCGTAGCCGCGATAGCCGAGTTCCCGCCAGGAGGGGAGGGCAGCGTGGGTAGCTATCTCCTCCCGCCAGACCGTGAGCTGGGTCCTGAGCGCCGGGAGGGAACGGTGTTCTATTGCTTCGCTGCGACGGAGGCTCATTCTTATGCAGAAGCTTACAGATTTCTAGGAATGGTTTCCAACCACAGCTTTCTGGAATTTCCCCCACGGTCACGCTACACTCGAGCCCGATGTCAGTCGCGCTAGTAGCGATCCTAATGGCAGGAGGAGCATTAAACGTTATGGCTTCGCCCGCTGCGCCGATAGAGCAAAGGACTCTTACCGTCATTGTGGAGAGTGCGGAGGAAGTAGCTGTCACCTCCCCGGAAGAGCCGGCCCAGGAAACACTGCTGCTTCGTGTGGAAGAAAAACTCGC
>CAYZHV010000263.1:0-4002 GCA_964478055.1 uncultured Spirochaetaceae bacterium | reverse complement strand
AGTGGCCGGACCGCATGGTTTCAGGGGATACGCCAGTTGTTCTGCGCCTCAGGCCTTCGCAGATGCCGGAGCTACGGAGCGGTGATGTCTTGCGGGTCGTCACCGTGGGGCATAGCGTATACGAGCACCAGCCGAACGCGTTCTTGGAGGATCTGGTCACTGCCGCGGACATGGCCGACGAGGCGCTTGTTGCCGTGGCCCGGGCCAATCCGGAGGTGCCAGTACGTGCCCTCAAGCGCGCAGCGGTGATTCTCGCCGAGCACGATGTGCCGTATGTAACCGACGGCTACGCGACTCTCGCTGAGTGGGAAGTTAGCGTGACCTTTACTCCACGGCCCCCCGTGAATGAGCTGGAATTACAGGTCTACGACGTGGAGTTCTTTCCTTCCACCGGAAAAGTGTCAGCGGAATGGACCCTCACGCTCGATCTCGATCGCGGAGAAGTGCGGGATCTTGTCGTCTACGAAATAGCGCCCGAACCGGAGCCGGACCCGGACCCGGGAGATTGAAATCGCTGAACTCACGGGCCTGGCCGGGGCGGGAGGCATGGTCCAGCCTGGTCTTCCTGGGGAGGGGCGGGCAATGTGTGACAGGAGACTCTCCCGCCCGAGAGCGATTGTCACCGCCGACATACTTCTGCCTTGCCATATCTTCTGTGCCATGCAGGTAGTTGGTCAGCCGCTCACTCCGAACCGACAAAGAAGCCGGTTAGCTCCGTCCAGAACTCGGAACTCGGATGATAGTCGAGGGTGTTGTGGCCCGCCCGTGGCTGAATCCAAAGCCGTTTGGGACCTTCGTAGCCCTCGTAGAGCCTCCGGCCCAACTGCGTGGGCACTACTCGGTCGTCTCCGGCGAGGAGCACACCGACCCGACCGGAATACCTTGAGAGCGCCTTTTCGTTGTCGTATCGATCCTTCAAGAGCAGACGGATCAGAAACCTCGGAAAGGACGTCGCGCCAACGTCCTCTATGTTTGTAAACGGCGTAATAAGAAGAGCCGCCGGGACCGACTCCGGGTACGCCGCAGCAACCTGGGAGGCAACACCGGAGCCCAGGGACGTACCAACCACGTAGAGCGGCTCATCCGGCGCCTCTCGCAATATATGCTCCACGCCCTCCCTGGCAGCCTCGATGAATGCTCCCTCGCTCGGTTTTCCGGGCCGGGATCCGTAGCCCGGGTACTCGAGAATGTAGACCCGCCAGGCCCCTCGCGCCCGGCGCCCCTGAAATCCGCGGACGTAGTGATCGCGATCCACGGCCTGCCCGCCGTTACCGTGGAAAATGATCACCCTTTGAGCCTCTTCGCTGAGATCCGTCCCGGCGTACCACCCAATACGTTCTCCGCTCGGACCATACCACGGCTCCAGGCCTTTCTCCCTCGCCATCGAAAGCAAGGAGTCTTCATTATCGGTAGTCGGGTGATAGACGAAAAAGTCTTGGCATCCACTCAAAAGCAAACCTCCGAGAATGATGAGAAGAATAGCACGCGTCGACGGCTTGGTAAGAGAGGCGGATTCGCGGCGGCCGGTCTGGTCGTGGCTCACCTGTGAGCAACTCCCGTTGTATGCGGAAGGGTAATGGTAAAGAGTGCTCCATCCCGGTTTTTGGCAGTTACGGAGGCGTCGATCTGCTCACACAAGGAGTAAACCAGCTGCATTCCGAGGCTAGGAGCCTTCAACAGGTCCTCGCCCTCCGGCAAGCCCGGTCCATTGTCTTGGATCATTAGGGTTTGCCCGTCGCCGCTCTCTCGGAAATCCACTGATATACTTAAGTGTTCCGTCTCAGGCGTAGCATGTTTCAAGGAGTTGAGAAGTAACTCAACGGTAATTAGGCCAAGGGGAATCGCGATGGTCGCTTCGACGACAGTGTCATCGCCGGTTATTACCGACTCAACATCCATACTATCGGTCTCAGTGTAATCAATGACCGACGGTATTAACCGGGAAAGATAGGCTTTAAAGGGTATAGCCGCCAAGTCATCGGTCTTGTAGAGCTGCTCGTGAACCAGCGCCATCGATAGGACCCGAGATATAATGTCTCGAAAAGCTGCCCGGGCTAACTGATCCGACTGTTTTGTCATTCGCAGGCGAAGCATGCTTATCACTATTTGCATGTTGTTTTTTACGCGATGATGTACCTCCTGCAAGAGCGTAGCCTTCTCCTGAAGACTCCTTTGGAGCGTAAAAGGTTCTGCACTGGAAGCATAGTCTTATCCACCGCGAGGCTGCAACTTTTCGAGTCTTCCTCTGCCGTGAAGTGGTGCCTGCGTGTCGTTTCCATTACCCTTGACTCCAGGTAGAGCCCCGGAGGTAAGAATGCCCAGCCCAGACGGTGCAAATACCGCTTCACTGCTTCTGGCGGAGGACGAAGCGATTATCGCCCTTGCCCAGAAGAAGAGCCTGGAATCAGCAGGGTATCTGGTGCAGGTAGTGCACTCCGGAGAGTCCGCGGTGGCTGCGGTGGACCGAGATTCCGGAATCGACATAGTCCTAATGGACATTGATCTCGGCGCCGGCATAGATGGTCCGGAGGCTGCGAGGAGAATTCTCGAGGTAAGAGAGGTACCTGTCGTCTTCTTGACCTCCCACTCCGAGCAGTCCTATGTGGACCGGGTAGAGGCGATCACGAAGTACGGCTACGTACTCAAGAGCTCAGGAACCTTTCCTCTCCTACAAACGATCAAGACGGCCCTCGAGCTCTTTGCCGCTCGAAGAACCCTGCAGAAGAGTGAAGCCAGATTCCGGACGCTCTTTGAAAACACGCCCACCGTTTCTATTCAGGGGTACTCACCGGACGGTACGGTACGGTTCTGGAATCGCGCTTCGAAGACCCTTTACGGATACACTGCGGAAGAGGCCCTGGGAGGGAACCTTCTTGACCTTATTATCCCGGACCATATGCAAGGGGAAGTCTCCCACGCAATCCGTTCTAGCATCGAGACAGGAGAGCCAATCCCTGCCGGAGAGTTAGTCCTCGAGAGAAGGGACGGAAGCCCGGTGGACGTCTTTTCCAGTCACGCACTCCTGCGCTATCCAGACGGAGACACTGAGATCTTCTGTCTCGACGTTGATATCACCGACCATAAGGACGCTGAGGAAGAACAGCGACAGATACTCAACTCTCTACCCATACCGGTTGTCGTTTCTGAGGGGACGGAGGAGCGGGTCGTCCTAGTGAATCACGCCTTCACGGAGTTATTCGGATATACGATGTCTGAGATTCCCGACGCGGCTCACTGGTTTGAGCTCGCTTATCCGGATGCGGATTACCGCGACAAGACAGCGAAGGAGTGGAAAAAACGCATCGCTGAAGCGGAGCGGACCGCTGGACTCGTGGAGCCAATGACTGTCGAAGCCGTCGCGGCGGACGGGTCGGTCCATACCGTCGCGATACGCACTCACCTCCTTGGAGGCAAGAAGCTCAACACCTTTACCGACCTGACCGACATCAACGCGATACACCGTCGCTTGGAACGCTCCGTCGCGGAAAAGGATCGGCTTATGCTCGAGCTCAACCACCGGGTCAAGAACAACCTGAGCCTCGTCTCATCGTTGATCGGTATGAAGGAGGCGGAGCTCGACGGAACGGCGGATCTCGCCGATATTCGGGGACAAATAGACGCGATCGGGCTTATCCACGAGAAGCTCTACTCCACAGGCGATACCGGGCACATCGATCTTCGAACATATCTGGAGGAGCTTCTTTCGTCCGTTTTCTCCTTCTATCCCGCAGATAAGGTTCTCATTGCCAACGAAGCAGAGCATATCCGGCTCCCAACGGCGAAAATGGTGCCCGTCGGTATCCTGATAAACGAGCTTGCAACCAACGCTATGAAACACGGCTTCGATTCCTCTTCTCCGCCGCAATTTGCCGTCAGTTCCGAGATCATCGAAAGAGGCGATTCGGGTGGCGATACCAAGATGCTGCTCACCGTCTCCAATAATGGCCGTCCCTTTCCCCGAGATATCGACATCGGGACCCCCTCCACGTTGGGATTGCGCCT
>CAYZHV010000262.1:1471-5268 GCA_964478055.1 uncultured Spirochaetaceae bacterium | reverse complement strand
GGCAACGGAAGCTGCGAATCGGTCCTTCGCTTGAGAGAGGATGTAGAGGCCTCGCCCGAGAATCAGCAGAAAGAGGGCGAATATCGTCACCCCGCCAATGAAACCCCACTCCTCCGCCAGTATGGAGAAAATGAAGTCCGTGCTCTGTTGCGGCAAGTACTGGTAGTGGCTCTGAGTACCCTGGAGGAAACCTTTTCCGAAGGCGCCTCCGGAGCCAACAGCGGTGACTGATTGAATGATATTCCATCCCGCCCCACGAGGGTCGACATAGGGGTCCATAAAGACAATCAGCCGCATGATCTGGTAGTCCTGCAGCACCCGTCGTGCCGCAAAGGCCCCTCCCAGCCCGATAATCAGGATCAGTGCGAGGTAGCCGACCCAGTAGAAGGGGCGCTTACGCCAGAACAGATGCCCTACGAAGCCTATTGCCCCTATGGCCGCGGTTGCCGAAAGGATCGCCATAAGAAGCCGCCGGTCTGTCAGAAGAGACATTGCGGGGATTGGTTCTCCAGCGATGTACTCCTCCCAGGCGGGGAGAACCGTAAAAAACGCAAGAAACCCCGCGGATAAGAGGACGAACATGATATGCCGCATCTTTGCGCCGTTGAAGTACGCAATTCCCAGGTAGAGAGGAACAAAGACCATAGCGGTGCCCAGGTCCGGCTGGGCGAGCACGAGAAACGTCGGAATTAGGGCGACCCCGAAACCGAGAATGAATCCTCCGAGATTCTCAAGACGCCTGTCCTGAGTGAGCTTTGCCAGGATCACGATAGTGGCGATTTTTGCAAACTCTGAAGGTTGAATCCCGAGGCCACCGATCCCGATCCATGATCTGGCGCCATTTACAACTCGGCCGAAGAGGAGCGTTATGATCAGCAGCAGCAGGGCCCCGACGAAAAGAGGAATCGCAATCCCGTAGAGTCGCTCATAGTCGAAATAGGAGAATCCCGCAAGGATGAGCAGGCCCGTCATCGCCCAGACAATCTGTCGTAGGTACTCTCGGGAGACGAGCTCCCCGGTGCTGTTTATGCCGCTTGAGTAGATAAAGAGCACACCGATTACCACCAGGGTAAGTGTGGCGGTGAGGATATAGACGTCTACGGAAAAGATCGATCGCGACTTCATCACATGTACCAGAGGCCTCTTCGGCTCTCCCGGAGACTCTGCACGGCGTCCTCGAAATTGAGATCTTCGAATATCCCGTGAATGATAATGTTGGCCGCCTTCGGCGCCCACCACTCCCACTCGTTTCTGCCATCCACCATCACAACCACAACGACCTGCTCCGAGGGAGGTCCGTTGTAGGGAGCGTAGGCGACGAACCAGGAGTGGAGCGACTCTTCCCCGAGCCCGGTCTGACCGGTTCCGGTCTTGCCGGCAACGTCCGTGGAGCTCGTCGTGATAACCACTTCCGCGGTGCCGTCGGTTATCACCTGTCGCATCGCTCGTTTCACCTCGCGGTACGTCTCAGGACGCAATTGAAGGTCCCGTAGCAGCTCAGGATCCTGACTCTGCAGGATTTCGCCGCTGACCGAGTCTCGCACCTCCCGAACAACGTGGGGTTTGTAGACCATCCCGTCGTTCACGATGCCTGCTACCGCGTTGGCGAGCTGCAAAGGAGTGACAAGAAGGTATCCCTGGCCGATTGACATGTTTACCGTATCGCCACCGACCCAACGGGTGTTGTAGGTTTGCTCTTTCCAGGCTGGGGTGGGCACAAGCCCTCTTACTTCCCCAGGGAGATCGATGCCGGTAATCTGTCCCAACCCCATCCTGGCGGAGTAATCAACAATCAGTTCCTGTCCAAGATAGTCACTCCCCATGGTGTAGAAGAAGATATTGCAGGATTGAGCGAGTCCCTCGTAGATGTTCACCGGTCCGTGTCCGTACTCGTACCAGCACGGAAAGACACGGTTGCCGTACCTCCGGAACCCTGTGCAGGTCACTGTGGCGTCCAACGGAAACGCCTCCTCGTTCATCACCGCGGTGGTCATAATGATTTTAAAGGTCGACGCAGGGGCCGCCGAAGACTGTATGGCGCGATTCAGAAAGGGCGACCGGGGGTCAAGAGACAAGCGGGAGAATCGCTCCGCCGAGTCGTCCTCCGCGAAGATATTCGGGTCGTAGCGGGGATAAGAGGCCATGGCCAGGACCTCTCCGGTCTGGGGCTTGAGAACAATCGCAGAGCCGATCCGTGGCCCCAGGGCCTGCTCGACCAGAGCCTGGATCCGCCGGTCTATCGTAAGGACCAGAGTCTTCCCGTTCTCCGGTGGGACCGTGTCGCCCTCGCGGATCTGCCTGCCTTGGGCGTCCACTGTTCTGAACTGCCGTCCAGGTTGACCCCGGAGCACCTCGTCGAAGCGCTGCTCCACGCCGGCTTTGCCAACGACCGAGTCCGCAGCGTACCCGCGATTGTAGAGCACCTGCAACTCCTCGGGAGTGATTCCGCCTACATAGCCGAGAATGTGAGACATGCTCTCACCGAGGGGATAGTTCCGAATCGGCTTAGACTTCCAGCTGACGCCGGGAAACCGGCTCGACCGTTCCGCAAAGGAGGCGATCTCCGCGAAGGTGAGTCCCGCGGCTACCTCGATCTCCCGGTAGGAGTCATGCAGGGTCGCGGGCACCTTTTCCTGGAGTGACTCCAGGGAGAGGTCCATCTCCGACGCAAGGCGTCTCAGGAGTTCCTGGTCCTCCCCTGGGGGGATGTTCGCCGGATTGACGTAGAGAGCGAAACTGTCCCTATTGGCCGCAACCGGCACGTCATAGTTGCGATCATAGATCTCGCCCCTCTGCGCCGGCAGTGTTATGCTCCGTCGTGCAACCTGCCGCGCTCGGTTCGCGTATATGTAGTTGTCCACCACCTGCAGCGAGAAGAGGTGTCCAGCATAGACGAGGGGAACGACAGTCAGGAGCAGGATAAAGCCGACGATTCGAAGGCGGGATACCTCTCCCCGTTTGGATCCGTCCATCTTGAATTATCTCCTAACCAACAACACGAATTCCCTTTGTACCGACCAGGGGTTTCATCAGACCGTAAAGGAAAAACAGAAGCGGTGCCAGGAGGGTGTTGTATCCTATCTCGATGAGGTATGAGGTCGAGAGAATGTACTCCTGCACCGACTCTAACCCGAAAATCCCGCCGATAATAAGTCCGTAGAGCCCCTTCACCAGGGTGGCGCCGAGCACGATGAGCGCAGGCATCACGAAAGGATCGAGAAAAATCTTGTTTCGGCTCTGCCCAACGAGCAGTCCGAGGGTTGCGCGCAGAAGCAAATGGAATCCCAAGGGTGCGAGGCCCATAAGATCCTCCACAACTCCCGCGACGATTCCGCTCCCCTGAGATCGGTAGGGCCCCTCACTGTTGGCGTAGAACACCAGGAGCAGAAGAATCAAGTCCGGCTGAACCCCGCGAATAGCGACAAACTGCCCAAAATAGGAGAGCAGCGCGGAAACTCCCGAGAGTATGAGACTCATCCAAAACACGCCGCTACCCATCAATGTCCTCCTCTCTCAGCAGCAGGAAGACGTACTCCAGGCGGCCGAAGTCGACCACGGGATCGAGGGTTAGCGTGAGGGAGCTCTCCCAGGCGAAGGCCTGGATCCCCACGACCGTTCCCACCCGTATTCCCTTCGGATAAATGGAGCTCATACCAGAGGTTACCACCGTGTCACCATAGGCGGTCAGATTTCGCGCCTGCGGGTCCACATACCGCATAGTTAGTTCCGTCGTCCCAGGACCGCCGCCACCAATAAGCCCCTCGTAGCGGCTATTGAGAAGTCTGGCTGCAACGTAG
>CAYZHV010000262.1:0-1461 GCA_964478055.1 uncultured Spirochaetaceae bacterium | reverse complement strand
CGCCGATCCCGGAGCCACCTGGGCCACACGCCCCACAAGCCCTTGCGATCCGTCCTGAACCGCGATAACCGGTGTGTCCACCGTAACGCCGTCTCTGCTACCGCGGTTTATGGTAAAGGAGGCAAACATGTTCCCGGGCTCACGGCCGATGATCTCCGCCGGAAGGTTTCTGAAAGGGACGTTTTGCGAGAATTGCAGGACATCTCTGAGGCGGCGATTCTCCGACCGCAACTGCTCTATGTCGCTCTCCAGGGTCTCGTAACGCTCCAGCTCATCCAGGAGCGCCTCATACTCCTGCCTGAGGCGCCCGAGCTCCCCCACGGAGCGCACGGTGTTGGTTACAGCGTCGCCTATGCCACCCACTACCCGTTGCAGGACCGAAACCACACTCATTCCCACGGAACGGGGCACCTCCACAAATCTCGCCGTGGAGACCGAGAGCGTTATGATCGAGACGAGTAGCACGATTCCGTAGAGGAAGAGGCTCTGTCGTCTCTCGTTTCCTGAATTCACAGCCTACAGATTCTTGTAGATCGTCTGGTCGTGCTTAAGCCCTCGCTCATGATCGAAGTACATTCCCGCTCCCAGGGCGACGCAGTTCATCGGGTCCTCCGCCTGAAAGACTGGCACACCGGTTTCATTCGCGATGAGGATGTCCAGCCCTTTCAAGAGGGACCCACCACCGGTCAGAACGATTCCCCGCTCTACGATGTCCGCCGCAAGCTCCGGCGGTGTCTGTCCCAGGGTACGCTTTATCTCTTCGATAATGGCGGTAATAGGCTCTTGAAGGGCCTCACGCACTTCCACACTATCGATCTCGAGCCGTCGAGGGAGACCAGTGATGGCATCGGTGCCTTTGATCTCCATCTTTTCTATCTTCTTGTCCGCCGCGGCGTTTCCGATCTTCTTCTTGAGCTCCTCGGCTGTGCCTTCGCCGATGATGAGATTGTGCACCGTGCGGACATGCTTCATTATCGCCTCGTCGAACTCGTCTCCACCGAGACGAATCGCGTTGGTGACAACCATGCCGCCGAGGGAGATCACCGAGATCTCGCTGGTCCCTCCGCCAATGTCGCAGACCATGTGCCCGGCGGGCTCGAAGATCGGGATGTTCGCGCCAATGGCCGCAGCCAGGGACTCATCGATGACCCGGACTTCCCGGGCTCCTGCCTTTTCCGCGGACTCGATAACCGCCCGTTTCTCCACATCCGTAATACAGGAGGGAACACCGATGACCATTCGAGGCTTAACGAACCAACGCCGCTGGAGCACCTTGGAGATGAAGTATCGGATCATTTTTTCCGTTGTCTCGAGGTCGGCTATGACACCGTCCCGTAGAGGGCGGATGGCAATAATGTCTCCAGGGGTCTTCCAGAGCATCCGCTTGGCTTCCTCCCCCACGGCAACCACTTTTTTCGTGCCCCGTTCCACGGCCACGACTGAGGGCTCGCTTGCGACGAT
>CAYZHV010000261.1:510-5304 GCA_964478055.1 uncultured Spirochaetaceae bacterium | reverse complement strand
TAGCCCATGCTGTTGTAGAGGTACTCGCTGATCGTTGTAACCGTGAGGTCCCCGGAGCCGAAGCTGTGCTCCAAAGCGGCGGATACGATCGGGTAGGGCTCGTAGCTCCCTGGCTGTTCCAGGCCCGGTACTCGCTGTCCGTCTACTAGCGCCTGCGCCCCGGCCACCGGGTCGAACCGCGAGGAGGGGTAGAGGGACTGGTTTTCGAGCTCTACCGCCGCCTCTGCCGAGAGGAGCGTCTCCCCCAGGGTAAAGGAGCCCGACACTCCCGGCCGGAGGATCGTCTCCGCCTCGTAGACCGTTGAGAGGTCGAGCTGGAGGTTTCCGAAGTACCGCGAGAGGTACCCCGCGTAGCGGATGCGGCGGTAGGCGTCGGTATCAGTGAGCCTGTTGGTAACCTCGTAGGCATCCTGCAGCGCCACGGCTCCCGCCACGGAGAGATCCGGTGTGGCGAACCAGGTAGCCGAGACGCCGTCGAAGCCGATGTCCCGGTCCGCCCGGATAGTCTGTGGATGGAGGGCATCGGTGGCGGAGTAGGTGTAGCCCGCCCCCCAGTTGAGCCGCTGCCGTCCGACTGAGAGAGTTACCGCGGGACTCGGAAAGAGCCTGACATACCCCTCCTCGAGCTCGTGGGAGAGCGCTTCGCTGTCATCGAGGTCCACCCGGCTCCGGGCAAAAAGCTCTCCTGAGGGGAGGTAGAGGCGCTGGTTTATCACGGCTGAGGCGAGACCATTGGCGTCCAGCTCCGGCTCGCCGTAGCGACGCAGGCCCTGCTCCGTCTCCAATTCCGCGGTGCCGAAGAGCTCGTAGTTATCGAACTGTGCCATTGCAAGGGGTGCTGAAAAAAGAAACAGAGCCGCCCAGAGGAGCAGTACCGTCGCGCCAGGGAGCCTGGGACGCCGGGCTCGGCGACGCGCTGGCCGCCGCCTCGATCGCCCACTACGCCGTGGGAGAGTATCCATACCAAACCTCATCGAGTCAGATTCGCCTGGCTGAAGTAGCGGTCCGGTAGATCGTCCCGGACTTCCATCTCATTGATCTTGACCGTGGAGTAGAAGTCGTCTTGCTCGAGGGAGTCCATCCGCATAAAACTCGGCCGTTGGCGCCCGGCGAGCTCGGTAATCTCGGAGAGTGTCATCCGTTTGAAGAGGAGGCCGGACTTGGCGTAATACTCCATCCTCAGGGGAATGTCGTCGGACTCCCGAATCCACATGACGATTCGTCCGTAGGTGGTGGTTTGCCGCTTCGCCGTGAGCTCGAGCTTGATCGTCTCTAGAGAACCGAGCTCTTCGTGGTTCAAGGTCTCCCGACCAGCAAGCCGGACGTCGTAATCATCGGAGTAGTCCGGATCTCCCACATCGTTGTTGCTGAAGGCGCTTCCCTGAAAGGAGTCCCTCGGGCTCAGCCGTATCGCCCGCCGGGAGTTCGACCGCGGGTTGTACATCCAGAGATCCTCTTCCTTCTGCAGAAACCGCATGCCCCGACTCCGGGGTGGGGCGGTAACTTCCATAAAGGTCCCGGCCCCTTCCCGGTGGTAACTCTCGAACACCATCATCGAGTCCCGGCGGTTTGGTTTATGGGTGTTCATCTCGACTTCCATGTAGAAGTCATCCGGGTAGAGCGCTTCTTCCGCCCGCTCCAGGATATCCTCACCGGACTGCGCCGGGAGCGGAGGGGAGAGAGCCACCATGAAAATCGCGGCAAGCAGAAGGCCCGCAGGTAGAAGCGTGAAGCTAGGAGCCACGGTCCGACGTCTCGGGCATAGTCGCTCCGGGGCGCTCTCCACCCTGGGAGCCTGAATCTCCGATTCTTGCGCCTTCTGGAATATCTTCGCTCTGGGCCTCATCCCTCGCCTCCTCTCGCTCTTGGCAAGCGCTCCAACTGGGAGCTCCCGCCTGATTACGACATACGTCGGTATATCCTTTCGTTACAACGTGCCCCGCTTACAAGGGCTCGTCAAGAGAGCGCGGGAGTTGAGCCGACAGATGGGAGGATAGATCGGAGAAGCGAGATGGACTATCTTCTAGAGACGGCATCCGCGATGAGAAGGTATAAACGTTCCGCCGCTCTTATGCAGCTGCTCCTCGGACTCGGCGTCGCAGGCTCCGCGCTCTCTACTGCGGAGGCTCCGGTCCAGCCCAGGGGTGGCTTGCTCATACCGCTCTACATCTATCCCGGGGAGGAGCCCGAGAAGAATCCCGCTTATAGCCTTCTAACCGAGACGGCCCGATCCTTCCCGGCCCTCACCGTTATCGCCATCGTCAACCCGGACAACGGCCCCGGGAGGACGGTGGATCCCGCCTACCGCCGCGGAATTGCCTACCTCGCGGAGCACGGAGTCACCGTGGCGGGATATGTAGCCGAGGGCTACGGCGAGCGCTCCCTCCGAGAGCTGCGGCGGGAGATCCGGAGCTGGACCCGACTCTATCCGGAGGTGGAGTTGCTCTTCCTGGACGAGACGGCGACCTACGAAGAAGAATCGGCATGGGAGGAGCGGGGGAAGAGCCGCTACCAGAGGCTATCGCGGTTTGCCCGTCGGGCCGACATGAGCGGCATCGTCGCGAACCCCGGAAGGATAGTCCCCTCCTATTACCTCACCTCGGGGCTTTTCCGGATCGTCGTAGTCTACGAGAACAACCGACACCCCTCGGACGAGGAGATCCGGAGCGTCGAGGAGCTGTCTGACGGAAACGAGGCGGCCACGGCCTTGCTCCTCTACGGAGAGGAGATCTGGGACCGTGCGCTTTTCCGCCGCTTGGCGGGGATCGCCGAGTACCTCTTTGTGAACGACCACGCCTTGGACGTTAAAGGAGAGGGAAGCCGTCCCTGGAACTACCTGCCCGAGAACCTGCCAACTCAGGCCAAGATTATCCGCAGCGGCAGCTGAGACCAGCTGTGGCCGCTCAATGAGCTGCGGCCGCTGAGGCCACTCAGACCGCTTCTCCGAAAAGCTACTCCGGTGGTTTCCGTCGTACCCGAAATTCCGCCTTCTCCTCCGGCGTTACCTGCTCCGCGTGGCTCCGCGCCTCGGTTTGAAAAATCTCCTGCGCCCTCCGACGCTCGCCTCGTGTCTTCTTTCTTACCCAGGTGCCGTCGGGCCGGAGCACCCGGGCCTTCAGGTTGTCCGAGAAGAAGACCTCGAGGTTCTTGATCAACCGCTGCTTGAGATCCGTCTCCTCAACGGGAAAGGCGAGCTCCACCCGCCGCTCGAGGTTTCTCGGCATCCAGTCGGCGCTCGAGAGAAAGAGCTCCTCATTACCGCCGTTCTGGAAGTAGTAGATCCTCGAGTGCTCGAGGAAGCGGTCGACGATACTCACTACCTCGATGTTCTCGCTCAAACCCTCCACCCCGGGAACGAGCATGCAAATACCGCGAACGTTGAGCCGTATCCGCACTCCCGCCTGGCTCGCCGCGTAGAGCGCCTCGATCACCTCGGCGTCGGCGATGGCGTTGCATTTGGCGAGGATCAGCCCGTTGCCGGAGGAGCGGGCTCGGGACGCTTCGCGCTCGATTCGTTGAATCATCCCCGCCTTGAGAGAAACCGGCGCCATCAAGAGTTTCTTGAGGGAGGGCACCGCGGAGTAGCCGGTTATGGCGTTAAAGACGAGACCCGCCTCGTAGGTGAGCTCCTCTCGGGAGGTCATGAATCCGTAATCCGTGTAGAGCTTCGCCGTCTTGTCGTTGTAGTTGCCCGTAGCCAGGTGGAGATAACGCCGAACTCCGGAGCGCTCCTTTCGCACGATAAGAAGCGCCTTGGCGTGGACCTTGAGCCGGGCGATACCGTACACCACGATTACTCCCGCCCGCTCGAGCCTGGTCGCCCACCCGATGTTCCGCTCCTCGTCGAAGCGCGCCTTCAGCTCCACAACCGCGGTCACCTGCTTGCCTTTGTTCGCCGCCTCCTCCAGGGCCCTCACAATCGGGGAGTCGCCGCTGGTCCGATAGAGGGTCATCTTAATCGCCAAGGTCTCCGGCTCCGCGGATGCCCTCCGGACCAGCTCGACCACCGGGTCAAAGGACTCGTAGGGATGGTGGAGAAGCACGTCCCGACGCCGGATCGTTTCCCAGATTGGTACATCTTCATCGAGAAAGGGAGGCTCCTGGGGCTTCCAGGGTGGATCCTTCAAATGGTCGAACCCCGAGAGAGAGAGAAACTCCATAAAGACGCTCACATCCAGGGGCTCGGGCTTCTCGTAGACGTCCTCGTCGCCGAGCTCGAAGGAGTCCTGCAGAAGCGCCTCCAGCCTCTTCGAGCTCCCGTTAACCGTTAGGCGCACCGGCCGGCTGTGGTCCCGGCTCTCGAGAACCTGTTCCATCGCTTCCACGAAGTCCTCGTCCCGCTCCTCATCCACGCTCATGTCCGCGTCCCGGGTGAGGCGGAAAAAGGCGTGCTCCCGGATTTGGTATCCCGGAAAGAGAAGATGGGCGTAGCTAACGACCAGGTACTCCAGGAGGGTGAAAGCGACCTTCGACTGCTCCGTGGGCAGGTAAATGATGCGCTGAACCGACGGCGGAATCTGTACCACCGCCAATTCTTCCTCACCGGGCTCCGCGCCGTCCACCGGAGACTCCCCCTCCTTGATTTTGAGCAAAAAAGCTGCATGAAGTCGCAGGTTGCCGATGTAGGGAAGCTCAGCACCGGACTTGCACCGCACCGGGGTAAGGAGGGGAAAGATCTCTTCCATGAAAAGCGCGTTAAGAAAGGAGTCCTGCTCTCCGGTGAGCTCGTCAGGCTTAAGGAGGGAGATCCCCTCCTCCTTAAGAGCCGGAAACAGCTCATCATGGAGGAGGCGG
>CAYZHV010000261.1:0-500 GCA_964478055.1 uncultured Spirochaetaceae bacterium | reverse complement strand
AACCAACTCCTTTACCCGCGTGGAAACCGCTGAGAGCTGTTGCGTCGGCCTCATCCCCGAGGGACAGCTCACCCGGTCCCCCCGGCGGTACTGTCTTTTTAGGGAGGCGACGCGAACCATGAAAAACTCATCAAAGTTGGAGGAGACAATAGAAATAAACTTGAGCCGCTCGATCAGGGGATTGCTCTTATCTCCCGCTTCCGCGAGCACTCGAGCGTTAAACTCGATCCATCTCAATTCTCTGTTAAGAAATCTAGACATTGACGCCCCTTAGACGATTACGACCCGGTAGCCGAAGACCTCTTCAAACATGTTGCCCTTCACCTGTACGCCGTATTTTTCCACGGAGATATCTCCGCTGTACTCACACTGAAAGATCATGTCGTCCTCTTCTCGCTCCAGGCTGATGTTTTTGACCCGCTGCGCGTGTCCCCGGTCCAGAGCGTCCGCGACCCGAAGAATTGCCGACAGCTTGAGCACCGTAATGCGGTGTTCCCGGC
>CAYZHV010000260.1:0-5336 GCA_964478055.1 uncultured Spirochaetaceae bacterium | reverse complement strand
TTGGCCCCGGTGCTCTGATTCTCGGTGCATACATCGTACTGCCGGCCCTTCGGACACTCTGGATCAGTTTTTTTAACAGAACCTCCGAGCAGTTCGTGGGCTTGCGAAACTATCTGGCCCTCTTCACCGAGACCGAAATGTTGGTGACCATCCGGAACACCGCTCTCTGGGTAGTGGTCGTTCCCTTTGTATCCGTGGCCTTGGGCCTTCTGGTTGCGGTTATGGCGGACCGTCTCAAGGAGAACTGGGAGAAGGTGACCAAGTCTCTGGTCTTTCTCCCCATGGCTATCTCCTTCGTCGGTGCCTCGGTCATCTGGCGATTTGTCTATGCCTACCAGCCTCCGGGAGACCCGCAAATCGGCCTCCTGAACGCCGTTGTTGTGGCCCTCGGGGGGCAGCCCCAGGCGTGGTGGACCATCGAGCCCTGGAACAACTTCCTTCTGATGGCGATCATGGTCTGGCTCCAGACCGGTTTCGCCATGGTAATTCTCTCTGCCTCGGTCAAGGGCGTGCCAAAGGATCTCCTTGACGCCGCCCGGATCGACGGATGCGGTGAGATTCGCGTCTTCTTCAACGTCACCATCCCCTACGTCTCGGGAACAATTCTGACCGTTCTCACGACCATACTCTTCCTGGTGCTCAAGATCTTCGACATCGTCTGGGTCATGACCAGTGGAGACTTCGGAACCCACATTGTCGCCTCGCGAATGTATGAGGAAACCTTTATTTTCCGAAACTTCGGCCGGGGAGCTGCCCTGGCGGTATTCCTCTTCATCGTGGTTATCCCCTTTATGATCCGGAACGTAACCCAGATGAAAGAGGCGAGGAGGTAAGCCATGGCTGATACCATGAAAAGCGATAACGCAGCAGTAAAACTTCGAAATGCCGCCTCGAAAGCGCCGATGCGACTCGTCATCCTGGCGGTCGTCATACTCTGGACACTACCGACTCTGGGTCTGCTGGTGAGCTCCTTCAGGACGCAGCTTGCAATTTCCGACAGCGGCTGGTGGACAGTCTTCATGAGTCTTGGTGAAGAGGAGTTCACCCTCCGGAACTACGAGCGGGTCGCCTTCGCCGACGGCATGATCGACGCCTTTCTCAACAGCCTGCTTGTAGCACTGCCGGCGACGGTAATCCCGATCACCATCGCCGCCTTTGCGGCTTACGGCATCGCCTGGATGGACTTTCCGGGAAGGCAGTTGATATTCGTTCTCATTGTCGGGTTACTGGTAGTACCGCTGCAAATGGCGTTGATACCAGTCTTACGGGTCTATACGAGGTTACAGCTAAACGGAACGTTTATCGGTATCTGGCTGGCTCACACCGGCTTTGGGTTACCCTTGGCGACTTACATCCTCTATGGATACATCTCGAGCATTCCGAAGTCGATCATCGAGTCCGCCCACGCCGACGGTGCCACGCCGTGGATGCTCTTTACCAGGCTCATCCTACCCCTCTCGGTACCGGCGATCGCCTCTTTCGCGATCTTCCAGTTTCTCTGGGTTTGGAACGACCTCCTGGTAGCCCTCGTATTTCTGGGTACCCAGACGCCCATCGTTACCACCAAGCTCGCTGAGCTTGTTGGTTCCCGTGGTCAGGACTGGCACGTGCTAACCGCCGGCGCCTTTATGACCATGATTATGCCGCTCATCGTCTTCTTCTCTCTGCAGAGATACTTCGTTCGCGGTATGATGGCGGGGTCCGTAAAGGGCTAACCCCGATAGATCTCTTACCCCGTACCACGGGGTGTGACGAACATACCGGGCGCTTCTACCTGAGACGGGCTGCCTCACAGCGTGGGGCAGCCTTTTTAGTACTATCCACCACCATGGTGGTGGACACCAAGGAAAGGAACTTCACATGTTTGATCAACGACTGGCCTTCCCGGAGGAGTTTCTCTGGGGAGTGGCGACGGCGAGCTATCAGGTTGAAGGGGCCGTCCGCGAGGATGGCCGGGGAGAGAGCATCTGGGACCGTTTCTCTCGCACCCCCGGAAAGGTGAGTCACGGCCACACCGGGGATGTTGCCTGTGATCAGTATCACCGGTACGAGGAAGACGCGGAGCTCATGAAGGATCTCGGCGTGGAATCCTACCGGTTCTCGATCGCCTGGCCTCGCGTTCAACCCGACGGAAAGGGGGCGTGGAACGAGAAGGGCTTCGACTACTATAAGCGACTCTCCGACGCTCTCATGGAGCGCGGAATCCGACCCGCGGCTACCCTTTACCACTGGGACCTGC
The DNA here is from genome assembly GCA_964478055.1 of uncultured Spirochaetaceae bacterium. GTDB lineage: Bacteria > Spirochaetota > Spirochaetia > DSM-27196 > Alkalispirochaetaceae > CAYZHV01. The sequence continues at coordinate 3,097 of CAYZHV010000260.1, read as the reverse complement.
CACAGCCTTTGCAGGACGCCGGGGGGTGGCCAGCGAGGGAGACAGCCTACCGATTCGCGGAGTACGCGGAGAAGGTGTATGAGCACCTCTCAGACCGCATCTCGATGTGGATAACCCTTAACGAACCGTGGTGCTCCTCGATTCTCGGCTATTTCGATGGCGAGCACGCCCCGGGGCACACCGACCGCCCCGAGGCGTACCGGGCGATTCACCATCTGCTCCTGGCCCACGGCCTTGCCCTGAAGAGCTTCCGGGAGGGCGGCTACACCGGGAGCATCGGCATCACCCTCAACCTCTCTACGCCACGGCCGGCGACGAAGCGACCTGCGGATGTGGAGGCGGCGGACCGTGGAGCGGATCTGCGGACACGGATGTTTCTCGATCCGCTTCTCGGTCGCGGCTATCCCCAGCGCCACTTGGACGCCTATCCGGATCTCTCCATGCCGATCGAGGATGGCGACATGAGCCTCATTAGCGGCAGGAATGATTTTCTCGGGCTCAACTACTACACCGAGGATGTTGCGCGACATCACCCGGACCATCCGGAGGGCTTTGCCCTGGTTCCGCAGTATGCCCCTAAGACCGAGATGGACTGGCCCGTTGTTCCCGGGGGGCTCTACCGACAGCTCCACTGGGTTAACCGGCAAACCGAGGGAGAGCTGCCCCTCTACATCACAGAGAACGGGTGCGCCATGGTAGACGAGCTCGACGAGAGCGGCGCACGCTGCCACGACCCCGGGAGAATAGCCTACCTGCGAGAGCACTTCGCGGCGTGCAAGCAGGCAATCGATGACGGCGTACCCCTGAAGGGTTACTTCCTTTGGAGCCTTATCGACAATTTCGAGTGGGCCTTCGGCTACACCAAGCGCTTCGGCATTGTGTACTGCGCCTACGTGGACCAGCGTCGGGTACCCAAGGATAGTTACTACTTCTACCGTGATGTAATCGCCGGCCACGAGGGTTAGCGACGCGTCGCCGTCAGGTGGCCTGGCGGCCGGGGTCGCGGCGGTTCCGTCCCGGCAGCTCCACCCAGCGCAGCGGCTCGGGCAGTGATGGGCCGCGAACCCGCCTCGATGCCCGCGGGCTCTTGGCGGTGAGGTCAGTGCCATTAGGAACCGTGTAGTTGGAAGTGTGCCTCTTTGACGGCCGGGGTTTCCGATCTGACCGCAAGGCTCCTACCGTTGGGTTGCGAACTCTGAAGTGCACAGTTCCTAATAGGTAGGGTCTTTCCGCAGAGGGCGGGGCCACCTCGACGGGAGCTCGAGCTGCCGTCGACCGGCCCGCAGGTGAGCGTATGAGTGCGATCGCGTATTGCTCGGGGCCGCCCTGGGATCATTCGCGCAACCGAACCGCTTGGCGCCGGGACCCGAGCGTCCGTATCTTACCGACATGCAAAAAGGAAGGGTCGGCATTGTCGGTGCCGGACTCGGCGGCCTCGCCGCCGCGCTTCGCCTGGCGGCATCGGGCTGGGAGGTCACGGTATTCGAGAAACAGGAGGGCCCTGGAGGTAAGGCGTTCACCGAGCAGCTCGGTGGGTATCGCTTCGATACGGGACCGTCACTTCTTACCCTGGCCACGGTCTTCGAAGAGCTTTTCTCTGCCACCGGCGCCAGGCTCTCGGACTACCTGGCGGTGGAGCGGCTGGAGACGATCTGTCACTACTTCTATCCGGACGGCACGCGGCTGCGTTCCTACGGCGACATGGAGCGATTTGCCTCGGAGCTGGCGGAGAAGACCGGCGAGCCCCGGCAGCACGTCCTGGACTACTTTGCCTACTCGAAGCGAATCCACGACATAACCGCGGAGCTCTTTCTCCGAAGAAGCTTGCACGACCCCGCCACTTACTGGTCGAAGCGGTTCTTTTCTTCCCTTTTTCAGCTCGGACGCATCGACGCCATGAAGACCATGGACGAGGCTCACGGAGCCTTCTTCGACTCCCCGAAGGTGCGACAGCTATTCAATCGGTACGCTACCTATAACGGCTCCTCTCCCTACAAGACGCCGGCAACGCTCAATATTATCCCCTACGTTGAGTACGGCCTGGGGGCGTACGCGGTCATGGACGGCATTTACGCGATCCCAAAGGCGATGGAAAAGCGGGCCCGGGAGTTGGGTGTGCAGTTCCGGTACGGTACAACGGTGAAGCGTATACGCACCGACCGAGGGGACCCTGCACCGGGAGGACGAGTAACCGGAGTGGAAACGGCTGCGGGCTTTCATCCCTATGACGTTGTGATTAGCGACGCCGACGTTAAGCCGACCTACCGCTATCTGCTTCAGGACCCGGAGGCGCCTCTTCTGAAGCGGTACGAGCGCCTGGAACCCTCCTCCTCCGGGATGGTCTTCTACTGGGGAATCAAACGGGAGTTTCCCGAGTTGGGACTTCACAACATCTTCTTCTCTTCGGACTATGAGAAAGAGTTTACGGAGATCTTCGATGAGGGGAGAGCTCCGTCGGATCCGACGATCTACATCAACATCACGAGCAAGGTGACCCCGGGTGACGCACCCGAGGGGGGTGAGAACTGGTTTGTCCTAATCAACGTGCCCCCGGATCGGGGGCAGGATTGGGAGGCCGAGGCTGCCCGGGTTCGGGAGACCGTGGTTCGACGGCTTTCCGAAGAGCTGGGAACCGACGTGGAAGCGCTAATAGAGGCAGAAGGGAGACTCCTCCCGCCGGAGATCGAAGCTCGCACGGACAGTCACGCCGGGAGCCTCTACGGTATCTCCTCCAACACCAAGCTCGCCGCCTTTTTGCGCCACCCCAATCGCTCTCCCCGATACAAAGGGCTCTATCACTGCGGAGGTAGCGCTCACCCCGGGGGCGGGATGCCCCTGGTTGTGCTTTCAGGATTGATTAGTGCGGAGCTCATCGAGCGGCACGAGACAGGGCGTCCGCTTTTAAAAGCTGACTCCGTGAGTTAGGATACGCTGAGGAGGTTGCTCTATGGTTCTAGGGGTCCCCAAGGAAGAGGCATCAGGGGAGCGACGGGTCGCACTCGTACCGGCGCACATCGGATCCTTGACGAAGGCCGGGATTGAGGTAGTTGTACAGCGGAGTGCGGGGTACGAGTCGGGCTACACCGACGAGGCGTAT
>CAYZHV010000259.1:0-5337 GCA_964478055.1 uncultured Spirochaetaceae bacterium | reverse complement strand
TATCGGAATCCTCAATTCCATGTCCATGAGTGTCCACGAGCGGACAAGAGAGATAGGCACCTTGCGCGCCATCGGGATGAAGCGGAGGCAGGTAACCTTTCTGGTCTCCATGGAGAGCATCGCCCTCGGGCTGATCGCTTTTCTCGCGGGAGTGCTTATCTCCGCGCCGGTGGCGATCTTTCTTCAGCAGGTCGGCCTCGATATTGGGCAGTACATGCCCGAGAATATTCCAGTTCCCTTTGGGGAGCTCTTCTTTGCCGAGTTCACCCTATCCCACTATCTCTGGGCGCTTTTTACCGGCGTGGCCACCGCTGCTCTCGGCGCCTTCGTCCCAGCCCGGCGGGCCGCCAAGCTCGAGATAGCCGAGGCGATGCGGACGGTCAGGTAGATTCGAACCCCTCCCGGAGCGACTTGGTCAGTCGCAGCCGGGTTCCGAGAGCTTGTCCGAGTCTACCAGGATAATGAGCTGCTCCGGCAGCCCATTGAGGAGGTTTCGCGGAATGATGAAGCCGTGGCGGTTCGATAGATCTATTATGAACTCCAGATGATCGTAGTTCCAGTTATGGAAATCATCCGCCGTGCAGTCCGCCTTGATGGTCCGCACGATTTCTCCGGCAATCTCGACGAGTTCCTCGCCCTCGTAGGCATCTACGGCCTCCTCAAAGAGCGCCTCCGCCTCTTTATGCTCCGATAGTTCCGAAAGGAACGCCTTTCTCAAACCCGATTCGTCCACCGACCCGTCGTCCGACAGAAATGGTTTGAACGCTTGGTACATCGCTTCCTCCGAATGAAGTAAATAGAAGTCCTTGCATCAGAAAAGATAAGCGGGAGATCCCCATTTGTAAATCATCTCTTTCGGAGGTTTTCTTCTGTGTTTATCAGTCGAATAAAGTGCCGAGAATCACATAAAAACATTGACTTCATCTAGCTCGTAAGATATAGTGGCTTTCATATCGATAACAGAGTAGAGATTGCTGACAGGCGATCTCAGAATATGCGTCTTGGAGGTAGTAACCAGTGAGTGATACGACCAACGCCTCGACTTCCGGCTCGGGCATTCGCAGGAGCAGGACATCGCGGCCCAGAAAGAAGAAGAAGAGCCAGATACCGCTGGGCATACTCGCTGCGCTTCTTATCGTGGGAATCGGGCTATTTATCATGACCCGTTCCGCGCGACTCGGATTCTTCTGGTTCACCGGAATCGGGTTCGGCTTCATTCTCCAGAAGGCGAGGTTCTGCTTCACCGCTTCCTTGCGCGATCCTTTTCTGACCGGGGGTACAAGCCTTACCAAGGCGGTGCTCACCGCTTTCGCGATAACCAGTATCGGTTTCTGGGCGATTATGTACGGAGCCCAGAGCGTCGGCGCCCCGGTGCCGGGCATGGGTTTTGTGGCTCCCATCGGCGTGCACACCGCCGTCGGGGCGTTTATCTTCGGCATTGGAATGGTCATTTCCGGAGGTTGCGCCTCGGGGACACTGATGCGCGTTGGAGAGGGATTCGGGATGCAGCTGCTCTCCATCGTCTTTTTCGTGGTGGGGTCTCTCCTCGGCGCGGCGACCTTCGGCTGGTGGCAGCTCAACTTTATCGCTGTCGCTCCGAGGGTTCATCTGCCCCAGCTCTTCGGCTGGTTCGGGGCGATCGTCGTGCAGCTCTTGATTATTGTCTTCCTCTGGATAGCGGCAGACAAGTTTGCAAAGAAGAAACAAGGTGCGACTTCGCACTAATGAACAAAACAACCTGTGGAGGGTGATAGGTATGAAAGAAGAGACGATCGATTGTTTGGGTGAGGCGTGTCCGGTTCCGTTGGTAAAGGCCCAGAACGCTCTGGAAAAACTGGATGTTGGTGATGTGTTGATCGTTCAGATCGACCACTCCTGCGCCATGAAGAACGTCCCCGAGTGGGCTCGCGAGGCGGGTCACAACGTCGAAATCGAAGAAGTCGACGACGGCGAGTGGGAAGTCGTAATCGAAAAGACCAAGTAAGGACGGAGCGCTCTATGCTGAAGAAACTGTCGGATACCATCGCCGCCAATGACTACTACAAGCTCTGGCTTAAAGATGCGTGGCCCTATCTCACCGGGGCAATACTGCTTTCGGTATTCCAGATTGTCACGATGGCTGTGACCGGAAACCCCTGGGGTGTATCCGCAGCCTTCGCAAACTGGGGCGCCTGGATCTTTGAAGGGCTGGGTGGCTCGGTGGATAAGTGGTTCTACTTCTCCTCCGAAAGCGCCCAGCGCGTGCTCGACCGGGGCTTCTTTAACGATCCCGCGACGATACGCAATCTCGGTATTATCGCTGGGGCACTCTTTGCGGTGCTAATCGCCTCGGGATTCAAGTTTAAGAAAATCAAGACCGGTAAGCAGGTGGCCGCCGCAACGCTGGGCGGGCTGCTTATGGGCTACGGAGCCCGCATCGGCTTCGGCTGCAACATCGGGGCTCTCTTCTCCGGAATTTCCGTGCTTTCGCTCTCGGGATGGGTCTTCGGGATCTTCATCTTTCTTGGGGCGATCGTCGGCAGCAAGTTGCTGGTCAAATACTTCATGTAACGGAAGGACGATCTCATGCGAGAAAAGAAAATCGAACAATACGACGTAGTGATCATCGGGGGCGGTCCCGCCGGTCTTACCGCGGGAATCTACTGTGGCCGGGCTCATCTCAAGACGCTCTTGATCGAGAAATCTCTTGTCGGCGGTTTGGCTACATACACCAACGAGATTGAGAACTATCCCGGCTTTCCCGAGGGAAAAACCGGCCTCGGCCTGATGGAGGAGTTCCACAAGCAGGCCAAGAAGTTCGACGTCAAGTTCAAGCTCACCGACGTGAAGAACGTCGAGCTGCTGGGCGAAGTAAAACGGGTCGAGACGTTCCGAAACATCTTTGAGGCCAAGACCGTGATCATTGCCTCCGGTGGAAGACCTCGGATTACCCGGGCCAAAAACGAGGAGAAGTTTCTCTTCGACAAGGGAATCTCTTTCTGCGCCACCTGCGACGCCGCGGCTAATACGGACAAGCGGGTCATGGTGATCGGCTCCGGAGACGCGGCAATCGAGGAAGGTACCTTTCTCTCCAAATTTGCCAAAGAGGTGATCGTCAGCGTAATCCATGACGAACCGAAAATGGACTGCAACGAGATCGCCCGGGACGCGGCGCTCGCTAACCCGAAGATGACCTTTATCTGGAACAGCATGGTTGACAGTTTCGAGGGCGAAGAGCATCTCGAACGGGTAAACCTGAAGAATCTAAAGACCGGGGAGATCATTCCGGTCGAGGTGGATACCTGCTTCGAGTTCATTGGGTACGAGCCCAACACTGAGATCTTCGTCGAGAAGGTCAACATGTCGAAGCGGAAATACATCTATACGAACGAGAATATGGAGACCGGTATCCCTGGAGTGTTTGCCTGTGGCGACGTCCGGGAGAAAGAGCTCAAGCAAGTTGCCACCGCCGTCGGAGACGGCGCGATCGCGGGCGTGGGCGCGGAGAAATACATCGCCGAGACCGAGATCTTCGAGCAGCAGATCATGCAGAAGGAGAAGATCGGCGTGATTTACGTTTACAGCGCCATCGACGCCCCGAGTCGAGAGCTGCTGCCCATGCTGCAGGAGATCGAAAAACTTTACGATGACCAGGTCAAACTCAACGTCATCGACCAGTACAAAGGTCAGAGCCTCTGCGACCGCCTCGGCTGTGAGGTGGAGCCGATGTCCACCCTCTTCACTAAGGATGGCAAGATTGTCGACACCCTTGGCAAGGCCGACAAGAAGGCGATCATGGAACGCCTGGACCGACTGGTGGAGCGCCCTGTAGGAGCAAAGGTATGAAGTCCCGAGTCCTGTTGCGTCGCGTTGCCGTCTCGGTCGGTGTCCTTGCACTGCTCCTCGGAACGGTTCTGCTCTTTTCCGGTTGCGCGCCTAGACCCGCGGGAGCCACGGGAACGGAAATCGTCGAAGCCTCGGAGGTATCCGGGCTACTCGAGAACTCCAACGCACTCTTAGTGGATACAAGGCCCATGCCGGAGTATCGCGAGGAGCACATTTCCGGAGCCGTCAACATATCCCGAGGAGACATCGTAGTCCTCCAGCCGTTTCCGAATCTGGTCGCTCCCGCGGAACAGATCGAGCGGGTCATGGGCAACCGCGGCATCGACAACGATACCCTGGTGATCGCCTACGACGACAATAACAATATGGACGCCGCCCGCCTCTGGTGGACCCTCAAGGCGTACGGGCATGATGAGGTAAAGGTGGTGAGCGGCGGCCTCAACGCGCTGCGCAACGCGGGCTTCGCACTTGACGACGCCGCGCCTCAGGTGGGCGAGACGAGTTTTACCGCTGAGCCGCTGAACGAGGAGATGCTCGTGACGGCGCAGGAGATTCGCCGGCAACTCGACGAGCCGAGCCCGGAGGTTGTGCTCGTTGACACCAGGAGCGAAGAGGAGCATCTCGAGGGGCATATCCCCGGGTCGGTACATATCGACTACACCGAGAACAACTTCTCCGACGGTACCTTTCGACCCGTGAATCACATCCGGATCATCTACCTACAGAAAGGTATCGACTACGAAAAGGAAGTACAGCTCTACTGCCACACCTCTATTCGCGGAGCGCAAAGCTACCTTGCTCTCTACAACGCCGGTTACCGCGACCTGCGTCTGTACGACGGGGCCTGGGTAGAATGGACGGCGAACCCAATGAATCCGGTATTCGTGCCGGAGACAACAATACAAATTCAGGCACCGGATCAATCTTAGGCCCGGGCCAAAAAGGAGAGAGATATGAAGAATTTTCTAATAGTTATGGCGATGGCTTTCGCCATTCTGTTTATCGGATGCGGTGCCGAAGAGGCCGCAGCGCCGGCTCAAAGTGATGAGGCCGCGGAGGTTGCCTCCGAGGCGGCAGAGCAGAGCTTCTCGGTTAACGATTTTGTCAGCGACTATATCGCTGAGCTGGCGAACAGCAACAATATCGTTTCCATGGACGATTTCGTCGCCATGGCCCAGGCCGGGGAGGAGATGTTCGTCGTGGACATCCGCCGGCCCGATGACTACGCAGCAGGCCACATCGAGGGCGCCGTCAACGTGCCTTGGGGGACCTCAGCTATGTGGGAGGCGATTCCGCACATCCCCACGGACCAGCCCGTATACTCTTACTGCTATAGCGGCCAGACCTGCGGACAGGCGATCGTGATGATGCGCATGGCGGGAATCGACGCGATCTCGGTTAACTCCGGCTGGAATCTCGGAATCTCCCGGGTCGAGGGCTACGAGAGCGTGGTCTCTACCGACGCCACCGAGATCGACACCTCATACGAGAACGGTGTTTCCGACGAGGTTC
>CAYZHV010000258.1:0-5381 GCA_964478055.1 uncultured Spirochaetaceae bacterium | reverse complement strand
ACCAGGATCGGAATTACCGGCAGCAACGGAAAGACGACGACCAAGGAGTTGATTGCGGCTGTCCTGGCGGGAGTAGCGGAGACTGCCTACTCCGGGGGCAATTTCAACTCGGAAATTGGTGTGCCTCTCTCGGTCTTCGAACTCGAAGGGGATGAAACCTACGCGGTCTTCGAGATGGCAATGAACAATCCCGGAGAGATGGAGGTCCTCGCTCGTATCGTGCGGCCCCACTATGCTGTCATTACCAATATCGGCACTGCTCACATCGGACAGCTCGGCTCGAGAGAGGCAATCGCCGCGGAGAAGAAGGCTATTCTCTCCCGATTCGACGGCTCTCAGACCGCTTTGCTGCCAGAGGAAGATGAGTACTTCGACTTTCTGCAAAAGGACGTGGAGGGTACGGTCGTGCCCTACGGCTGGAAGGACTTCCCCGGCTTAGAACACGCTGAAACCCGCGGAGTCGAGGGCTCCACTCTTCTCTTTTCGGAAGGAACTATCAATCTCCATATACCCGGAGCCCACAATATTCACAACGCTCTCGCGGCAATCCGGGTCTGTCAGCTCTTGGGAGTATCATTCTCGGCCATAAAGGCGGGTATCGAGGCGGTTCGGCAGAGTTTTGGCCGAGGGGAGATTATTACCGGAGAGGTTACGATCATCCAGGACTGTTACAACGCCTCGCCGGAATCGGTGAGGGCGGCGACGGAGCTTCTCAGGGAAGCCAAGGGGCGCTCCGTTGCGGTCCTCGGCTCGATGAAGGAGCTCGGCAGCTACTCCGAGGAATCCCATCGTGTCGTCGCCAGGGAGGTATTCGAGAGCGGCGTGGATCGTCTCTTTCTCTTCGGGGAGGAGTTCGAGAGTGCCGCGCAGGAGCTTGCGAAGGAGGACGCGGTGACTTACACCGAATCCTTCGAGGAGCTTGTGGAGATGGTGACGAGCTATCTGGAGCCGGGGGACACGGTGCTCCTCAAGGGGAGTCGATCCATGGAGCTGGAGCGGCTCACCCCGGTCATACGAGGGGAGGTTGTCGGTGCTTAAGGAACTGCTTTTTCCTCTGGTTCGGTACTTCACCCCGTTCAACGTCTTCCAGTACATCACCTTTCGGGCAGCCTACGCCGCGGTGACCTCACTTCTGATCTGTTTCATTTTCGGGCCGGCGATCATCCGTTGGCTTACCCGACTCAAAGCGGGAGAGGAGATTCGCAGCGACGGTCCGGCGACGCATCAGGCCAAATCCGGCACCCCGACCATGGGTGGCGTAATGATTATTCTCGCCATCGTGGTCTCGGCCCTGCTCTGGATGGATATTCGTAACATCTACACCTGGATGGCTGTTCTCGCCACCCTCGGCTTTGGTCTTCTCGGCTTTACCGACGACTTTCTCAAAGTGGTCAAGAAAAACTCTGACGGCCTCCGGGCAAAGGTCAAGCTCCTGGGGCAGATCGCGATCGGTACAGCCATCGCCATCATTCTCTACACCAATCGCCTGGAGACGACGACCTATCTCTATATTCCCTTCTTCAAGGAACCGGTTCTCGATCTCGGAGTATTCTATATCCCCTTTGCGGTGCTCCTCCTCGTGGCAACCTCCAACGCCGTGAACCTCACGGATGGTCTCGACGGTCTCGCCACGGGGTTGGTGCTCATGGTTGCTCTCGCCTTTGCCATGCTGAGCTATCTCGCCGGGCGCGTCGACTTCGCGGAGTACCTACAAATCCCCTACATACCCGGAGGGGGGGAGCTTTCGATACTGAGTCTCGCTCTCGTGGGAGCCTGCGTCGGCTTTCTCTGGTTCAACGCACACCCGGCTGAAGTGATGATGGGTGACACCGGGAGCCTCGCTCTCGGCGGCATTCTCGGTGTCATCTCGCTCATGATCAAAAAGGAGGTGCTCCTGGCCGTTGCAGGTGGGGTCTTCGTAATCGAAGCCGCCTCGGTGATTATCCAGGTCGTGCATTACAAGATGACCAAGCGACGGGTTTTTCTCATGGCGCCCCTGCACCACCATTTCGAGCTCAAAGGGTGGGCGGAGTCGAAGGTTGTTCTCCGGTTCTGGATTCTCGGAGGACTCTTTGCGATTCTCACGCTTTCGACGTTGAAGATACGATGATACGGCACGACTTCGGAGCTGAGCGCATCGAGACCAGCAGAGGCGATATGCTTCTCCTTCTCGCGATTTTTCTCCTGGCGGGAGTGGGCCTGGCGATGCTCTTTTCCTCCTCCTATTTCAGGGCGGAGAAGCTCTTCGACCAGCCGATGCACTTCTTTCGACGCCAGGCGGCGTGGATCGTCCTGGGTGGGGCGGCGGCGTTTCTCGCGAGTCGGGTTCCTTTAAGGGCTCTGCGGAACTGGCTTCCCGCGATTCTCGCGGTCACCCTGACACTCATGGTCATGACTTTTCTTCCCGGGGTGAGCGCCGAGTATCTCGGCGCCCGGCGGTGGATCTTTCTCTTTGGGTACTCTTTTCAGCCCTCGGAGCTCACGAAGTTCACACTGATTCTCTATCTTGCCTATATCCTCGACAAGAAGTCTGAGAACATCGAGGACCCGGTCAACGCGCTCCTGCCGCCACTCATCGTGGTGGCCATCTTTACCACACTGATCTACCTTCAGAACGACTTCTCCACGGCGTTTTTCGTCATGGTGGTCTCTCTCTTTATGTTCTTCATAGCCGGGGTACCTTGGAGGTACTTCATATCGCTCTTTGTGGCGGTTATCCCGATCTCTCTCATTATGCTTTTTAGCCGAGAGCACCGGGTAAAGCGCATTCTCTCCTTTATCGAGCCCCGCCTCGATCCTACAGGCACCGGTTATCAGGTCTTGGCCTCCCAGAACGCTCTTGCCCGGGGGGGTCTCTGGGGTACGGGCATAGGCCAGGGCACCCGAAAGCTCGGAGCTCTACCAGAAGCGCACTCGGACTTCATATTCGCGGTCCTTGGTGAGGAGCTCGGATTCTTCGGGATCTTTCTGGTGATGGGCCTCTTCGGCCTCCTGGCCTACCGGGGCTTTCGAACCGCCGTGGCATGCGAGGATCGATTTTCCTCTTTTCTCACCTTTGGTCTTACGGCGACGATTGTCCTGCAGGCGCTGCTAAACATGGCCGTGGTCTCCGGGATGGTGCCGGCAACCGGCGTGACCTTGCCGTTCTTCTCCTCCGGAGGATCCTCGCTCTTTATCACCCTCGTGATGTGCGGGGTCATTTACAATGTCTCTCGGCGGCTGCCGGAAAGTGAGGTCTCTCCATGGCAGAGCTGATCCTCGGCGGTCGCAAGAGGAAGTTCAAGGGCCGCCCCCGGGAGAAGAGCAGCGCCGCCCCAGAGCGCAATCCGGCGACCCGGTTTTTAATCGGCGTGGCCGTCGCTCTCGGGCTCCTGATGGGAGCGGAGATGCTCTTTCACCTCCTCTTGGCGCCACGATTTCGCATTACCCGGCTGGTGGTGGAGAGCGATCTCCCGGTAAGCGACGCGGAGCTCCTCCGAATGGCTCGAATCCGGGGAGATGAGCTCTACTTCTCCGTAGATCCAGCAATGGTTGCCGAAAGTCTGGAGGAGTATCCCGCGGTGGAGAGCGCGATCGTGGAGAAGAGCTTTCCCGACACACTGGAGATCTCCATAGCCAGAAGAAAGCCGGTAGCAGCGCTCCTCGCCTCGGGGTCGGAAGCAGCCCTTCTTCACGTAGACTCCGAAGGGGTTGTATTTTCTCCGGTATCCAGAAGGATGATGAGTGACCTGCCGGTGATATCCGGGATTCGGGAGGATGTAGCCCCGGGTCGGCGTCTCCCGGAGTACGTGGAGTCGCTTCTCACCAGTGTTCGAGAGCTGAAGCTTCATCGCCCCGAGCTCTATCGAATGATCTCCGAGTATGAGATTGTAGCGCAGGGAGGGATGCTCTACGACGTAGTGCTCTATCCGATGCCCTTTCGCACCCCGGTTCGGGTCTCCACAAACTTTACTGCCGAGGAGTGCGGCTACATCTTTATGGTACTGGACACCTTTCGTCAGCGGGGTATTCTCGCTGACGTAGATGAGCTTGATTTTAGAAGCAGGAATGTTGTTTTCACGATGAAGGAGGAGGAGTAGGTGGCTGCGGACGACATGATTGTCGGCCTCGACATAGGTACCTCGAAGGTTAGCGCCGCCGTGGGCGAGTACAACGAGTCCGGCGAGCTCGAAGTCGTCGGAATCGGTACAAGCGTCTCCTCCGGGCTCCGTCGCGGGGTGGTGATCAATATCGAAGCGACCCTGCGGTCGGTGCTCTCCGCCGTGGAGGCGGCGGAGCAGATGGCCGGTCGTGAGGTGGAGTCGGTGGTCACCGGAATCGCCGGAAGCCACATCGAAGGGCTCAACAGCCGGGGGGTGGTGGCGGTTACCGGCAAAGGCCGGGAAATCACCAACGCTGATGTGGAGCGAGTAATCGAGGCGGCGAGGGCCGTGTCGATCCCCATGGACCGGGAGATCCTCCACGTAATACCGCGGCAGTTTACCGTGGACGATCAGGATGGCATCCGTAATCCCCTGGATATGATCGGGGTGCGCCTCGAGGTGGACGTACACATTGTTACCGGATCGGTCACGGCGGGTCAGAACCTGGTCAAATGCGTCAATCGGGCGGGTTTCAAGGTAGACTCGGTAGTCTTCGACAGTTTCGCGGCCGCCGAGGCGGTGCTAGTGCAGGACGAAAAAGACCTGGGAGTGATGATGATCGACATCGGTGGAGGCACTACGGACGTGGTGGTCTACATCGACGGGGCGCCCTATTTCTCCACGGTCATCCCGATTGGCGGACAACAGGTGACCGGGGACCTCTCGATCATGCTAAAAACGCCTCTCGACATTGCGGAAAAGCTGAAGCGCGAGGCGGGTTACGCCTTTATGGATATGGTAGAGGAGGATGAGCCGGTAATCATACCCGGAGTCGGTGGTCGGCCACCGATCTCCCGTACCCGGGAGCAGATCTGCGAGATCATCCAGCCGCGGATGGCGGAAATACTGACCATGGCACGGGAGCGAGTAGAGAAGAAAGGGCTCTTGCCGCAAATCGGCGGCGGCATAGTCCTTACCGGCGGGGGCTCGATGCTTCCGGGAACGGTGGAGCTCGCTCAGGAGATCTTTCGTATCGGCGCGAGGCTCGGGGAGCCCGGAAACTACGGTGGTCTGGTGGATCGCTATCAGAGCCCGGAGTACTCAACCGCCGTCGGCCTGGTACGTTTTGCCGCTCGGGAGGGCGGCGCGCCGAGGAGGCCGCCCCCGGACAAGGGGAGCGGGGTCCTGGAGGGACTCAAGTCCTGGATGAAGAACTTTTTTGAGTAAGAGAGTGACGTAAAAACAGATTGCAATAACTGGGAGGGGGTTGCATGAACTTGGAAATACGCGAGGACGAAT
>CAYZHV010000257.1:0-5386 GCA_964478055.1 uncultured Spirochaetaceae bacterium | reverse complement strand
GACGGCGTTCTCGTGGATCAGCAGCTGCGTACGAGCTCCGAGGACGTCTGGGCCGCCGGCGACGTGGCTCGCCTTCCGGACTCTTACGCGGAGCGCACTAGGAGGCTGGAGCACTACGGCGGTGCGGAGGCCACAGGCTACGTCGCCGGAAGAAACGCCGCCGGAGGGAACGAGACCTTCAATATGCTCCCCTACGTCTGGTCCGATATCGGTGACTTGAGGGTAGACATCGCCGGTGACGAGGGAGGCTGGGAGGAGCCCATTCTCCGGGGCTCCGCGGAGACCAAGGGTGAGGAGAAACCGAGCTTCATTATTCTCGGAACCCGAGAGAACCGGCTGGTAAGCTACTTCGCGGTAAACAGCGCTGACGCGGACCGGTCGGCCCTGCAGCTACTGATTAAGCAACGGGTGGACCTCAGGGGCCGGGGAGAGTCTCTCGCGGACCTCTCTCGCCCGCTTCAGCAGGTCGTTGCGGAAGCCCTTGCACCGCAATGAGCAGAGCTAGGGCAGCTTCACCACTGGAGCTCCTGACGGAGGGCCTGGTCCTCCGTCAGAAAAAACTCCTCACCCGGGACCCGTGGCTGCCGAGAAGCGCCGATGCGGTGGCGTTGCAGCTTCGAGAGGCGCTGGAGCAGGGCGCGCTCTTTCTTATCAGCCGAGACCCGGGCGTCTTGGGGCTCCTGGACTCCGACCACCAGGTACGGCGGCTTCTCGGGCCGGTGATCAGCTCCGGAGAGTGGCGCGGCGGGGCCGAGGAGCTCCTCCGGACTCTTGAGGAGCGGGATGAGCTTTCCGGGACGCTGGTGAAGGCTGCGGTGAACGCGGAGAACCAGAGGCTCTGGGAGCTCCTCGAAAGGCGAGGCTTTCGAAAGTACAACGCGGAAATGACCCTCGCCCTCCGCAGGGAGGAATGGGTTCCTGGTAGACGAGCCCCGGAGGCTCCCGGTCGGATAGCTCACGCTTCGAGGGTGAGGGGCGCGGAGGCTCCCCTGCGTAGACGGACTACAACCCGGATTAGACCGTACACCCCGGCGGACGCGGTAGCGATCCGACGACTTCATCCCGAGTCGGCCTACTTCTCGGCGGAGACGGTGGTTGCCCGCAGCGAGGGGGGAGAGGGTACAACCTTTGTCGCCGAGGAGGAGCGCGGCGAGGGGCAGCGTGCCCTGGGATACCTCTATCAGGAGATCGAGGGTAGGAGCGCGGAGATCTGCTTTGTGAACGTGGAGGAGCGGGCTCGGGGAAGGGGCGTCGGGACGAGGCTGATAACTGCCGCTCTGGACGTCCTCTTCTTCGAGAAGGGCGTGGAGCTGGTGGAACTCTCCGTGCGTCCGGAGAACCCCGCGGCGGACCTCTATCGAAGGCTCGGTTTCTCTGCGGTGGTCACCTACTACTCCTACGAATTACGACTCTGAGAGGAAGTCTCGTCTGCCTGCGAGAAGGAGATTGGCCAGCTCTCGCCCCCTGGCCGTAAGGGGATAGAAAGCATACTCAGGGAGAGCAGATAGAGTGGCAGAGCGATGGCGTCGAACCAGTGGGAGTGAACAAACGGTCCCAGGAGCACCGGCTGCGTCTCCGCATAGAGAGGTAGCAGAAGAATCGAGAGTGCCGCGAATATCTTTGCTCCCCGGCGCCGAGACTGCCCCGGCAGGGTGCGGTAGTGGGTCACGATCAGGAGCACCCCGTAGAGCACCACGACGAAGAGGAGGGTGTGCAGTAGCATGACCGCCAATCCCCTGTAGCGCTGCCAGGCGAGCCCTACCGCGACGAGGAGGAGGAGAAGGTCGGTGATGGCGTAGGCGTAGCGATACGCCCTGGTAAGGGGCTTTCCGAGGAGTGCGTGGTAGAAGGGGGGAGCCGCGACGATAAAGGCGAGACTTCCCATGCCATTTAGGGCTGCCGCGGCGAGGAAGAGCTCTACACTGCCGGAACGCACCTCGAGCTGATGGAGCAGGAACGAGAGAGAGACGAGCCAGAGAGAGAGTAGAAAGAGTAAAAAGCGCAGGGCCAGGACGCTTCGAACTCGCCGGTAGGCGACGATTACCACGCCTATTGCAGCCACTCCTGAGAGAAGCGAAATCAGCTGCACCATCAGGATTGCCATAGGCGTAATGTACAACCATCGTGGCGGAAGATGGCTGCAAGTTGTAGACTATGGGCGGAAGGAGCCCCTCATGAACGATGCCGCCCAGATATTCGAGCGCCTGAAGGAGATCCTAGAGCCGTATGAGAGCGAGCTCACCCTGGTGCGTGACAAGTCAGATGACTACTACCTGGATGCGGGCAAGAACCCCAAGAACGGCAAACCCTACTTCTTTGCGGCGGTTCAGATCAAAAAGCACTATGTCAGCTTTCATCTCATGCCGGTCTACATCTATCCGGAGCTACTGGAAAACATTTCTCGAGACCTCAAACGGAGAATGCAAGGGAAGTCCTGCTTCAATTTTCGGAGAAGTGATGAACCCCTCATCGCGGAGCTGGAAGATCTGGTTCGCGCTGGGTTTCAGCGGTATCAGGAGGACGGGCTGGTCTGACTCATAGCCGTCAGGAGCGAGTCCGGTTCCGACCGGACCAGGAGGAGCTGGCGACTCTTTGGAGAGACAAAGCCCGACTCGACCAGATGGTCGAAGAAGGTGACAAAAGGACCGTAGAAGTCTGCCGTATTGAGCAGGCCGATTGGTTTCCGGTGGAGGCCCATCTGCGCCCAGCTCAGGACCTCGCTTATTTCCTCTAGGGTTCCCAATCCCCCGGGCAGGGCGACGAAGCCGTCAGCTCGATCGATCATCATCGCCTTGCGCTCGTGCATTGTTTCCACCTCGATGAGCTCCGTGAGCCCGGCATGGGCGATTTCACGGCTCATCAGGTGTCGCGGAATAACGCCGAAGGCGCTGCCTCCGCCCTTGAGAACCTCTTCTGCAACGATTCCCATCAGTCCTGCCCGGCCCCCGCCGTAGACGAGGTCCACTCCCCGGGAGACCATCTCTTGTGCCAGAGCTCGTGCCGCTTCAGTGAAACGCGCATCCTTTCCAGGGGAGGATCCGCAGTATACGCACAACCGTTCCATACAGTGAGGGAGTATAGCCGGAAGCGCCGCCTCCTTGTAGTAGGGCGTTCCTCGGAATAGACTCCTTCAGAACATGGCATTTCTATTGACCCTCGAGCCCCTCGCAATCGCAACCCTCGCTCTCGCCGCGTTTCTTCTGGGCGCCGCGAAAACCTCCTTTCCCACCGCGACGATTATCGTGGTACCAATCGTCGCTCTGGTCCTCGACAGTCGTGCCGCCGCGGGGATCCTGCTTCCTGTTTACGTGGTGGGAGACATTGTTGCGATTGCCCTCTATCACCGGGAGTCCGAACCATCGAAGGTGCTGCGTCTACTTCCCTGGGCGGCAGCAGGCATCGCACTCGCTGTCTTCTTTGGAGCTCGGGTGGATGAGACTACCTTTCAGCGGGTCCTGGGAGTGCTGGTTCTGATGACGGTGGTAATGACAGTCGTCATTCGGCTCGGTGCGGAGAGCCCCGTTCCGAGATGGCTTGCTCCACCAATCGGGATCATAGCCGGATTTACCACGATGATCGGAAACGCCGCGGGGCCGATAATGACCATTTACCTGCTTGCGATGGGACTCACTACCAGGAGCTTTGTCGGTACGGCGGCGATACTTTTCGGGGTTCTCAACCTAGCCAAGATTCCTCTGCACCTCTTTGTCTGGCAGTCGTTCCCGTTGAACGGGCTGCTCGTAAGTCTGTTGGTCCTGCCGATCGCCCTTCTCGGAACCTGGACCGGCGCCACCTTACTGCGACGGGTCTCTCCGAGGCTATTTCGACTGGTTATGCTTTCCACCGCGGCTATTGCGGGACTCAGGCTGCTTCTTGGATAGCGGCGGGTGGTCTAAACGAGCATGTTGACGTTCTGTCCCATCATCGGATCCTGGAGTTGCTGGGACTGGGTGACGCTCCCGGCGCTGGAGATCAGCTTGGCTATCGCCGCGCCCTGAGCCTCCTGAACGTCCATCGCCTGCTTGAGAACGGAGGTACTCGCCTGCTGCTGCAGTTGCGCCTGACTCATACTCGTGTAGGCGGATGTAATTGAGGGTATCATGGTCAAAAGATACCGGGTATGCTTACCGGTGACAACCGTCTGCCAAGGAGGATGCGAAATGAAAATCGTAACGTTGCCTGAGGTCCCGGCGACGGGAGTAAATATGGACGGGGTGAAAGGGGCGACCAAACAGGTTCCGGTTGGCGTGGCTGACGGGGCGCCGAACTTCTCTCTCCGGGTCTTTACCTTGGACCCGGGAGGCCATACTCCCTATCACAACCATCCCTGGGAGCACGAAAACTACGTCCTCTCCGGGCGCGGCGTGATCAGAACCGAGGACGGCAGCGAGCGACCGGTCAAGGCCGGCGACTTTTTGTTGATCCTTCCCGGAGAGCAGCATCAGTTTCGAAACACCTCCGAGAGTGAGAAGCTCCAGTTTATCTGCCTCGTACCGAAGGAGCGGGAGTAAGGTCAGTCCGTGTCGAAGAGGGCGGGTACCGTTGCCCGTTGCGGCACCTCGGGGTCCACAAGCACCCGAATAGTAGTTCCCGGATTGAACCGGGGGATGCCGGGCGTGTTCAAAAACGGTTGAACGGCGACGTAGTCCTTACCGTTGGCGGAGTAACCGATCTCGAGCCGTCCCCGGAGGAGCTGGTAGTAGGCGCGTCGTACCTCTCCTCGAACGATTTTCCCCTCGCGGAGAAGCCGACCAAGGCGGTGGAGACGAATAATCGTTACGGGGATCGTCACCGCCGTCAGAGTGAGTGCGGCAAAGAGGTAGCCAAAGGATCCGGAGGGGAGAAGAAGCGCCGCCGCCGCGGCGACCCAGAAGAGGAGCATTGATCCGATTAGCGTGGTGCTAACGTAGTCACGACGCAGAATCGTCATGAGCCTTTTCTTCTCCATAACCGCCGAATAGTACCATGTCCGGTTGCGGTGCTCCATAAGCGCCCGTACAATTCCCTCACCGTGTTCGAGACCATCCACCGCTTCCATAGAGGCGACTCCCGAGAGCTATCCTTCATCCCGGATGAGAGCGTCCATCTCGTGGTGACCTCGCCTCCTTACCCGATGATCGAAATGTGGGACGGAGCTTTCCGGAAGAGCTCTCCACAGATCGGTGCGGCCCTCGACCGCGGGGATGGCTGGTCCGCCTTCGAAAAGATGCACGAACTCCTGGAGCCCGTCTGGCGGGAAACGGCCCGGGTGCTCACCCCCGGGGGCATTTTCTGTCTCAATATCGGAGACGCCACCCGGAGCGTGGGCGGGGTCTTTTCACTCTATCCGAACCACGCCCGAGTTCTTCGAAACCTCACTTCTCTAGGTCTCCAGACATTACCCGCC
>CAYZHV010000256.1:0-5390 GCA_964478055.1 uncultured Spirochaetaceae bacterium | reverse complement strand
CTGTCACCTAGTTGAACTCCTTAACCTGCTGCGCCATCTCTCGCAGCCGCTTGCCGATGCGGCGCATTACCTGCTCCGCCTTCATACCCGTGAGGATGTTTAAACCCTCATCTATGGATTCTACCACGTAGATGTGAAAGGTTCCCGCATCCACCGCATTTTGTACCTCTCTGGAGAGGATAAGGTTCTGAATATTGGACTTGGGGATAATGACGCCCTGCTCCCCGGTTAGGCCGGAGATCTTACAGGTCGCGTAAAACCCTTCGATCTTCTCGCTGATCCCGCCGACCGGCTGCATCTGTCCGAGTTGGTTGACCGAGCCGGTCATGGCGACATCCTGGCGCATCGGTATCTCACCGATCGCTGAGAGGAGCGCCATGGCCTCGCCAGCGGAGGCGGAGTCGCCATCAACTTCCACGTAGCTCTGCTCAAAGGCGATGCTGGCGTTTATGGAAAGAGGAAAGTCGTGGGCGTAGGTCGCCTGCAGAAACCCTTGGAGGATGTACATCCCCTTGTCATGTATCTCTCCGGAGAGGCCCGACTCTCGCTCAATGTTGATAATCCCCTCGCTGCCGGGAGCGACTCTCGCGGTAATAAGCATGGGGCGACCAAAGGCGTAGTAACCGCGATCGAGGACCGAGAGTCCGTTTATGCAGCCAACGCGACGTCCCTGCATCGAGAGAAGCATTTCGCCCGAGGTTACCTGCTCGTCAAACTTCTCTTCCGGGAGATTGTAGAGGTGCTGCCGCTCCAACTGGGCGCGCTCAACGGCGCCGCGGTCGATCGCCTCTTTTTCTTCTTTTCGGGCCCAGTGGTTGCTCTCCCGGATCAGGTCGGCGACCATGGAAAACCGCGTGGAGAGCTTGCCCCGAAACTCGCTCAGCCGGACGCCGTACTCGAGAACCGCCGCCTTTCCATCGATGGTCAGAGGAAGGAGCTTTTCTTCCTCGCAGATCATCTCCATAAAGGCGATGTACTGCTGCGTTGTCTCCGGAGTACGGTCCATTACGGAGTCGAACTCCGCGGGAACCTTAAAGAGCTTGCCGAACTCCTCGTCCTGCATGTAGAGAAAGTCGTAGATGTGCTCGCTCCCCATGATGATCACTTTTACGTCAATCGCCACTGGCTCCGGCTTTATCGCCTGTCCCGGCGGGGTAAAGGGCGAAGGTGTGTTCCGGATCTCCGTGCAACCGTCCTGCAGGGCGCGTCGGAGGCCGTTCCAGGCGTCCTCCTGGGAGAGGATGTCCTCCGCCCGGAGCACCAGATAACCTCCGGAGGCGTGAATGAGGCTGCCCGCTCGCAAGGTCTGGTAGCCGAGTCGTGTGTCCTGTTCCCCCCGATACTCCTGCGCCCCGAAGAGCTTCTGAAAATCAGGGTGACTCTCCACGATCAGGGGATTCTCGGAGGTGTTGGTGTGGTCCACCACGATATTTACGCCGTAGCGCTCCAGCTGCTTTTCAGCCTCCTCGCTGGACTCCTCGTCGGCGGGCATAAAGAGATCGAGATTTCCGAGGATGTCATCTTCTAGCTGGTTTAACCACTCATCAGTCTTCTCTGCCGGAAAGCCGTTCCGAATCTCCTGAAGGGCCTTATCCACCACCGGCTCCATCGTCTCGAGCTGGAGCTCGTAGAGCTTTTTCTCCACTTCCAGACGGCCCATACGAAGCTCCTGGAAGATCCGGTCGAGCTCGTCCATGAAGTGGTAATACTTCTCTCGGATGCGGCTCCAGTCCGCGGCGTGGAGCTCCCCGGTGTTCACTCGTCGCTGGAGGTCGTCGAAGCTCGTGGCCTCACCGTCTACAACCGGGGCGATGTCAGTGTGCTCTTTCTCTTCTTCGTCGTTGACCTGGACGATCGCAAAGCCCTCGTCTTCGAGGCGCTTGTCGAACTCCGCGAGCTTCTTGTTCTCCCGCTCTTCGGTTTCCACCATGAGCTTGTCCCGGGCCTCTTTAAAGGGCTTCTGCTCGAAGAGCACCGAGCTCTCTTCCTGCAGGAGCTCTACCAGCTTTCTGAGCTGCTCGCGAAAACCCCGGGCCTGCCCCGCCTCGAAATAGAGCGCCACAGGCTGGTCGGGCTGGAGAAAGTTGTGGACAAAGGCGATGTCCCGGAGTCGCTCCTGCTCGAAGGGGAGCGCCTTGAGCAGTTTCGTGATGGTGCTCCGCTTGCCGGTGCCGGGCATGCCCGTGGCAAAGACATTGTAACCTTTGGCCCGAAGGGCCACGGCGAGCTCCAGGGCTCGAACGGCCCGGGGCTGGCCTATAATATCAAAGGGCCCGGTGAGCCGGGCCGCTTCTTCTACTTCCTGTTCGGGAATGGCGAAACGGACAGCCTCAGGAGTGAGATGGCTGCCATTATGTTCTTGCATGGTCGTATGATACCCGGATCGAGAGCGGCTGTCACCAGGGGAGCGGCGCGTAGACGTAGAGCTCCTCTCCCTTCCGCACCGCAGCGCCGCCTTTGAGGAGCACCGTCACCGGAGTCTCCAGGGAGGCGCTCGATAGTTCTACCTCGAAGTGGTCTCCGAAGAAGATGACATTCGTAACCCGGCACCGGACTCCTCGGCCCGGATCCTCGGCGGAGACCGAGAGCATTTCCGGTCGCAGGAGGGCCGTCGCCAGGGATTGTTCCTCGACGATGTGGCCCCCGGCGATGGGACCGAAAGGGGTTTTCCACTGTCCGCCTTCCTTCCGCGCTTCCACGACGTTTACCGGCCCGAAGAACTCGGCCACGTATCGGCTCTTCGGCGTCCGGTAGAGCTCCGCCGGTGTCCCGACCTGCTCGATCCGGCCATGGCGAATCACGGCGATCCGATCCGCCAGGGAGAACGCCTCCCGTCGACTGTGGGTTACCAGGAGAGCCGGAATTCTGGCGGCCTGGAGAATGGAACGAACTTCGCTAATGACGCGGTTCTTGAGAGTGATATCGAGATTGTTGAACGGCTCATCCAGGAGGAGAAACTCCGGACTCGGGGCCAGGGCCCGGGCGAGGGCGACTCGCTGCATCTGGCCTCCGGAAATCTCGTGGGGGTACCGCTTCTCGAACCCTGCGAGACCGGTCATTTCCAAGAGCCGGTTGAGGTGCTCCGCGCTCTCCCGAGGGTTTAGCCGTTCCCTCCGGGGTAGCCCGAAACGGATATTTCCCTCTACCGTGAGATGGGGAAAGAGAGTGTTCTCCTGAAAGACCACGCCGATACCTCGTCGCTCCGGCGGGAGAAAGGTCGACGGGCCCGCAAGCTCCCTTTGACCCAGGGTCACCGAGCCCTGGTCAGGGAACTCGAAGCCCGCGACGATCCGGACCGTGGTGGTCTTTCCGGAGCCGCTCTCTCCGACGAGGGCGAGAATTTCGTGCTCTCCAACGTCGAAGGAGACTTCGGACAGGGCGGGATACTCAGCCCCGGGGTACCTCTTGGAGATCTGCGAAAGTGTGAGAAAGCTCATGTTCTTCGTCGTCTCAGTCGCGCCAGTGTGCGGTGTCCCAGGATCGGCAGGCTGCCCACAGCGATCAGTATGAGCGCCGTCACCGACGACTCTGCCATCCGCTCGTCCCCGGCGAGGCGGAAGGTTTCTACCGCCAGGGTAGGAAAGTTAAAGGGCCGGAGGACTGTGGTCAACGGTAGCTCCTTGATAATGTCCACAAAGACGAAGACCGCCGCGGTAGCCAGGGTGCCACTCATGACCGGAAGATCAATCGTTGCCAGAGTCCGTGTCGGACCGTGGCCCAGGGAGCGTCCAGCTTCGTCAAGGGCGCCGGAAACCTGGCTGAACCCCTCGCTCAGCGGGCGCTGCGCCACCGCGAGGTAGCGCACCGTATAGGCAAACAGAAGCGCCCCGAGAGAGCCGATCGCCGCCCCCCGGAGGCCCGAAAGCAGGCTCATAATGCCGATGGCCACCACCGCTCCGGGAATCGCATAGCCCAGGGAGGCGAGGTCAGCGGTGTGTCGAAAGAGGCGGCCCCCGCTCACCCTCGGGGCGTAGGCTACGATAATGCCGGCGAGGATGCAGATACCCGCGCCGAGCCCGGCGACCAGGGCGGTGTTCCCGGTGCTCCGGAGTACCAGACTCCAGTCAGCTCTACCGACTGAGAGCCGCGCCCAGTGGAGCAACTGCATTACGGGAATGGCAAATCCGACCAGTACCGGGAGCCCCACCACGAGATAGACCCAGGGCCGGCCCCGGCGGGCCAGGGGCCGACGAGCGATGGGACGGAGGGTGCCACTTCCAATTCTCCGTTTTCGCCCCCGGAGGAGACGATCGCCGACCAGGAGGGCGAGGACGATGAGCAGGAAGATTGAAGAGAGAAATCGGGTGCTCTGCAGGTCGTAGTAGGCAAACCAGGTGCGAAAAACGCCGACGCTCAAGGTCTCCACGCCGTAGTAGACCGCCGCGCCGTACTCGTTGAGGGTCTCCATGAGTACGAGACTCGCTCCGGCGGCGATCGCCGGTCTCAGCAGCGGCAGACCGACGGAGAAAAACACACGAAAGCCGCTCGGCGTCAGTGTCCGAGCCGCTTCGATAGTAGCCATCGACTGCTGCCGTAGCGCGGCCCGGACCGTGAGGTAGGTGTAGGGATAGACCACAAAAGAGAGAACCACGATAAGACCCACCGCGGAGTGAACGTCCACCACCGGGTAACTCGATAGACCGAGGAACTCCCGAAAGAAGCGCTGGGCAACGCCGGTGTATCCGAAGATTCCGGAGTAGGTAAAGGCGTTAACGTAGGCCGGAATTGCGAGGGGCAATACGAGGAGCACGTCAAAGAGGCGGCGCAGTGGATAGTCGTAGAGTGTCTGGTACCATGCGGCGCCGACGCCTATGAGTGTGGAGAGGAGAATCACCCCCACCGAGACGATGAGGGTGTTCACGACGTAGCGACCAAGAACGGTCTCGACAATGTGGCTCCATTGCTCCCCGCCACCGGTGAGGAGCGCCGAGAGCACCGCCAGAAGAGGGGCGAGGACACCCCCGGCGACCAGGGTGCCCAGGAGGAGCCAGCCCGGCGAGCCCCGAAATCGGAGCCCGGGGAGTCGCCGAGACATGAGGATCTCCACTACTGCCAGCCTACCTCGTCGAAGATACGCACTGCGTCATCGTTATACTCGCCCAGGAGCGAAAGATCCAGGGAGTCCTCCTTGAACTCGCCCCAGGCCGCCACCGAAGGGGCAAGGGCCACGTCCTCAACCACAGGATACTCGTAGTTCGCCTTGGCAAACTGTTCCTGCGCCCGGTCGCTCACGAGGAACTCGATGAGCCGAACCGCGTTCTCCCTGTTGTTCGCGTGCCTGGTAACCCCCGCGCCGCTCACGTTCACGTGGGCCCCTCGACCTTCCTGGTTCGGAAAGAACACACCGATTTGCTCGCCCACTTCTCGTTCCTGGGGATCTGTGGAGTTGA
>CAYZHV010000255.1:0-5408 GCA_964478055.1 uncultured Spirochaetaceae bacterium | reverse complement strand
TCACCAGGGATGGTGTTCATATTTGTGACAATTCCTCGCACCGACAATGAGGGCGATGTTTATCGCGTTCGTGACGATGGTGAGATCCTGTCGTCCCTTGAGAAGCTTGGAGATTTCAGTAACTGTGGAGCCCGAATCGAGGATCAGCCGGTCTCCGTCGTTAATGAACTCTGCTGCCCGGCGGGCGATGATCTCCTTTTTGTCCATGTTCTCCATGTGCTGGAGAGAGAGGGAGCGAACCTGGGAGGATACCGATCGCAAGTAGGCACCGCCGTGCTCGCGAATGATGTGCCCTTCCTGCTCGAGACGTTCCAGGTCCTGCCGGATCGTGGGTTCAGAGACCTTAAAGGCGTCGCTAAGATAGCTTACCCGAGCGGTTCCTTCCTCCTGGAGCAGCTCGAGTATTTTCATTCTTCGTTCTTGTGCTAGCACTCTGTCCTCTCTCCAGGATTTGCTCCTTTGAACTATACACTAGAGGACTCCCCTATGGCCAGCCTTTCCGACGAGTAGCGAAGATATTCGAAACGATATCTGCCTTCGCGCTGTTCCATATTCTGCAAACTTACGCTTGACAGGAAAAGAAACCGAGGTTATACGTAAATATACGAAGGCACAATTGTAACGAGGCGTGTGCTTCGTTCTCTTTGAGCCTTGCCCAAAGGGCAGTGGCCACAATCGTCCTTCCCCAGGGGAGGACAGATCCGCAATTCCAAGGAGGAATGGCTATGAGAATGAGATCATTGCTAATGATCGCGCTGATGATGGCTCTGGTCCTGGCGACCGGGTTCGCCGGTGGACAGTCTGAGGCTGCAGAAGAGGACGCGGCCGCCGAAGGGCCGAAAACGATCGCCGTTATCGTCCCGCCGGTAGAGAATCCGTTTTTCGGCACCATGCAGGATATGGCGGCCGCAAAGGCTGAAGAACTCGGGTACGAGACGGTCAAGCTTGTTCACGACGATGACGCAACCAAGCAGATGGAGCAGTTCGAGAGCATGATCGCCCAGGGTGTCTCCGCCATTATTCTCGACAATGCGGGGGCCGACGCCACCGTCGCTGCGGTTCGAAAAGCGAAAGAAGCGGGAATAGGGACATTCCTCGTGGACCGTGAGATAACCGAGGAGGGTCTCGCCATTTCTCAGATTGTCTCCAACAACTACCAGGGTGCCACGATTCTGGCGGAATACTTCGTCGAGCTTATGGGTGAGGAAGGCAGGTACGTTGAACTCACCGGCCGTGACACCGACACTAACGCTCATGTCCGCTCGCAGGGGTATCACGACGTCCTGGACGAGTATCCGGACATGGAGATGGTTGCCCAGCAGACTGCCAACTGGAGTCAGACCGAGGCGTTCACCGTCATGGAGACTCTGCTTCAGCAGAATCCTGACGTCGACGGTGTAATTTGCGGAAATGACACCATGGCCCTTGGTGCCCAGGCCGCGCTGCTCGCCGCCGGCCGAGAAGAGGTAATTGTTGTCGGCTTCGACGGTAGCAATGACGCGATGGAGTCGATCAAGCGGGGTGAGCTCAAGGCAACCTCTCTGCAGCCTGTTGCCGAGATGGCACAGCGCGCGGCGATTCAGGCTGATGAGTGGATCCGGACCGGCAGCACGGGCCTCCCGGAAAAACAGTCCATTGACATGGTGCTTATCACGCCGGAGAACGCCGACGACTACTGGAACTTCGCTCCCAAATGAGTCTGAACGTTTAGACTAGACTTACTCTGCAGGGGCGCCACCGGTTCTCGGGTTTCCTCCGGTCGGCGCCCCTGTTCATCACGAGAGGGAGAACAGTGATGCCAAGGAGAATCAAGCAGATCATTGTGGCGGTAGTGCTCCTCGGGGTCCTCTTTGTCGCTGGTAGACAGGGTTTTACTGTCGTTTCTACGCAGCTCGTCGAAGATATGAGACTCGCCGGCGTGTACGACGCGGACACCTACGTGGAGGAGATTTGGGAGAGTAGCCTCATACCGACCATCGAGGAGAACGCCGTCGAGCTGGCGACTATTCTCAAAGAGTTCGAGGTCGACGAAGACGGCGTCACGTCTCGAGAGACCCTCATACCCGTGGCCGAGCGTTACGGACTGATCACCGCAGGCGAAGCGCACGTCTACACTGTCAAGGGAGAAGGAACCATAACCAGCGTAGATCTGGAGTCCCGTGTCGGTGTGGCAGAGCTGGACCTAGAAGGGTACGACGGGGCGACAACGGTTAACCTCTTTCTCGGTCCCCGGATTCCGAGCGACGAGAGCTCAGTTCGGGACGCCGTTGGTTTTATTAGCTTCGGAGACTTTCGCGACCAGACGGAGTACGGTCGGGTCGCCGCGGCTATTAACAGCCGGATTAATCGGGACGTCTTAGAGCCACTTGATAAGGAGAACCTGACGGGCAAGGAAGTCGCCTTTCTCGGAGCCTTCTCGATTCGAACGTTCAACCTCGTGGACATTGATCTGAGCGAGATCAACGTTACGCCGACGCACATGCAGGTGGTTTCGAACTAGTGGAGCGAAAGGAGGGAGCGATGGCGGTTGGTCAGGAGCAAAGAGAAAACGGACTCGACCCCGATGGAGGGGCCGGAGGAGAGGCAATCCTTCGGACCGACAGCATAACAAAAGTCTATCCCGGCACCATCGCTTTAGAGCATGTCGCCTACACCGTGTATCGCGGCGAGGTAAACGCCCTGGTAGGTGAGAACGGCGCCGGCAAGTCAACGCTCATGAAGATCTTAGCCGGGGTCGAGCATCCCTCGGAGGGCTCCATACGCATGGAGGATCGGGAGCTTCATCTTCGTTCGCCCCTGGACGCCATGGCCGCCGGGATCGGGATTATCTACCAGGAGCTCGATCTCTGCCCCAATCTGAGTGTTGTGGACAACGTCTTTCTCGCCCGAGAAGTGTATCGAAACGGCAGAATCGACAAAGCGACTCAGAAAGAGAGGACAAAGGAGCTACTTCTCAGGCTGGAGCATGACATTGACCCTGACACCCCCGTGGGTGATCTGAGGGTAGGGGATCAACAGATAGTCGCCATCGTTAAGGCCCTCGCCCAGGATGTGCGAATCCTCATCATGGATGAACCAACCTCCAGTCTCAGTACCCAAGAGGTGGATGTCCTCTTTCGGGTTATCAAGGAGCTCAAGTCTCAAGGCATATCGATCATCTATATCTCTCACAGGTTGGAGGAGATCCTCTCCATCGGAGACAGAGTGTCCGTGCTTCGGGACGGCCATATGGTCGCCCAAGACCGGGTTGCCGATGTCGACCTACGCTGGATCGTGGAAAACATGATCGGCCGCAAGCAGTCCTCCCTCTTTACACGAAAGGAGTTTAGTACCGGCGAGACCCTTCTAAGGATTAAGGATATCTGCCTGCCCAAAGTTGGCGGAGGGTACCTCGTCGACCACGTCTCCTTTGAGCTCAAACGAGGAGAGATTCTCGGTCTCTATGGGCTCATGGGAGCGGGGCGTTCCGAGCTTCTCGAGTGTCTGATTGGCGTGCAGCCCCTGGCAACCGGGGAGATAAACATCAACGGCAAGGAGCTCAAAAGCAACGATGTCGCTTCCCGGATCGACGCCGGTCTCGTACTCGTACCCGAAGACCGTAAGAGCGACGGTTTCGTGCCGACTCTCTCGGTGAGCCACAACATGATACTTGCGAGTCTGCAGAAGTATCTCAACCGGTTTCGGCTCTTTCTGGTTAAGATAAAGGAACGACAGGCCGCGGAATCGATGATAAAACGGCTCTCGATCAGAGTGGCCGATCCCAATCAGATCATTACCTCCTTGAGTGGTGGCAATCAGCAGAAGGTTGTTATCGCCAAGGGTCTTCTTACAAACCCTCAGGTGCTCCTTCTCGACGAACCCAGCCGGGGCGTCGACGTCGGGGCGAAGTCCGAGATCTTCGAGATCATCGACCGCCTCGCTGCTCAAGGGTATGGGGTGCTCTACGTCTCCTCGGAGCTCAAGGAAGTGCTCGACATGGCGGACCGAGTGCTCGTCATGTCCAACGGCAGAATCACCGGGGAGTTCAAGCGGGAAGAAGCAACCGAAGAACAGCTGGTCGCCGCCTCGTCGAACGGCAGATCGGCCTGAAAAGTTATTCAGCAGTGGAGGTCACCGACCATGAGTAAGTCAGCCAAGGGCGCCAGGAAGATAACAAAGACCGACGTTCTCGAGATAGTAATGAAAGGGAGGGCCTTTCTCGCCCTGATTATCGTCTTTGCTGTTTTTGCCTCCATGGCGCCAGGGTTCCTCAGCCTGGAGAACGTTCTGATTATCTCCAAGCACGTCGCCATTATCGCCCTTATGGCCGTAGGAATGACCTTTGTTATTCTCTCCGGAGGGATCGACCTCTCCGTCGGCTCTATCGTGGGCCTATCGGCGATGATAGCCGGGGGACTCATCAATGAAGGAATACGACTCCCGCTCTTCGGAGTCGTTCTCTTTCCGAATGTCTGGATGGTTATCGCTCTCACCCTCCTTGCCGGCATCATAATCGGCGCGGTTAACGGCCTGGTCGTAACCAGGCTCAAGGTGTACCCCTTTATCGCAACCCTCGGCATGCTCTACGTCGCTCGAGGGCTCGCGGGCTTGAGAAACAACGGGCGTACCTTTGCAAACCTCGTGGGACGGCCTCAGTTCAACAATACCGGCTTCGAGAATCTCGGGGCCGGCGCTTTCCTAGGAGTTCCGTACGCCGTCTGGATCATGTTTGTGTTTGCTCTCGTGGCGTACTACGTCACCACCAAACTCCCCTTTGGGCGCCACGTGTACGCCCTTGGAGGTAACCGGCGGGTGGCAGAGCTCTCTGGCGTTAGGGTCATGCGCACCGAGACCACGGTCTACATCATCAGTGGTTTCTGTTCCGCCATGGTGGGGCTCATTATTGCGAGCCAGCTCGTGGCCGCCCATCCGGCGACCGGCATGACCTACGAGCTCACCGCCATCGCCGCGGTCGTTCTCGGCGGAACGTCCCTCATGGGGGGCAGGGGCGGCATCGGGGGGACCATTATCGGCGCCTTTGTTATCGGGGTCCTCGTGGACGGTCTCGTAGTGATGGGGTACTCCTCCTTCCTTCAGAACGTGATCAAGGGGACGGTCATCGTACTGGCAGTCTTTATCGACATCGCTCAGATTCAGATGCAGGAAAGAATTGCCTTGCAGAAGCAAGCCGCGATGGCAACCGCTGAGGAGTGATCGGAATCTGTGAACCGGGTAGCAGTGGGTGGCGAAGACGTCATTATGTCCATAAACACTGACGGTTTCTTCTGCTTGAGCCCGTCGTTCTCGGAATAGCGGATAGAACAGCACGACCTAACCGGATCCGGTCTGCCGCATAGTAGGTGCCCCAGATCCACTACCGCCGTGGGTTAAGAGAGCAAAAGGCTCCGCCACCAGAGCTCGCCGACTCT
>CAYZHV010000254.1:0-5433 GCA_964478055.1 uncultured Spirochaetaceae bacterium | reverse complement strand
CGTCCAGCCACGCGCTTTAATTAAGTCCGCGCCTTGATAACGCGGTGGTCCACCCACCTCGATCTCCATATCCGGAAGGTAACCTGCTTCTCTCCAATCCACGAGCCTGTCCCTGACATAATCCTCGACTTTTCGCTCCCGAACCAAATCTTCAGTCGTGACCGAACGAAACTCGTAATCGTATCCCTTCCCCTGGTCTTTTGGCCTCATCCATTGAATACAGTAAAGGCGTTCTTGAAAAATATCTGACGGACGGGGCACGAAGTCATCTCTGCTCCAGAGCCGAAGCTTGCTTCCAGTGGAGCCATCTGGCTTTCGGTATTCTCCGCGCAGCGTAGAAACAGATGTTCTGTATACCTTCCCTCCAACTGAATGAATCAAGTCTGCCTCACCATACTTTCCTTTTCGCCAAACGGTTCCATGCTCAGCGTCTCTGAGCGCCTCTTCCGTCACACCGCTTCGCACCTGTATCATGTATCTCTTGTTAATAGGGTCCGGAACCAATTCCGCAATAGTTTTGGAACTCGTGCTTATGACCCGGCTTGGAAGAAACGGAACTATCCATCCTGTTTCGGGGCAAACAGTCTCGACGCAATAAAGAAAAACCTTCGCAGCCCACCCGGCGCCGTCGCTCTCAACACCAAGTTGAGCTATTTCAACCTGCACTCTCTGCACCAACGCCTTTTGGTCGCAGGCGAGCTGTTCACGACTCTCTAACGACCCACCGATGATGTTCAGTGCCCCCCAGGTCAGCATGCAGGCGATGGGGTTCAGATCCGATGCGTAGACGTCGCAGCCCAGCCGAGCAGCTTCAAACGGGATCGAGCCGCCGCCACAGAATGTGTCGCCGACGCGGGGGCGGTGGCCGTAGCGCAGGATGCCGAGTTGCTCGACCAGTTCAGGATGCGACCATGCCTCGATGCCGAGGTGGCCCAGATGCGCGTTCACCGCCGGCCAGATCGGGGCATACAGCGCTTCCTGATCCAGTTCCTCCGGGCGCTTGCAGAGGCCTGCGCGCTCCTCGTAGGTCGCGAAGGTCGCCAATGCCTTCGCCAGCAGTTCCAGACGGGCTTCCTGCACGATATCGCGACGCCAGAGAATCCGCAGGCCGGGGTAGCCGTCGACGTCGAGCGGAAACCTTGCGGATTCGATCTCCTCGGCGTCCTCGGGATCGCCCTTGAACGAGAAGCTGAAGAAGGCCCAGGGGTTCTCCAGTTCGATGCGTCGGGCAATTTCTGCGGGAGCGATCTTTGGCTCCCGCCGCGCGAGACCCGCGTCGTCGAAGGCCATCAACTGCTCGAAGATCTCCAGGTCCTTTTCGGGGTCGTCGGTCTGTGGCAGCAACATCCCCAGCACAATGGCGCGGACCAGGATCAGCGGCTTGCGCCCTTTCCAATAGGAACCGAGCGCAGTCAGCGTCTGCCCGGCACCGGCCTTGCGCTCCCGCTGCGCCTCAAACGACACCTTCTGCGCCGGGAACACCGCCTCGATCAGCGCCGGGGCGTCCTTGAGGGCATGGGGTTGTAGCCCGACCGACTGTTTCGCCGCATTCGTCATTCAAACAGACCCAGGGTGCTCTTCGCACCATCCGACGGCCCCGGTCGCTTGATTGCCCTCGATTTCTGAAGTTCGTTCTGGGCGACATCGCCCAGGGCGTAGCGCAGGGCCATGCGCCAGCCACTGTCAGCGTCCTGCACGCCGCCGGTGGACAGCGCGGTCATCCCGAACAGCCACCAGCGTTCCTCGGGGCGCAGGGCCAGCCAGTTGCGCACCGCGAGGCGGATCTTCTCCGGCTCCAGTTTCTCCACCGCCCAGGCGAGTACGCAGAGTTCCTTGCCAAGCAGGCGATCGACCATCGTCTCGCCGACCTTCCAGCTTCCGGTCGCGAGGTTGTGTTCCTTCAGTCGGGCATTGAACGCGCGCTGCACCTCGGAGCGGATCGCGGTCCAGCGGGTGCGGTCCAGCCGCACGCGGTCGATCACCCGGTCGCGGATGGTCTCGGAGCCCATGCCAAGGTGTTCGGTAATCAGCACCGGTGCCTGGTTGCCACGCGGAATCACCACGCGGAAGTGGTGCGGATCCGAGGTGGCCGGAACGCCGAAACCGAAGGTCGGGTGGGCGTAGGCAGCTTTCCCGCCGGGGGCTCTGGGGGAAGCGGCCTTCTTCGGCGCTGCAGGACTCACCCGTGGGCCTCCTGCACGACATCACCGGGCTTCAACTCGACCCCAGCGACCTCGGCGAATTCCTTCAGCGCGAAGCCGTCCCCGAACTCGACCCCGCCCTTGATCAGGATCTGGACCGGCGCCTGCTCATCTCCGAGCGCCTGCCGGATACCCAGGATCGCCTTTTCGATCGCCGCAGCCGTAAGCTGGCGCTCGTTGAATCGCACCTGCACCGCCTTCTCGCCTTCGCCGATGAGCAGTTGCACGCCCTTCATCAGAGTGTCCGGCCGATCTCGGAACTTCTGCACCATCTGGAATGCCTTGTCGGTGGTGTCAATCGCCACGCGCTTGGCGTTGCTGAGTGTCGCCGGCTTGCGATCGTCAATCACGACCCGATCATCGCCGGATGCCGGAATGTTGAAGCGGGCGGTCTTCTCCGCCTCACCGGCCTGTGCCGCCACCAGTACAATGCAGCCGCCCGGCGGCACCTCGAAAGGCTCGGCGTAGACCCGACCCTCCTTCGGGTTGGTGCCGTCCAGGGTGTAGCGCATCTCGGCCATCGGCGTGCAGTGCAGTTCCACCTTGCGCGTGGTGGCGACCGCGTGGATCTCGTGGCGGATGGTCAGGTCCGCGACCCAGCGCGTGGGCTCTCCCACCTGGTGGCGGCCCTCGTTGTCGACCGCGATGAAATAGAGCGTCGCTGCCCGGGTCTCGAAGTGGTCAAGATCCTCGACCTGAGAATCCCGCTCGGACACCGACGCCGACGGGGATACGTGCACGCGGGGGCTCGGCCCGGCATTGCGCGGCGTGATCGACAGCGTGGTGCGCCCGGAATCTCGGTCCGTGCTCTGCGGGGTCACGTTTACCGAGGTGCGCTCGGCGGGGAAAGGCCCTTTCTCGAGGTAGCCGTCCGCGCTCTGACGCCAGCGGCCCTGTTTCAGGGCCTCGTCGCGCAGCGTCTCCAGGCCCTTCGCACCCGGCATCCAGGGCCAGGTCGGGTCGGTCTTCGCGCGCATCACGAAATCCCGCCAGGGGACCCGGCGATCGCTGGTGGGCCACAACTGATGCTCGGCCATCGCCCAGTATTGAAACGGGTCCTCGACGAAATCGAGTGCGAGTTTCTGGTCGCAACGGCTACTGGCCAGCAGTTTCTCGATCTGGGCTTCCGCGGACTGATCACCCTTGCCGAAGTTGAGGCCGTTGTCGATGGTGGCCATCACCAGCTCGCCGCCGCCACCCGGGAAGAACAGGCGGTTATAGGCGCCGGACGCGGCCTTGTTGAAGCGCTCCTCCAGTTCCTCCATCTTGTCGCGGGCCTCCTCGTACAGGGTGTCGCCCGCCTGCAGTTTGCCGAAGATGCTTTCGATGGCGTAGAACTCGCGCAGACGCGCCTCGACCTCGTTGGCGAGGTAGCTGTCATGCCCGGAGAGAATCAGGATGTTGTTCTTCTCCTGCTGGAACTCGAAGAAGTCGCGGATCTGCTCGGGCGGCGTGCGCCCATCGGGCTGGATCACCAGCAGGATGCGGTGACCGCTGAGCTTCACGTCGTCCAGCCGGGGCATCACCTGGACTTCCTGGTAGGCGTTGCGACGCTGGGCCTGCAGGCGGCCGACCAGCCGGTTGACCAGCGCGCCGTCGATCTTCGCGGCGGGCACCTGCTTTGCGTCACGTTCGATGCGACGCGAGAGGTTCTCGGTTTCCTTGAAATAAAAGGCCTCGCCTTCACGATGCAGATACCAGGCCTTGTCGCGCAGGCGCTCCAGTGCTGCCAGGAACTCGTCGGCCTTGCGGTTGGGTGCGGCGAGGTACTCGATGATCTCGGCCTGACTCAGACCGAAATGTGCGCCCACGGAACGCGACAGCGACGAGGATAGGACCAGCTTCGCGACCTGCGTGGCCGCGTCGCTCGCGAGTGCGTCGTCAATCTCCTCGGCCCGCGCATTACCCTGGTCGGCGATGTCGTTCACTACCGCCGGCATCAGGGTTGAGTTCACGCGCTGGATCTCATCGCGCACGGTGACGTCGTTCAGGTCCAGATGTTGGGTGCCGATCAGGAAGACATCGTTGTCGTGACGATTCCAGACACTGCGCAGCAGGCGCGCGGTGAACTGCATCAGGCCGCGCGTCTGGCGGAAGCCCTCGTTTTCCTTGAACAGCGCCACCAGGTTCTTGAACGAAGGGTGGAACGGGTAGGTCTCGCGCACCTCTTCAGCGACCTGCTCCATTCCGCGTGCGGTAATGTAGCCGCCGTCTTCGGCCGCCTTGACCTGCTCGGCGAAGGCCTCGGCCACCGAGTCGACAACCTCCTCGGGAGGCATTTCGGTGAACAGGCGCTTTTTCAGGATCTCGTAGATCTCATTGCCGGCGAGCTGCACCGGGGTGATGGTCTGCGCCTGGCGGCGGGCCTCCTGCTGGAGGTTCGACATCACGCGGGCGAGATTTTTGGTCTGCGCGTCGTAGCTACCCGAAAGATTAGCGATCACGACGCAGCACCGAGGCAACTTGATCGCGGCGCTGAGCAGGGTGCCGAGCGAATACGTCACAAGGTCGGCCAGGGTGCCACCCCCAACCGCACGCGCGTTGGCGTTCAGCAGATAAGGCGGCAGCTCATCGAGCAAAATCAGCGTCGGTTCGTCGCCGATGATTTTCATCCAGCTCGCTTCATCGACGCCTCGCGGCCCCTCGTACCAGAAGGGCCGCACAAGATCCGCCTTACCGAGCTGCTTGCCGATCTCGCCCCAGATGTAGTGCTCGGGGTCGTTTCGGCCATTGAAGGCGGCGATCCGGGCGGCGCCGAAATCGAGCCTTTCGGCGAGGTCCTGCGGGATCACGGAGGGGCGAAGATGGGGATGCCGCGCCAGCAGGCCGAGCGCCACCATCAGGTGGGTCTTGCCACCGCCCATTGCCTGCGCCAGCTCGAAGGCCGCTTGATCCGATTTTCCGGCGAGCCGGAGCAGCCCCTCGCGGAACAGGGTGTCCATACCCTGGGTCACG
Source organism: uncultured Spirochaetaceae bacterium (assembly GCA_964478055.1). Taxonomy (GTDB): domain Bacteria; phylum Spirochaetota; class Spirochaetia; order DSM-27196; family Alkalispirochaetaceae; genus CAYZHV01. The sequence continues at coordinate 277 of CAYZHV010000254.1, read as the reverse complement.
TAGTTGCGGGCGAAGAACTCCTCGCCGCTGCCCTCCTCCTTGATCAGGTCCGACAGGTTCTCGATCGCCTCCGACATCCGGTAGTCGTGGACCATCGGGTGGATCTGGCAAGCGTCTCGGACTGTTCTGAGCATCCCCTTTCTCTATCGACGACTGCAAATGAGTGCTGCGAGTATAGCGAGATGGAGGCGGAGTGCATCCGTGCTCGGTCGGCCGCATCGCTTGCCGAACTGAGCCTATCGAACCCACTGGCGTAGACCGTGAGCAAGCGGCATAT
>CAYZHV010000253.1:0-5439 GCA_964478055.1 uncultured Spirochaetaceae bacterium | reverse complement strand
CGGAGTACTTTCTCAACAACGAGTGCAAGACCCAGGTTATAGGAGTTCCCAAGACCATCGACGGCGACCTCAAGAATGACCGCATCGAGACCTCCTTCGGATTCGACACCGCCACAAAGACCTACTCCGAGCTCATCGGAAACATCGAACGCGACGCAAACAGTGCCAAGAAGTACTGGCATTTTATTAAGCTCATGGGACGTTCCGCGAGCCACATCGCCCTGGAGTGTGCACTGCAGACTCGGCCGAACATCTGCATTATCGGTGAGGAAGTAGCCGAGAAGCAGCAAACCCTGGGACAGATCGTAGACTCCATTGTGGAGATAGTGGTCAAGCGTTCCGAGAATGGGGAGAACTTCGGTGTGGCTCTCGTTCCGGAAGGGCTTATAGAGTTCATTCCCGAGGTGGGACACCTGATCAGCGAGCTCAACGACATCCTGGCGGAGAATGAGAAGTACTTCTCCACTCTCAACACCTTTGAAGATCAGTCGGAGTGGGTTAACCAGAAACTCTCCCGGGACGCCTCATATGTCTTTTCCTCCCTGCCCAATGACATACAGCGGCAGCTGCTCATGGATCGGGATCCCCACGGAAACGTGCAGGTTTCTCGCATCGAGACGGAGAAGCTCCTCATCGAAATGGTCTCGGACAGGCTTTCGGAGCTCAAAACGAAGGAGCAGTACCAAGGCAAGTTCTCCACCCAGGCGCACTTCTTCGGATACGAGGGTCGCTGCGCCTTCCCGTCGAACTTCGATTCCGACTACTGCTACTCCCTCGGGTACGCCGCTTTTCTCCTTATCGCAAACGGCGTTACCGGCTATATCTCCTCGATCGGTAATCTCTCAGAGCCCGCGGCTCAGTGGAGCGCCGGCGGCGTCCCGCTCACCATGATGATGAACATGGAGCAGCGCCACGGCAAGCTGAAGCCGGTGATCCGAAAGGCCCTGGTTGAGCTCGACGGCATGCCCTTCCGCACCTTCGCGGCGCACCGGAAGGAGTGGGCGATCAAGACCTCTTACGCCTTTCCCGGGGCGATCCAGTACTTCGGTCCCGATGAGGTGTGTAACAAGCCCACCGAGACCCTCCGACTCGAGCACGAGTAAGTACCACCGACCATCTGGTCGCCAATGCGACCGTCTGGTCGCCGATCCTGCGCTACCGAATTGCCCCGGGGCGAAGCTGCCCCGCCTTCATCGAGGCGGTAACAAACGCGCGCTCCAGGGCGGCGTCCGGCTCCCCGTTTTCCTGCCATTCCGCGAGGAAGCCGGCGGTAAAGGCGCTATCGGCGCCTCGAAAATTAACCGCCCTCACTTCAGGGCGTTCTCGGATTCCCGAGACTCCTCCGGGAAGGAAGAAGCGGACGCTCTGCTCCTGATCCAGCACCGCCGCAACACCTCGCTCCGCAAGCTTCGCCAGGGAGTCGCCGAACTGTTTCGCGAAGCTATCATAGCGGGTTCTCAGGAGATCGGGAGCCTGGGAAACGGTCTTCTCGAGCTCACCATCCGGTGTATCGACTACTGCCCGCACCCCGGCCATCCGCGCCGCCGCCACGAGCTCCGCCGCAAGCTCATCGCTCCAGCCGACGCTTCCCGCGCCGCAGACAACCACGGTCCCGGCCTGGGGGATTAGCCGCCGGCTCCGCTCTTCGAGAGCCTCTTCGGTAGCGCGATCCAGGGGATGAGCCGCCTCGGCGAGCTCCGTGGAGCTCCCCGCCGCGGCGTCGAGGATGGTGTAGACCGTCGGGATCTCCGGGTCGCTCTCTACCGCCTCGGTCGTGATCCCTTCCTCCCGGAGCAGCCCGAGGATAGTATCTCTACGGGGGCCGCCGAGATAGGTGAGAAGCGTTACCGGCTCCCCCAGGTGAGAGAGGGCCCGGGCAAGGTTAATACCCCTCCCCGCCGGGTCAAAGCTGTACTCGGAGGTCCTGTTTACTTCGCCCTTCTCCAGCTCTGGGAACCGCAGTGTTCGCTCCAATCTCGGGTCCAGGGCTATAACGAGAAATCCGCTTCCCCCGCTCATTAGAGACGCTCCCGGAGTACCGCTGCGGTGGCGTCGGAGTCGAAGGAGACGGGCTGATTCTTGTCCCCGCATTTCGCTGCCAGACTCTCGAGTTCCTCCCGAGTGAAGCCGTACTCTCCCAAGCGGGAAACGCCGGAGAGCTCGGTGATGTCACCGAGCCAGGCGACGAGTTCGCCTGCCGCTTCCTCCTCCGAAGCGTCGTAGCGACCGGTGAGCAGGCGACCGGCGTTGGCATACTTGTGCCTCCCTCGCTCGAGGTCGGCCCCCTCCGCCGCGGAAACTACCCCTGGCCCCTGGTCGCCGGATTTCGCTCCGAAAAGGAAGGAGACACTCCTCCGGCTGACCTCGCCAATCAGTGTCCCGCAAACCACGCCGTGGGGAATATCCCGGGCCGCACCCAGGGGCGAGGCCGCTCCGTGGACAAGTCCCAGTCCCGCGGTAGCGAGGGACAGCCCTGAGAGGTAGGCAGCCATCGCCATGGAACCCCGGGCTTCCAGGTCTTCGGGATCGCTGAGTACTCTCGGATACGCCCAAGCGGCCTGGGTGAGCCCCATTTCGCAGAACACATCCGTGAACGGGGTCGCCTTGACTGAGACATACGCTTCCAGGAGCTGGGTGATGGCGTCGAGTCCGCTGGCAGCGGTCACCGAGGCGGGAGCGCTTCGATGGAGCTCCGGATCGAGAATCGCCGCGTCCGGGACAAAAGCGTCGTGACGCAGGCTCTTCTTGTATCCTTCCCGGCCCACCTCGCTCAGGACGGCGTTTTTAGTTCCTTCGCTGCCGGTGCCGGCGGTTGTGGAAGCAGCCACAAGCGGCACGCGGCTACCGGAGGGCTTCTTGGTCCCTACACCCTCGAGGTACTCCTTAATGCTTCCGGCGTGGCGAAAGCCAGCAGAGGCGGCCTTCGCGGTGTCGATGACGCTTCCGCCCCCAACCGCGACCACCGCCCCGGGCTCACCCCCGAAGGCCTCTTGTGCCTCTGCCACTACCTGGTCTACCAGCCGCGGCGACGGCTCCCCGTGTACTCGCCTCGAAAAAACCCTCGCTCCATGCTCCTCCAGTAAGGAGACGAGTCTGGGGCCAAATCCGTGAGGCTCGAAGGCCGAGTTGCCGGTTACGAGAAGCACCGGACCGACGACACCGAGGTCGTTCATGATTTCCGGCAGTGCCGACAGACTCCCGGCCCCGTAGTAGAGAGCGGGTACTCGAGCCTCCGCGAAGTGGTGTGGCAGTTGGTTTCTAGCTGTTACTTTTGAAGTTCGCATTTGTTTTATTGTAGGAACGTCGATTTTCTTTGTCCACAAAAGAGCTCTCATAAGGGAGTTGTGCGACACGGAATTCGGCTGTACCATGAAAAGACAGAGTGGCCCTGGTGAGTTCTCACGGGTCCTAACTATTCTCAGGAGGAAGGTCTATGAAAAAGTTTGTGCTAACCGTTGCGATCCTGCTGATGGCTGTTTCACTGGTGAGTGCCCAGCGGGTCAACGATAGCTTCTCATCCATGGGTAGCTGGCGCCCCGGCTACGGCAACTGGTCCATCCAGAGTGGCCGACTGGTCCAGAGCAACACGCAGACAGGACTTGCCCGGATCGAGCGACGCGCTTCTCAGAGCGGCGTCTATGAGCTCGAGTTCACCATCCGGTACGTTGACGGTGGCTACAAGAGTCAGGCCGACCTCTCCCGAGGTGAGTACCACGCCGGCTTTGGTATCCACGTTGGTGTCGAAGACCCCGCCCTCGGCGAGATGGCATGGGGTGCTGGCGAGAGTTATCTACTCTGGCTCAACCTCGACACTCGCGAGGAAACTCGCCGCAACCATCCCGAGCACTACGGCTTCCGCGCTCAGGTCTATGAGAGTGAGAGCAACAGCCGCATGAGCCTCGCTCGGAGCTCCCTCATCCGGCAGAACGCGGATCTCCGCCGTGTAACCGAAGAAGACTACGTCAGCGTCGACATTATCGCCGCGCTGAGGAACATGGGCGTGGACCTCTCGGTCAACGACCTCATGCGTTTTCTCGATCGTGACGTTCCCATCAACATCCGCGTGAACACGCGCAATGGTGAGATTGGCGTTCTCGATCCTACCGCTCCCGTGCGATTCTGGTTCCCGGTGGATCCGGAGATTCTCGAGGGTGACTACTTCTCCCTCCGCACGAACAGCCTCGCTGCGAGCTTCAACTACTTCCGCGTAGAGTAGCCGCTAAACAGACAGCGATTGCAGGGCGTTCTCCGAAAGGGGAACGCCCTTTTTTTCTGCTTGCAACCTAACGTTTTACCTAGGAATATAGAAAATATGGAAACCGCACTACCCAGACTCTTTCGTTCTTTCGTTACGGAGCAACCCGACGCGGCGGCTCAGTACTACAAAGACAGCTCCGGGACGTTTCAGAAGCGTAGCTACAAGGAGCTTCTAGGAGACGTCAACGCCTTCGCTTCCGCCCTCCACGACATCGGCGTGGGCAAGGGCTCCCATGTGGGCCTGATTTCGGAGAACTGCCGGGAGTGGCTCATCTCGGACTTGGCCATTCTCTCTATCGGTGCGGCGGACGTCCCCAGGGGTCTCGACGCCACGGACGATGAGCTCCGCTATATCCTCAAGACCGCGGAGTGTCGCGTGGTCCTCGTGGAGAACGAAAGCCACGCGAAGCGCGTTGCCGATCTGAAGGGGGACCTGCCGAACATGGAGGTTCTCATTGTTATGCGTCCCGAGTCTGAGGACCTTTCGGCTTCCGTGGCAGCGCCCAAGGGCGTGGATCTTCGCTCTCTTCACACGCTCATGGAGACAGGCAGGGAGCTCTACAACGAAAAGCCGGAACCTGTGGAGAACGCGGTCAAGGAGGCAGAGTGGGACGACCTCGCCACAATTATCTTCACCTCCGGCACCACCGGGACTCCTAAAGGCGTAATGCTCTCCCACGGCAACTTCCTCCACCAGGTAAAGGGAGTTCCTCCGCTTATTGATGTCGGCCGCGGCGACATCTGGCTCTGTGTCCTCCCGGTGTGGCACTCCTTCGAGCGAATTATGCAGTATGTCGCTATGGGTACTGGCTGCTCCCTCGCCTACTCCAAGCCTATTGGAAAGATCATGCTGGAAGACTTCAAGGCGATCCGCCCGACCTGGATGGCTTCGGTACCCCGGATCTGGGAAGCGTTGAAGGGAGGAATCTATCGAAACATCAACAAGGAAGGGGGCATTAAGAAGGCGCTCTTCCTCTTTTTCGTCAGTGTCGGAGGTGGCTATTCCTGGGGCTACAACAGAGTGAAGGGGTTTCTCCCGGACTACCACGGCAGAATTCGATGGCTCGACCTGGCGATTGGCGTTGTTCCTTTGGTACTCCTCTTTCCCCTCAAGAAACTGGGGGATCTTCTGGTCTTCGGCAAGATTCGCGCTCGCCTCGGAGGCCGCTTTATTGCGGGAAT
>CAYZHV010000252.1:0-5516 GCA_964478055.1 uncultured Spirochaetaceae bacterium | reverse complement strand
TTTCCGCAAGGATCTTGGGGCATACGACAAGGAGCCTCTTGGCCTGTCTCCGGGCCTGAAGCTCGATCCAGATCAGGGCCGATTCAATGGTCTTTCCGAGTCCGACCTCATCGGCAATGATGAGTCGTTCTGTGGGTGAGTTGATGAATTTGAGAACAGGCTTGTACTGATAGGGATAAAAATCAATCTGCGCAGCTTCCATCGAGTATATCACTTCATGAAGAACGCCTTTTAGCTTTTCATAGGTAATCAAGCGCTGAAGATCTCTTAATGTACCAAAATGCCCTACCGCCAGACGTCCCTCTATGTTCATTGCCGTTGATTGCATCGGCTCAAGGCATGCCAATGGTCTTTTCTTCGTACTCCCTCCGGGGTAAATGAGTTGCGCCATGATATGGGGCCCAGCTTGCGAACAATTGCCGGTATATTGCCCGGGGTTTCCTGGGTTGTTCTTATCAATGACCCAATCGCCCGGGGCAAAAGGAACCGAATTACCGCAAAGGGATCCATTATCTTCATCTTTCATATGGTCGCTCTAGCGTAGTCCATTTTTTTCAATAAACAGAGATGAGATCATATGAATTCGAGTCCTCGTTTTCATAGGGAATGCAATCTTCAATCACCGGGAGATTGGCACCCCGTCTCCTTTGGATTCCCTACGGCATGCTCGGCCAGCCTCACACAGCCTCAAAACGACTGCACTTTACTTGTCCATTCGATGAGAAAAAACAAGAAATCCTTAAATCGTAGTAAGCAGTTTTTTCGGTTTCAAACTTAGAAAGACAGTTTGTCGAGACATTCACACCTGTAGCCACTGAGGATTAGCTGCCAATTATTATAGTATGAGACAATTACATTTTATTATACCAATTGATTTATTTGTTCTATAATACCGTCTAAGCGGGATGAATCAACGCCTGAGCTTAAGGTTTCCTTACTTATAAATAAGTTGTCACCTTCAGTAAAGTTGTTTTCATTATACCATTTTATCTTCCATTCATGACCTTTTACATACTGCGGATCATCCATCCTCCCGAAATGCTCCCATACAATGAGATCTCCAGCTGCATCTATAAATGAAAAATCAGGGAATATTCGTCCCTTCCGAACCACCCCATCAAGAGGCCTCTCATAATCATAGTCAATATTGGCATTATAAAGCTTATCAGCGATAATAAGTTCCGTCTTACTCCGCACCATGTGTCCTTTGCGCGTTTTATGAATTAAATATTCTGCATAAGGTGGTGTATCTGGGTCTTTCCTCACTATAGCGCTGAATATATTTGTGTTTCGTTGTGCAACATTAGAGCGCTCCGGTTTGCTAAGTTCGTAAAGCAAACCACTATCATCTCCTTCGATGAACAAAATGAGTTTTTCCCGTGCTCGTGTTAATGCTGTGTAAAGAAGCTCTCGTGAGAGAATTCGTGACTTCTTTGGAAGAACGACAAATACCGCTCCAAACTGGCTTCCTTGGGCTTTATGTATGGTCAAGGCGTAAGCAAGCTCAAGCGGCACAGAGTCCTCTTTGAAATCTTGTCCACGATAACCAAATGTCAAATTGGGCTTTCCAGCGAATGCAACATTAAGGTAGCCCTTTTTGCCTGGTCCCACACCACCAATTTCGCCATTGGCAATGTAATGCTCCTCTTTAACCCTTTTTGTCCAGCAATAACCACCTTTTGTTTCATTTTTCAACTGGATGACTTTATCGCGTATCACAATCTCTTCCCCGCCCATCGAAGTCCGATACCGTGCGCGGGCATACTTTAGCTCATTCGAGCGAAATCGACGTTGAATCCAACGATTAAGATCATGAACGCCATAAGGATGAGATCGTTCTGGGGATAAAATCTGAAATGCTTCGATACCATCAGGATTTGAAAACTGTATGTTATTATCGACAAAGCCCAAAGCATCGTTAAAGCCTTCAATATCATACGGTGACCTGAGGCCAAGGTATTTTTGGAATTGCTTAAGCAAAGCGCTGTGCAGATCCTCGGGTGTCTTCCAGAAGGCGATTTCAAGATCATTAAACTCCAAACGATCTCCGATTTCACTAAAAACTCTTTCTGATTCACCACTGATTGATTGGTTCGTATACCAAGCAGCAAGGCGCAAAGCATCCGAGGGAACGCCTGCTTTCGTCCTGACCTCCATAAGCAATTTGCCTATCGCGCCAAAGGGCGAAGCCTTCCCAGCTTGCTGAGGTGCGTTCTCCAATTGAGTGACGAGATCGACAAAGGGGCGGCCGACACCTATGGGAGGGAGCTGGTTGGGATCTCCGACGAGAATAATTCTGCTCACCTTTTCAAGGTCCAAACCATCAAGGATGGCGTGTAGATAGTCCATTGTCAGCATGGAAGCTTCATCCACGACGACCGTTTTGGCTTTCGAGTATTTTTTCGCTTTTATATTCTTTCCAAAAAGTGGTCGCTGGCGTGCTCCGTCATACCGATCGTGTTGATAGAGAAACTGAGCAACCGTCATGGCCTCGATGCCGGTTGCTCCTGCGAGGCGAACGCGCGCTTTTCCAGTCGGCGCGAGCAGAAGTATCCCTTGACTGATTAATGGCTCGCAAGCAACCAGCGCCCCGACAACGGACGTCTTCCCCGTGCCTGCCGGTCCAGTGAGTACGGATAAACGGCGAGTTGTAATATTTTCTAAGGCTTTTGCCTGTTCTTCAAGAGCAAAATGATGCCTTTCATTGCTGATATCGATTTCCCCACCGCTTTTTTGAATGGCTTCTATTAAGAGAGCTTCCCAATCAACACCAAGGGAATTCTCCTGTCTGAGCGCACGGGTGAATAAGATCTTTCCCAAGCGCTTTTCTCGCTGGGCCAGTTCTGTTAACTGCAATGTCTCTGTTTTGTTCTCCGATTGGCTACCTGGAGAAACGACCTGGAAATTAACCCGCTGCGAAATAAATGGCGCGTGACCTCGTAGCCAATCAGATGTGATCTGGATGGTGTGTGAGGTATCAATTCCTTCAAGTTTGTTCTGACTCTCGGCCAGACTTAAAAGGCTATCCCCATTGTCCGCCGCTTTTCGCAGAACACCAACCAATGCACACCGCACGCGTCTAGGATCGTTGGGGCTATCAACCCGGCTGGGTTCAGGGACCGGCACATCACATCCCGCGACTTCATCCGGAAGTAAACCCCGATCAATCGATGTCATCGACACCGGAATATCGACCGCAGTACCCAAATCGCACTCTGAGAGGAGATATGGATTCTGAATAATGTCTGCGTCCGTTGGGCAAGGAGAGAAGCTCGATATACGTTTTTGGGGATCGAAAAAGCGGATCGCTTGGTCAGGCGTTAGGTCAAAACGAGACAGCAGTTGCAATAAAGCCCGCCGCTCTTCAGTCAGTTCTTTCCAGACAGGTTTGATAAGATGCAACTCGTTAGCGTATGCTTCTTGTGGGGGAGGTTTTGCCCCTTCCATCACGTCAGAAACGGTCGGCCAAGGGTCCATTTCTGCCGTAAGCATTCCCTGAGCGCGCATCTCGAAAATCAGAGCTGTGCCCAACCGCAAACCAAGGGCTTCGAGTGCAGACCCGACACCCGGAAAACGACCACGGTCCTTCCAGACGGCGGCAATTTGTTCGTTTAGCCAATTCTCTCTTGCCTGCCAGGGGCCCTCAACAATATCGTGCCGTCGAATGCACTGCACGGCTTTCAGACAACGAACCAGCGTCGATAGGGCTACATCAGCACGGCATACTTCAGCAGCATAGGAGAAATCTCCAACATGAGGATCTTCGGCTCTGACAATTATTTCCCGAAGGAGCGCCTTGCGACGCTCATCCTCTTTCATATCGCCAGTAGGTTCTATGTACTCATGATAAGGTAATAAGAATCCTCCATTTCCATCCAGCCGAATACTGTGGCTAACCAGCCGGTCCCACAATGGGTAGCTCGGGCCCTGATCGCTGTCATACTTTTCAAGCTTGCCCAGTTTCACTAGGACGCCGACACCCACAACCAAACGACGAATTCCATCACCAAGCGGATGACCTTCCTTGCAGTAGAAGAATATCAGCGACTTGTTTTCTTGAAGTTTTCCAAAAAAGTGATCTAGCAAGGCACACTGGCGCTCTTTTCCGAAAACCCATGGAGAAGGAAAAGGAGGTTTTACATCATCAGGGAATGCTTCCGGTAACTGTTTATTAATTTGCTTCTGCTCTTTGCGTAGCATCCAACGAAAAGGAACTGCAATGGCTGTGTAAGGTGATATCTCAAGAATACGTGGATGCATGTTGCCATGTGTATCTTTGCAATGCTTGTTATTAACATAAGGATGCTCAAACTTCCTTTGCCAAGGCTCAGGATTCATAAATATTCCCGACTCGGCCTTACATGGAGGAAGTTCATCCGGTACCAACCTCGACCATTCTTTACCCCGAATGATGACTTCCCGTGCGTCATCTCGCTCTTCTCGAACACGATCCAGCATTACACAGAATGAATTCTCGGATGGAGCAGCACAAACCTTTCCATTCCATTTAGAGTCATGCCAGGCTACACGAAGCGTCAAATGTTGTGTAATTTTCATTGCTCCATCCAATGCATAGTTGCTTTATATTAATCGGATCGATGTATCTTTCAAACAATTGTCAACTATGTTATATTATGCGGCTCATTCGGGGATCATAGACAGCTGAAAACCATAATATGAATTAGAGTCTAGTTCTTTTGACCATATATCCCCAATTTGTTTAACTTTTTTGAATTGCCCATCCCATACACCCATGAGCGCCAAACATCAGGCAGAATATATCCTTTTTGGCAATAGAGGTATTCTTCAGCGCATAGATTGAAATAATCACATAGCTTTTGTTCATCTTTCTGTTGCTTATTATGGTCAATACCATACCTTGCAATTCGATTTAAATCATCGTTGAGGTCATCAAATCTTATATTGAAGTCTTTGAACAGCTCAGCAAACATTTTCATCTCTTCCAGCTTCTGCTTCTGGATAAAAAATGTGAACATGACGATTAATGTTGCCATACTAACGAACAGCTTCCAACTTATTTGATAAGTAAATATCACCAAAAGCACAACAACAAGAAATCCCAACGCACAGAAAAGCCAATAATAATCAAAAAGACGAAACTTTAGCATTGTGGCTTTACTGCAGCCTTCTATTTTATCTTGTTTCTTTCTTCTTTTTTCCGTCATAACTTATTTTTTATCGAAGGCCATAACATTCTTCTAATTGATAATACCTCTTTTTTGATTCATGCAATTCTGAAATCTGGGAATCACTCAATACTTTCAAAGCGGATTCGAATTCATGATAAAGCCCTGACGTTATAGCCATCACTTCATCCATTCTTTCTTCCCGGGTAATAAGAAACGGCCTACTGTTCCATATGTCGTGTGCATGTTTCAATGTCCGAATTGGAGGCTCAACATCTTCTTCCAAGCTTACTGAGAATGCGAAGGTGGGGACACTCCTGACTGTGCGTTTCCAAATCACATCGATTTGTTGGCCGTCCACGGGGTAGT
>CAYZHV010000251.1:0-5529 GCA_964478055.1 uncultured Spirochaetaceae bacterium | reverse complement strand
AGAACTACAAGTGGGGTCGGGACGTTCCTGACTGGGTCGTGATGAACCCCCAGGAGCTGGAAGAGATGGACCGCTTCGAGGATCAGTACGTCTTCAAGTTCGAGTCCCCCCGGGCGCAGGATCTTCAGGGCGCAGAGCTCTGGACTCGAAACTTTCAGGCAGCCTCGCAAATCGCCCAGGTGGTCCGGAACCGCGTACAGACGAAGTTCGCCGGTGCCGCGGCGGGAGACATGGACATGCTCGAGACCTACATGGAGCAGGTCGTGCAGAGCTTCTCAGACGCCCAGTTCTCCGGTTATCAGCCCGTGGACGACTACTGGGTCCAAATGCGTTACTACAACGACGACGGCTCCGTGGACGAGGACGCATACACCTACCTCGTACTCTATACCATTCCCGAGCGCACCCTGGATCGCATGATCAATGAGGCTCTTGACCAGGCTGAGAATGAAAACCAGCCTGACACCGAGGAGGAGGAGACCGCCCGAGAGCGGGTCAAAGAGGCCTTCGAGAACGGCCTTGAGTAAGGTCTCTACCAACAGACAGATAGTCGCTACCGGCCCCGGAGGGGGCCGGTAGCATTCCATCAGGAGAGAGAACAGCGAATGAAGAATCTGCGAAGTCTGGTCATCATCACCCTTTCCGCGGCTCTGCTACTCGGCGCCTGCGCTACCGATAGAGGCTCATCTCCCTCGCGCTCGGAAGAGCCCGTTCCGGATTGGGTCATGAGCGCCCCGGAGCCGACTGATCAGTATGAGTACTTCCTAGGTTCTTCCTCCGATGAGGCCGGTGACGTCGCCGCCGCGGAGGATCAGGCAATCGCCGACCTGATCGCCGAGATTACCCGCTACCTCGGGGTACGGGTTACCAGCGAGACAAGCGCCGAAGCGCGCGCCTCCCTGGACAGCTTCGAATCTGAGGTTGTCCAGACCGTGCGTCAGCAGAGCGAGGCTCGGGTGGCGGGATTCCGGGTGGAGGACCGCTACGTGGAGCGCGAGGACGGGCGAGTCACGGTACACATTCTTGCACGATATGAGCGATCCGCCCTGGAGGCGGAGAAGAGGCGGCTAGAAGCGCTCTTTCAGGAGCGGATCGATGCCATCGCCGTTCCCGAGGAGGAGGCGGAGAGCCTCGAGAGTCGGGGTGCCTATGTCCGGGCGGCGCAAAAGTACATCGAGGCCGCCGCGGCCGCAGCGAGCTCTGACATCGAGAATGCTCAGATTCGATTCGAACGGAACATCACTGCCGCTCGCAACATTCTCTCGGAGCTAACTATCGAGAAGCTCAACGACAATCTCACCGCTCTGGTGGGAGCTCCCTTCGATGAGCCCTTTCAAGCACGGGTGACCGTAGGGGGGCGCCCCCTGGAGGAAGTGGAGATCCTCGTGAGCTACAAGGTTCTCCGCTCTAACGGCCGTACCGGGGTCTCGACCGCCCGGGTCCGAACCAACGACGAAGGTGTTGCTGCCTTCCAGCATCCGGTGCCGGAGTTTGTCGGCACCGAGACCTTGACCATGGGCCTCGATCTGGATGCGTATCTCACACCGCTGCAGGACGCCCCGCGCTCCTATCAGAGTTACGTTGACGGCCTCCTCGACGTACTCGCCTCGAAGCGCGTCGTCTTTCGCTATAGTGTGGAGAGCGCCGCCGGTTCTATTCCCACTGCCGTGGTGGTTCTGGCCACCGATATCGCCGGTAATCCCATGGGAGATGGCGCCACGGAGTCCGGAATCCTCCAACGCCTTAGCAGCGAGGGTTTCGACATTCGGGTGCTCTCATTCCCCCGGGAGGAGCTCAACGGAAGCAGCGACGCGGCCCTCCTGGACGAGTTTCGACGCGTGGCGGATCCTGCGGTGCAGCGGGTCATCTACGGCATAGTCGGAATCGATGAGTTCGAGGAGCGGGACGGCGTCATTGTGCGCGTCTCCGGTTCGGTCCGGACGATTCGTCTCTCCGACGGAGAGGTTCTCGCCGTGGCTCAAGGTTTCCAGCGAAGCCGAGGCTTGAGCTCTCAGAGCGCGATTTCCGCGGCGTTCCGGGGCCTGGGCAACAAGTTCGCCGAGGAACTCATGCGGGAGCTTCCCTAGGCGAGAGCCTCGGCGATCCTCACCGGATCATTTGTGATAATACCGTCCACCCCGAGCTCCCGGAGGCGGATCGCCTCCTGCGGGTCGTCCACGGTCCAGGGAAGAATCGCGTAGCGCCCGCCGAGCCGCCGCATGAACCACCGGGTTACCTGGTCCGACCGGGGCTTTAGAGCTGAGACGCCCACCGCGAAGCGCCCCCATCCGCGGCGCAGGAAATAGGGAACATCGGTGTCTTTTGAGAAGATGAGTCCCCGAGGTATCTCCTTTCCGTGTCGGGCCGCCGCACGCAACGCGTGAGGGTTGAAGGAGGATATGAGCACCTGCTTCTCCAAACCGTAGGCCCTGATGAGCCGCACCGCCTCGGCCTCCACGCCTGTGGGACCGTGGGCACGAGACTTGATCTCGATGTCGTAAAAGATCTCATCCCCGAAGGCGGTAAAGAGCTCCTCCAGCAGAGGAATGCCGAGGGAGGCGATTTCCCCACTATCGAGCTCGACCAACCTCCGAGGATCCCCGTGGAGTCGCTCCAGGGAAAAGTCGTGAAAGACAATTGCCTCTCCCCAGGATGAAAGGTGAATATCCAGCTCGATGCCCCGGGCCCCGGCGTTTACCGCCGCCAGAAAGGCTGCCATGGAGTTCTCAGGCTGCTTGGCGGAGTAGCCGCGGTGAGCGATGATTCTCGGCGGCTCCCCCGGCATAAGCAGTCGGGGAGAAGAGCTCACTCCTTCTCCTCGCCCAGGGTCCGCTTGAGTCGCTCCAGCTCCTCCTCCACCCGGGCGTCCTCGGCGAGCTTATCCAGCTTTCGCTTCTCCGGATCCGCCGGACCCGTGGCGGCCTCCAGGGAGCGCAGCAGAGCCTCGGCGTCTACACTCCGGGACTCCTGAACCGCCACCCTTCGAAGCTGCGCCTCCGCCAGAGCTATCTCCTTCCGGAGCCGAAGAATCTGCGCCTTGGCGGCGGCATCCCGATCCGCAACTTCCTCGCATCGAGCGAGGGCTCCCGCGGCCCTGGCCGAATCGCCGGCGGCTTCCGCCTCCCGAGCCCGGGCTTCCCACCGCTCGAACTCGGCTTTGAGCTCCGCCCGCCGCTTTTCCTCGAGCTTGCGCGCCGCGATGAGTTCCACCACCGCTTCTCTGCTCTTCTTGAACGCCTCTCCTGCCACAGGCAAAGGGTAGCACGGTGGTTGCGGCGTTGTCATGAACGCACCGCCCCTCGCCGCGCGGTTTCCCTGCCAGCTCTCCGGCGCCGGCTACCCGGGGCGCTGCGGAGACTCGAGCGGCTTTCAGCCGCTTTTCCTTCAACAACTTCAGTGACACAATGCTATCCATGAACGAGCAGGTGAAGAACGAGCCAATCGCCGCTCTGGCGACCCCCTTTGGTAGAAGCGCTCTGGCTGTGATCAGAACAAGCGGAGACGAAGTGATAGACCGTATCGCGGCGCTCTTCTCCGAAGGCGAGAAGCTGCGGGCCGCCGAGGGCCATACACTTCATCACGGCGTCCTCCGGGACGGCAGGGAGCCGGTGGATGAGGTCGTCCTCGCCCTTTTTCGATCTCCCAGGAGCTACACCGGTGAGGAGTCGGTGGAAATCTACTGCCACGGGAGCCGCCCTGGGATTCAGCGCGTCCTGGACCTGCTTTACAAGAACGGATTCCGCCCCGCGGAGCCCGGGGAGTTTACCCTTCGGGCCTTTATGAACGGCAAGCTCGACCTCACCCGGGCGGAGGCGGTTCGGGAGATCGCCGACGCCCAGACCACCGCGGCCCAGGAGCTCGCGTTAGGCCGCCTCGGCGGGTCCGTGGAACGGCGGATCAACGGCCTCAAGGAAGGGCTCGTCAAACTCCTGGCGGCCCTCTCGATTCAGCTAGACTATCCTGAAGAAGAGACCGGAGAGATCCCTCTGGACCGGGAGGAGCTCGACCGAATCGGTTCTCAGCTCCGGGATCTCGCCGCAACCTATCGTACCGGCCGCATTTACCAGGAGGGGGTGCGTGTGGCCCTGGGCGGTAGAACGAACGCCGGCAAGTCTTCGCTCTTCAACGCTCTCCTCCGGGAGGATCGAGCCATCGTCAGTGACCTACACGGGACGACCCGGGACTACATCGAGGCCTCCCTGGACGTCGAAGGGGTTCCGGTAATTCTCTTCGACACTGCGGGGCTTCGAGAAGTGGAGGAAGAGGTGGAAGGTGAGGGGATTCGCCGCTCCCGGACCATTCTCAAGCAGGCTGACATGGTTCTCTACCTCGTCGACGCCGCCGAGGGCCTCTCTGAGGAGGATCAAGACTTTCTCGCCGAAGAGTCCGAAAATGAGCGGGTCATCCCGGTCTGGAACAAGAGCGACCTCCCCGCGGCGAAGGAGACTCCGGAACGGTTTCTCCGGGTGAGCGCCCTGAGAGCCGAGGGGGTTAGCGAGCTCCTCGGTGAGATCCGCAGGCGAGCCTTGCCGGAAGAACGGGTCCGGGGAGGAGAACCGGTTATCGACTCCCTTCGACAGAAGAACCTTCTCGAGCGGGCCGCCACGGCGGTGGACCAGATCGCCGAGGGGCTGGATGCCCAGATGCCCGCGGACGTTCTTTCTCTGGACGTGCAGGAGGCGGTAGGTGCCCTGGGTGAAATCACCGGGGAGGTGACCACCGCGGATCTGCTGGATACGATGTTCGAGGGATTCTGCGTCGGGAAATAGGGAATATATAGGCGCCCGCCGATGTTGACCGAGACTGTTAGCTACGGTACTCTGCGCACATGGATTTCCACGCCATAGTGGTAGGGGGCGGCCACGCCGGCATCGAGGCGGCCCTCGCCATCGCTCGACTCGACTTCCGGGTTCTGCTGATAACGCAGAATCTCGATACCATAGGCAAGCTCTCATGTAATCCCGCCATCGGCGGCCTCGCCAAGGGCAATATGGTCAGGGAGATCGACGCCCTCGGGGGCGAGATGGGGCGCCTCATCGACTCCACGATGATTCAGTTTCGCGTTCTCAATAGGAGTCGTGGCCCCGCTGTTCAGGCGCCGAGAGCCCAGGCGGACAAGCTCGCCTACCAGGTGAAGGCGAAGCAGGTCCTCGAGCAGGAAAAAAACGTCACGCTCTTTCAGGACACGGTCACGGACTTTCTCTACTCCAGCGACGCCGGCGAGATAGCCGGCGTTATCACCGAACGGGGCAAGCGCTTCTCCGCGCGGAAGGTTGTAGTAACCACCGGTACCTTCCTCAATGGGCGCATCTTTGTGGGGGAGTATGTCGCCCAGGCCGGCCGCTTGAGCGAGCCCGCGGCCCTCGGGCTGGAGAAGCCGCTCAAAGAGCTCGGCTTTCGGATGGGCCGACTAAAAACCGGAACCCCCGCCCGGGTCCACCGCCGCTCTTTGGATTTCGCTCGAATGAATGAGCAGTTTGGTGACGACGAGATCGTCCCCTTTTCCTACTCCCGGCCGAATGTCGATCG
>CAYZHV010000250.1:0-5550 GCA_964478055.1 uncultured Spirochaetaceae bacterium | reverse complement strand
TCATGGTGGGACTATAGGGATCCGTTGGGGAGGCGGCCTTTGGTTGACTTGGTGCAATTCCAAGATTAGACTTTGAAAATGATCCCTCGGACGATCACGGAGACGCTTCTCGAGCTCCGTAAACAGTATCCGGTAATCACACTCACGGGGCCACGACAGTCGGGCAAGACAACGATCTGTCGTTCGGTGTTCAAGGAGCTTCCCTACATCAATTTTGAGCGGCCCGACCTACGTGATCGATTCGAACAGGATCCGCTCTCTTATTTCGCAGAGTTCCGATCTGGAGCGATTCTCGACGAGTTTCAGCGGGTACCCAGCGTGGCGTCTTACGTCCAGTCCATAGTCGACGAACCGGAGTTCCGGGGAACGTTTGTCCTCACAGGAAGCACCAATCTTGTGGTGCGCGACACCGTCGGCCAGTCCCTCGCTGGACGCAGCGCCATCCTGGAACTCCTGCCTCTCTCCCAGTCGGAGCTCCGAGACGGAGGGATTGACCCGGATACCGACACGCTACTCTACAGCGGCGGATACCCCAGGATATACGACAGGTCGATCGAGCCCACCCGGCTCCTCTCGGATTACGTGGCGACATATGTGGAACGGGATCTGCGAAGTCTCGCCATGGTTCGAGATCTCACCAGATTCCAAACGTTCTTGGGACTGTGCGCAGGCAGAACCGGATCGATCCTGAACCTCGAACAACTCGGCAATGAGGCAGGAGTCTCCCAACCAACCGCAAGGGAGTGGCTCTCTCTCCTCGAGGCGAGTTATATCGTCTTCCGCCTCCCTCCCTATCACGCGAACATCTCAAAGCGACTTGTCAAGAGACCCAAGCTCTACTTCTACGACGTCGGTATTGCCTCCTACCTCCTGGGTATCAATGATGCTAGCCAGCTGCGCAACCACCCTCTTAGAGGAGCGCTCTTCGAAACCCTCGTTGTTTCCGAGATAATCAAAGCCAATGTACACCGTGGCAGACGCGCCCCCGTTTCGTTTTATCGTGATGCAAAGGGAAATGAAGTCGACCTGATCCTCTCTTCGGGAACCAGCGATGTCCCAATCGAAATCAAGTCTACTCGCACGTACGCCAAAGAGTTAACCAAGGGAATCGATCGCTTTCGAGCTGTCGTTCCGGAGCGTGCCGAGAACGCACCGGCATATGTGATTTACGACGGCGTCGAGTCATTCTCCGTATCGAACACCACCATACTCGCCCGAGGTGAGCTCGATAGGGTAATTCTACCAGCCCAACAACACTGACGGCCGGCCTCCTAGGCATGAGCCTTGCGTAGGTGTTGCAGCTTCATGCGAAGTGATTGAACCATCCGCAAAGCACTATTGACAAAACAGGTTCCTCGTAGTATCGATATATTTATATCGATAAATTACGGTGTTATTTCGCCCGGAGGCGGGAGCTTAAGAATAGCCTTCCATCTGAGTATGCTTTTAACAAGTAGGAGAAACGATCATGAAAGTGATATACGTGGCGGGCTTTCGGCAGCACGCCGGCAAGACCCTCACCAGTCTGGGGATAATTTCCGAGCTCAAGCGGCACCTCCCCGCCGAGGAGATCGGCTACATAAAGCCGGTAGGACAAGAGCTGGTTGAGCTTTCGGATGGTCGCAAGATAGACAAGGACGCGACGATTATCGAGCACTTTGCTCTGCCCGAGCTCGACATGGAGGCGGTCTCGCCGGTTCGTCTCGGTAGTGGGGTCACCAAGGCGTACCTTCAGGAAGAAGACCAGAGCGCCATAACCGGTCAGTTCGAGTCCGATATCATGACAGCCTTCGAGCGGCTGCAGGACAAGCGCGTGGTAATCGCCGAAGGAACCGGCCATCTCGGTGTGGGGGGCATTGTGGGCCTCTCTAACTCCCGGGTAAGTCGGCTCATTGACGCGGAGATCGTCTACCTCGCCGGAGGCGGGATCGGCAGGACCCTCGATATGATAGAGGTGGACTTTACTTACCTGCAGTGCACGGGAGCGCGAGTCCGAGGCGTAATTTTCAACAAGCTACTTCCGGACAAGATAGATCAAATGCGGAGTCTCATTACCGAGGAGTACCTGACCCGCCGCTTTGGCTCGCCGGATCGGCCCGTTGAGATCTTCGGCTTTCTTCCCCGGGTCGACCGGCTCGACAAACCTTCGATGGAGCAGGTTGCGCGATACTTTCCCGGAGCGACTGTAGCCGGAGACGTCGACAGAGACGCCTGGCACGTGCCCAGCGCCGGGGTCTCCATCATCTCTCAGACCCACGAGAATCTTGTGCCCGCCGAGGCGGTTCACCCCGGGGATATTGTCATCCTCTCATCCTTCTCTCGGAGAAGATTGGAGATGATCCTCGAGCACAACGCGCGCCAACCTGCGGATCGCCGCATCGCGGGCATCATCTTCACCTCGACCAAAGAGACAATGCGACTGGAGGAGAGCATCGAGACCGTGACGAACCACGGAGTACCGGCGCTCTACGTCCCCGACGACACGCACACAGCGGATGAGAAGGTGTACGGGTGCATCAAGAACACGAAGTTGCAGCCCTACGACGAGAAAAAGAACACCCAGATCGTCGACCTCTTTGCCGAGCACTTTCGCACGGAGTCCTTCCTCCGCTCCTTCGACCTGGCGCCGTGATCAACTAAGGGGCAACCTCCGTCACGAAGCTCTCGATCTCCTGGATGACTTCCTCTCGGTTGAGCTCGTTCACGAGCTCATGTTTTGCCCCGGGATAGATCTTGGCCTGCTTCTTCTTGGCGGGCATCCGCTTCACCGCCTCGGCGGTCGTTTCCGCCGGCACAAAGGGGTCCGCGTCTCCATGGAGAAAGAGGACCGGCATGGTGAGCTTATCGATATCCTCGTTGAATCGATCCAGTGCCACGACCTCCGCCTCCAAGAGCTCTCGCTTGTATCCGCCGTGATAGACCAGGGGATCCTCCGCGTAGGCGCGCTGGGTCTCCGGGTCTCGGGACATGCCGGAGGGGTCGCTCGACTCCTTCGGCAGCTCCGGGGCCGCAAGCACCTCCCGGGCCCAGTTCCAGTCACCGAGAACCGCCCCGAGAAACCCCACTCCCGCGAGAGACTCCGGGTAGCGTTGCGCATACCGCGCGGTCAGCAGCCCTCCCATGGAGTGGCCGATCATGATGGCAGGTCTTTCGCCGAACTCATCGGCGGCGATTCCCATCACCGAACGCAGGTCATCCACCACGTGCTCGAAGTCACGGATAAGCGCTCGCTCCCCGTCACTCTTGCCGTGGCCGATATGGTCCGGGGCGTAGACAGCACTCCCCGCGGCGGAGAGCCGCTCCGATAGGTGAGCGTACCGCCCTCCATGCTCCGCGTAGCCGTGAACCAGCACAACAATCCGCTTGCACCGCTCCTTCGGCTCCCACTTTCTGTAGAAAATCTTCCCTTCACTTCCATCAAATGTTGCGCTCGTCATAGCTCGTTACTCTACACCGAATTTCTTCACCCCGCCACGAAGAATCGTGTCTTAGCAGCGGTCTCCGGTATTGGGCCCTTCCCGTCAATTACCAATCCCAGGTGATTTAATGTCAGTATTTACTACCTTTAGGCGGAGTTTTCGGGTGTAATGCTATTATTCGCTCTCATTATTTTAGCTTGCTTTTAATGATAGTATTTACTATCGTTAAAGAGAGTTATGGCAACTTATGGTAGTAAAGACTACCATAAGGAAATGCAAACGGAGGCCTCTATGTCCTATAACCTCCTGACGGATGAGGAGATTCTGGCAGACTTGGCAAGAAAGCTCGACCACCTTCGGCGAGCTAAGAAGTTAAAAGACGAAGAACTAGTAGCGAGGGGGGGGACCAGCCGCTTCGTCCTCAACAAGTTTCGCTCCGGGGCCGGCGGTATCACCTTAACCTCCTTTGTCCGGCTGCTTCGCGGCCTCGGCGAGCTTGACCAGCTGGAGTCACTTCTGAAGCAATCCGACTACTACACTCCTACCGGGAGAAACAGGGATATCCCGGCGCAACGGGTCCGAGACAGTAAGGAAGAAGACAAGCCTCTTCTCTGGGGAGAAGATAGGTGAGCTCCGTTGTTGAAGTCACCCTCTGGGGAACTACCATCGGCTATCTCGGTTACGCACCCGGACAGAGGGAGATCGCCACCTTTGAGTACGATGAAGATTTTGCACGATTAGGCGTATCAGTATCCCCGATAAAGCTCCCGATTCCGCCGCTCATTCACTCCTTTGACGATACGAACACAAAGACCTTCAAGGGACTGCCGGGGGTCTTTGCGGACTCTCTGCCGGACAAGTTCGGGAACCAGCTGATCGACCTCTACATGGCGGAGAAGAGCATCCCTCCGGAGAACGTAACAGCCCTTGATCGCCTGCTCTATGTGGGAACTCGAGGAATGGGAGCGTTGGAGTACCATCCGGCCGCTCAGGTCGGTGAAGCGGAGGATGCCGAGACAGCACTGGACATCCATCTCCTTGCGGAGCTCGCCGATAGACTGACCTCCCGAGAGAAAAGAAAACGGGACGAGCTGCTCACCTCGAAGAACAGGAGAGCGGCTCTTCGGTTGATACGAGTGGGATCCAGTGCCGGCGGAGCGCGGTCGAAGGCTCTTGTCGCCCGGGCCCCGGACGGCCGTCTTTTCGATGGGAGCACGGACCACGGTCCGGAGTTCACCTACTGGATCCTGAAGTTCGACACCGAGTCCAACAGTGATCGAGACAGAATCGATCCAAAAGGGATGCCCAAGCTCGAATACATCTACAGCCAAATCGCAAGGGCCTGCGAGATCGAGATGCCGAGAACCGATTACATCGCCGACGGTGAGGAGTTCCATTTTCTTGTCGAGCGTTTCGACCGCTTTGTGGACGAGGCAAGAATGAACAAGCTCCACTACGGTTCCTGGGCGGGCCTCGCTCACGCCGATCGCGACCCTGTCGGGACACACTCCTACGAACAACTCGTGCTGCTCGCCCGACAACTCGGGCTAGGACAGGATGCTGTGACTCAGATACTTCGACGAGCGGTGTTCAATGTGGTCGGGCGAAATCAAGACGACCACACGAAGAACTTCGGCTTCCTCATGGATAAGGCGGGCAACTGGAGCCTCGCGCCGGCTTTCGACATGAGTTATCAATGGGACCCCGCCGGCAAATGGACCAGCGCACACCAGACACGGCTGAACCGGAAGCGAGACAACTTCGAGCGAGAGGACCTGCTCTCCTTCGGCCGCTACTGCAACCTGAGCAAGCGCAAGAGTAATCGAATTATCTCCTCCACCGTCGGCGCATTCCAGCAGTTCTCACGATTCGCCCGGGAATACGAGGTCGCCCCGGAGCTGGCTAAGAACGTTGCGAAGGGGTTGAGACTCTATCTTTGAGTGCGGAGCTGGAGCCATAGCAGCCTGTTCTGGCAAGACTTGACGTTCCTACCTCCGGCTTCATTGCAGTTTCGACCGACACCGCCTATGATCGGGTGGGGGCGCAATGGGCACTGGTCGGCGCGGATCTGAGGAGAGTTCCAAACAGCTCGAGACGAGGCTCCACGGGCTCATCGACACCTGCAGGCTCA
>CAYZHV010000249.1:0-5563 GCA_964478055.1 uncultured Spirochaetaceae bacterium | reverse complement strand
CACAGGTGGAGGCAGTATGAAAAAGCTAAAGGAACCAATCCTCGCCGGTCTGGCGCTGATGCTTATAGTTGCGGCGATGTTTGCCGGAGGAAACCAGGAAGCCTCGGGTCCCGAGGACTACGGGCGATTCGACTCAGTGGCGATTCGGGCGAACGCTGAGGTGATTCTCGAGAAGGCGGATCAATGGAGCGTTGAGGCGGAGATTCCTCGGCGGCTTCGTAACTCTATCGAGATCCGCAACCAGGGCGGTACCCTCGTGATTCGGCAGCGAACTCTCCTTTTCTCCCGGCCGGAGAGACCCCGCTTCGTCATTTCTATGCCCTCCTTCGAGGAGCTCTCCATGGGTAGCTCCGGCACCTTCCGATCGGAGGACGCCTGGGAAGGCGACCGAATGCGTCTCCAGGTCAGTGGCAGTGGGGATATGCGCCTTCGGGCTCTCTCGGGAGACTCCGCGGACCTCACCACGAGCGGAAGCGGCGGCCTGCGAGTCGGGAGTGTGGAAGCGGAGAACGTGGAGCTCCACACCTCCGGCTCCGGTGGAGTTGACGTGGATCAGATAAGGGCGGAGGAGACAAAGATCCGGACAAGCGGCTCCGGCACCATTTCCTGTGCACTCTCCACAGGCGAGCTCGAGGCGTCGACCTCCGGCAGCGGGGGCATCCGCCTCTCTGGAGACGCCGAGGAAGCTCGTATTCGCACCAGCGGCTCCGGGAGTTTCAGGGGCGGGGAGTTCTTGGTCGGCAGCGCGGACATCTCCATCTCCGGATCAGGAAGCGTTCGCCTCCAGGAAGGTAGCGGGGTCGGCAGCGTGCGGTCGAGCGGAAGCGGCAGGTTCTCGACCTCTTCCTAGCCATACTCAGCCGGCGAAAAGTGACTTGCCTACCGCAACCGCTTGCCCTACTGTGTAGTTAGTGGCTCATTCGAAAGACCGGAGTGTAAACCCTCAGGAGCATCTCTTCGGCGTCTTCTCCTCCCGACGCAAGCCGGCGTCGGAAGCCCTGGAGCTCGAAGTGCGTCTCCTCGAGACGGAAGTGCGCCGGGTTCTGACCATACCCTCACACTTCTCCCTGGGGGATCTCCATCTCGCTTTGCAGATAGCCATGGGGTGGAGCAACTACCATCTCCACGAGTTCATCGTGGATGGCAAGCACTATGGCGACCCTCAGGAGTGGGAAGAAGAGGAGAGCGGCGAGAAACGGCGAGTTTACGACGAGGGCAACCAGCAGGTCCGCAAGATCTTTGACCGAGCCACATCCATCACCTATCTCTATGACATTGGAGACTACTGGGAGCACCAGGTAACGATGCTCCGAAGCATTCCCGTAGAAAAATCGGAGCAGCCGTTTATCGATCGAAGGGTCCCGCGCCTCACCGCGGCCAAACGAAACTGCCCCCCGGAGGATATCGGTGGAATCGGCGGATTCAAGGAGTTCCTCGAACTGGTAAAGGAAATCCGAAAGGAGGAGTCCGGCAAGGAAGAAGAGGACCAATCGCTCTCCTTTGCCCAACGCTACGATCCCAAAGCTTTCGACCTTCAGTACGCCAACACTCTCTTTCAGGGTGCCTTTATCGTAGGAGATGAAGAAGCGGAGCTCCGGCGAGAGCGAGCCTTCGACACCTACGAAGCCGAGGCGGAACTCCTTCGTCATGAGCAGGAGCCCTGGTTTCTCGTGCCTCAACCCTACTTGCCCGAGGAATTCACTCGACTCGATGAATCCCTTCGTCGACACGCTCCCAATCCGCCGGAGTTACCGGTCCTCGCCGGCTTCTTCTGCGGACTCCATCTCGTTCCTTCAGCACCACCGCCCTCCCTTTGGCTCGCCCTAGTCTTCGATTTCCCAGAAGGGCGGCACGGCCCGGACTTTGCGAGAGACAGGGATATCGAGGGTTTCCTCGATGTGCTCTTCGCCGCCTATAACGAGATCGGAACCGCTCTCTCAGTGGGAAAGCTTCCCATTCCCTTTATCCATAGGTCTCCGGAGCAGTCTGACATAGCTAGCGCCCAGGGCTGGGCGGAAGGCTTCTTTACAGCCTTCGGCATCGAAGAGGATCTCTCGTCGATCACCTCCGATCCCAAAGGCGAGGAGGCTCTCAACAAGCTCGCCCTCCTCTTTGACCGTGAGGCGGAACGTTCCATCGAATCGCTCGAGACCAAGCCCTCATACAGTCCCGACCAGGTTCGCCGCTGGGCGATGAGCGAGCTCCCGGAAATGGTGAGCTATTTGTACAGTCTGCGGGAAGGGTAGCGCGAGGACAGACGAATCGACATACGGGGACCGGTGGCCACTTCAACAAGTACCATCGTGGATAGGACTGAAGGTGGCGGCTCCGGGCGGTCCAGGATCTATCACGCCTACGCTCTCCTCGACGGAGAGTGGAAGGTCGTCTTTAGCTCTCCCAGTCTCGCGGAGTAAGTCGCACCGCGCCGACCGCGGGTCGGCGCTGCCCTTTGGCATCTCGAGGCGCTACTGCATCACTGCCACCGGCGCGTTCGCCCGACGTTCTGTCCGAACATTGGCCAGGGAGCTACCTCGTCACCGGGATCGGTTCCTAAGATCGCGTAGACGTAACTGTCAGCAGAACCAACATAGACTGTCCCATCAGGGCCGATTGCGGGACTGGAGTCGATGTTTCCGTAGGCGCCGGTAAAAGTCCAACGAAGCGTTCCATCCTCCCCGTTCAAGGCATAGAGGTCGTTGTCAGCGGACCCGAAGTATACGGTACCGTCAGCCCCTACAGCAGGGCTTGAGCTGATACGTTCTTCGGCCTCGAAGGACCACAATTCACTTCCGTTGCTCGGGTTGATCGCGTAGAAGGTGTTGCCGTCGGAGCCGATGTAAATGGTTCCATCCGCGCCTATGGCTGGGCTGCCGTCAACGTCCCCATCCGCGGAGAATCGCCACTTGAGAGAGCCGTCGGCGCTATGTGCGTGCAAGCGACCGTCGGTCGTACCAACGTAGATCGAGCCGTCCGGACCGACGGCGGGGCTGGAAAAGACAATGTCCCCCAGGGACAGAGACCATAGAACGTCTCCGGTGGTTGGGTTGAGAGCGTAGAGACTCCCGTCCCAAGAGCCTATGTAGACAGTACCGTCCGCACCGATGGCGGGACTGGACTCCACCATGTCGCCGGTTGCGTAGCTCCAGATCTCGCTTCCATCTGTTGGATCGACCGCATAGACCGAGTTGTTCCTGGAACCAACAAAAACCGTGCCGTCACTGCCGATGGCGGGACTCGAGAAGACGCTTCCGCCGGTGTCGAAGGCCCATTTTTGGCTCCCATCGTCTGGATTCACAGCGTAGAGATTCCCGTCCCAGGAGCCTACATAGACTGTTCCGTCGGAACCAACCGCAGGACTCGAGTTTATATCGCTACCAGTTTCAAAGGTCCACTTCACCGTCCCGTCCGACGAGTCGAACGCGTACAGATTGTTGTCCCAGGAGCCTATGTAGAGCGTCCCGTCCGTCCCTATTGCGGCGCTGGAATTGACCTCATAGCCAGTCTGGTAGCGCCACTTCTCATCGCCTGGTCCCGGACGATCCTCTTCCTCTTCTTCTCCAAACAGGTTCGAGCACCCGTTGAGCAGGAGTACAGACAATAGAGCAAGACCAAGGGCTCCGGTTAGCGTTCCCTTATGGTTTCTTTCTTTCCCAACTTTGATACCCATCTCCATTCCCCTTCTTCTTGGCGGATCTGCCGCAACGTCCTTGGCGAGTCTATCTCTCACTGTTACTGATAGAGGGTCCACTGATACCCCGCCGCAGGTTCCAGGGTGACTGTTGTCGTCTCCGTCGGACCGCTGCTGAGATCGGCCCGCACCTTGTAAGTGCCCGGAGGAATTTCGGTAAAACGGTAGGTATCGTTCTGCCAAATGACGAAACCCGACAAGAGATTCGTTCCCCAGTCCGGAGAATCCGCCGGCGAAATGTAGAAACCTCCAACGGGGTAGAGCGTGAAGTTCCTGAACTCCAGGTAAGCAGGACGTCGCTCGAAGCTCCCATCATCCTCCTCCGGCTGCGTTGGCGTCTCGCAGGAAAGCAGTGCGAGTCCAAGCAGAACAAGGACCAGCAGTTTTGCAAACCGGTACTTCATGGTCTTCTCCTTACGGATGCTCCTTGCATCTTTCAGTACTTAAGCAGAGAGTGTGCCAACCTTTCGGTTCTCTCGAGATCTGATCCATAAGGTCCAATAAAACCATTTGTATGGGTCCCAGGGAGGTCGAGCGGAGGCTAAGCCAGAGCGCCTTTACACGTCGCCAACACGTATCGTGTAGACACGTAAACGATTGGTGAAGTACAGGGAGTCTACTAGGGGAAGTCTACGAGTCCCGAAGGTACCGGATCAGTTTGGAAAGATCGTTCTCGATTCCTCGAACATCGAGCACCTCGGCGATCTGGCCCCTATGATGGATCTGGTGGTTGAACATGCGGAGAGGCGTTGGGGCTTTCCGCCGGGCTCCATCGGAAGCTCTCTGTCCAGCCGTTGATAGCGAACCCAAACGATAGTCCTCAGAGCTCGGTGGGTAAATTGACTGAGCACTTTGTATTTCGCCGCCGTGCCGGACACTGCCCATCTTGTGCGGGCCACGGCCAAGGGACGATACTACCTGGTATGAACGGACCCGGCAGAGTCGAAACACTGCCTCTCTCGAGGATCGGCACCTTCGACGTAGGCGTCATCGGCAAAAGCAAACACCACATGATGGGCCTCCTGGAAGTGGATGTCACCACCGCCAGAGAAGAGCTGCGTGTGATGCGTCGAGCCGGCACCTTCGTCTCCTTTACAAGCTGGTTCGTAAGGAGCGTGGCAGAGGTGGCCGCCGAGATGCCCGAGGTCCACGGCACGTTGCGCGGTCGCCGCCACCGTGTCGTCTTCGACGAGGTAGACATCGGGCTCATGGTTGAGCGAGATGTGGAAGGGAGGGCGGTGCCGCTTCCACTGGTTATCCGTGACTGTGAGAAGAGGAGTATGGAGGCGATCGAAAGCGAGATCGTCAAGGCAAAAGCGCAGCCGATCGAGGGAACCCGGGACTACGAGCTCGGACGCAAGCGTTCTCCGATCCTCATGCGCCTCTTTTATAGTCTGCCGCAGCCTGTCCGGGTCTGGATAATGGGGCGCATCCTCCGGAGCCCGGAACGACGTAAAAGCACTATGGGAACTGTCATGGTCACCTCCCTCGCCGGGGGTCTACGCTTTCCCGGGTGGATCGTCCCAAAATCGATGCACAACCTCGTCTTCGCCCTGGGATCGGTGGTAAAGAAGCCCTGGGTTGTGGGAAATGAGGTGCTCCCCCGGGACGTTCTGCACCTTACCGTGCTTCTTGATCACGACGTGGTGGATGGCGCTCCGGCGGCACGGTTTGTTTCGCGACTCGTCAAAAAGCTCGAAGGCTCCGTGGATGATGTCAGCCTAAGTCGCCGCGACGGATAGTCGGCCTAATCGAGCCCGGGATCGGATGATCGCTGAAGAAAACCATGTATCCCCCACCGCCGGCTCCACTCACCTTGTAGCCCAAGGCCCTGGAGCCATACTGCTCAATCAGACCGTTGATGGCAGATGTCCG
>CAYZHV010000248.1:1047-5584 GCA_964478055.1 uncultured Spirochaetaceae bacterium | reverse complement strand
CGGAAGGGGATGCCGAGGCCTTGGAATATCTCTTCCTCAATGCCCCGGAGCTCCTCGAGCATAGCGTCGGACTCCTCCGGGAGGGTGTAGACGAACATTTCCACCTTGGTGAACTGGTGGACGCGATAGAGTCCCTTTGAGAACTGTCCCGCTGCCCCAGCCTCCCGGCGGAAACAGTGGGAAAGACCTGCCATTTTGATCGGGAGTTTATCCGCCGGCAGGGTTTCCTTGGAGTGATAACCCCCGAGGGTTATCTCGGCGGTGCCCACGAGGCAGGCGTCCTCGCCCTCCAGGTTGTAAATATTGCTTTCCGCGCCTCTTGGATTGAAGCCGATCCCCTCGACAATCTCCGTTCGGGCGATGTCCGGGGTTATTGTGAGGGTAAAGCCGTGCTTTTCGAGGATATCCATGGCGTACCGGACCAGGGCTAGCTCCAAGAGGGCCCCACGGTTCTTGAGGTAGTAGAACTTTGTCCCCGAAACCTTGGTACCTGCTTCGAAATCGATAATGTCGAGCTCCTGGCCGAGCTGAACGTGGTCTTTCGGCTCAAAGTCGAACTTTGTCGGCTCTCCGTGGCGAGCGATCTCCTTGTTAGCCTCCTCATCGGCCCCATGCGGCGCCGCCGGGTGACTCATGTTGGGGATCCGGGATGCCTCGGCGTAGAGCTCCTTCTCGATTGTCTCGAGCTCTTCTTCGAGAGCGGGGAGCTGTTGCTTGAGCTCCTTCCCCTCGTTGATGAGCTTCTCTCGCTCCTCCGGGGAAGGCTTCTGCTTCATCGCCGCGGCGTTCTCGTTTCGTCGCTTGCGAAGCTCTTCTATCCTCTGAATCGTCTCGTTTCGACGGTCATAGAGCTCCACAACTTTGTCGACGTCCGCCTCGACGTGCCGAGCCGCCACGTTCTCCTTGACGGCATCTCTGTTCTCGCGGATATACCTCAGGTCCAGCATGGGCCCATATTACCCGTCCCGCCTCGCCGTGTCCAACAGCCTCGGGGGCGGGTATGCAGGGCCCCAGTGGCTGGCATGCCGGGCTCGGTAGCGTGAATCCCGGGCCCGGGCCGCTGGACCGGCGCGGCGCGGCACGGAAGCCCCGGGCCGCTGGATCTGGGCTTCCGGGGCCCCGGCGGCAGGCACCCTGGGCCCGGTGGCTCAATTCCCGGGCCGCTGGATCTGGGCTTCCCGGGCCCTACCCCTCGAGTTCCGCCGCCCGCTCCGCCGCCCGGGTCACGGCATCGACAACGGTGGCGGTGAGACCTCCCTCCTCCAGGGCAAGGACCCCTTCCACCGTCGTGCCCGCTGGCGAGCAGACGCGGCTCAGCATCTCCTCAGGGTGGACCCCGGTTTCCCGCAAGACCGATGCGGCCCCCTCGATAACGCCTAGGGCTGCTTGGAGGCTCTGGGTGTAGGGGATCCCGTTTCTCGTGCCCCCGAGAGCGAGGGCGTGGATAAAATGAAAGACGAAGGCTATTCCGGATCCCGAAAGGCCGGTGATGGCGCTCATTTGGCTCTCCGGTAGAACAATGGCTGTTCCCGCGGCGCCGGCGAGACGGAGCGCATCCTCCTTGAGGGTATCCCCCACGCCATCGGAGAAGGAGACACCCACCACGGCGGTGCCGGACTGGGCGGCGAGATTCGGCATGAACCGGACCACCGGTCGATCACCTAAGAGCTCCCGAATCTTCTGGATGGTCGTGCCGGCGAGGACGCTCACCACGGCTGTCTTGGCGGCGACGCCCTTGAGCTCCGGGAGAAGCTCCGAGGCTTGCTGAGGCTTAATGGCAAGAATGACGAGATCGCTCTCGGCAAAGAGGGCACCGAAGGCTTCGCCGTGGTCCTTACAGCCGTAGCTATCCCGGGCGAGTCGGAGACGCTCTTCGGACTTCTCGATAACGCCGATCTCCGGGGGCTGCTCCATTCGACGTATGCCTTTTACCAGCGCCTCTCCCATGAAGCCGAAACCGATGATACCGATCTTGTTCAACGCAATGCCTCCTTCTGCAGTCCTTCATAACCGTACTGTCTCGCGTGCTCATACGCAACAACCGCCACGGAGTTCGAGAGATTGAGGGAGCGAGTGCCGGGACGCATGGGGATTCGAATGGTCCGCTCCCGGTTCCGGGTGAGGAGCCACTCCGGGAGCCCCGCAGTCTCTTTGCCGAAGACAAAGAGCGCCTCCTCCGGGTACTCGGGCTCCGAGAAAGAGCGCCCTCCCTTTGTGGTCACGTAGAAACCCTGGGACTCCTCGAACCGGTCGAATAGGGAGTCCAGGGAAGGGTAGGTGGTCAGTTCTACATCGGGCCAGTAGTCCAAGCCCGCCCGTTTGAGGTAGCGGCTCTCCAGAGAAAAACCGAGGGGCTCCACCAGATGGAGCGAGGCGCCCAGGGCGGCACAGGTCCGGGCGATATTTCCCGTGTTCTGTGGTATTTCAGGCTCTACAAGGACAATGTGGGTCTTCATACAGCGTAGATCCGCCAAAGCAGGGTCGCGGCAAGTAGAAACAAGAGAATTGCCGGTGGTCCCCATTCTCCCCTCGCTCTTCTGAAGCTCATACTCTCACGCTGATCAACGAGGTGGAAGCCCCGGAGGAGAAAGGAGTCTGTCAAAGTCTCCGCCTCCAGAACACCCTCCCGGAGCAGGGAGTAGAGTGTGGTCCGGGTCCTTCGCAGGGGCCCCCCGAGCCCCGGTCCCCGGAGCTTTCTTGCCACGGTCTCCTCCTTGAGTATCTCTTCCAGCCGCGGGAGGAGCGCGAAGAGGGCGACGAGCATGGTCGAAAGGGTCTGCCCGGCGGTACCAAAGGGGCGGGTGGCCCAGGTGAGAACCCGGGAGACTCCGGCCGGGGAGAGTATCCCGAGCATGAGATGGGCGCTCAGGAGGAGGGCGGTGAGCCGCAGAAGAAGGAGGAGGCTTCCCTCCAAGGGAGCGAGAAAAGCGTCACCGGTGAGAAGTGCTGTCCCCGGAGGGATCGCCGCGAGAGTGACGAGAACCAGCAGCAGGCGACCGGTGGAGCCCAGGAATCGGCGAAGGGTGACGCCAAGGCGCCCGGCCACGAGAAGAAGGAGGAGAAACCCGAGAAGGAGGGGCGCCGTCGCGGCGAAGACGAGCAGGAGCTGATAGAGGAGATAGCTCGCAAAGAGAAGACGCTCATCCATGCGGTGCAGGAGAGTATCTCCTTCGAGAGGGAGAAAAAGCATCGCTACTCCCTCCCGCCCTCTAACCAGGTGAGATCCTCGAGAGCTTTGCTCGCCGGGCGCAGGCCGAACTCCTCCGCCCGCCTCAAACCCTCCCGAGGCGCTGCGTCCATGGCAAGTTTTCCCTCCCTGAGTATGACCATCCGCTCCGCCTCGGCGAGAGTCCGGTGATAGTCGTGGGTTGCCACCACGATGCCCACCCCCTCCTTTTTCAGCCTCCGCAAGAGAGCGATGAACTCCCGGGTTGAGGGATAATCGAGCTCGAGAAAAGGCTCGTCGAACAGAAGCATCTCGGGACGTCCGAGAAGCGCCCCGGCGAGGGCAACTCTCCGCTGCTCGCCACCGGAGAGAGCGTGGCAGGGACGATGGAGCAGCCTGCCCAGATCGAAGCGATCGATTTCCTCCCGGAGCTCAGTCTCCCCGACCTGAGCGGTCCTCGCTCCTATTTCCAGGTCTTCCTTTACGGTCTGTCCCAGAAGCTGCCGAGCAGGGTGTTGGAGCACCATCCGAAGAGCCCGGCGGAAGTCCCGCTCTTTCCAGTCCGGCGGTTCCATGGAGACTTGGAGCCGCCCGGAACTGGGAGGAAGGACCCGGGCCGCGACCCGGAGCAGGGCGCTCTTCCCGGCGCCGTTTGCCCCGGCAACCAGAGTAAACTCCCCGGAACGGAGCGTGAGAGAGAGCTCCTTGAGCGCCTCGACGCCGTTCTCGAAGCGGAGAGAAACTCTCTCGAACCCTAGGGAAAACATCGGCTCAGGCGTGATGCGGCCGTCGGTGAAGGAGACTCGCCGCGCCCTGAGCGAGGAGCGCCGCGGCCACCACCTTCAAGACGTCTCCTATCAGAAAGGGGAGCATACCCAGGCTTACCGCCTGGAGCGGAGAGAGCCCCTGCACCACCCCGAGCCACGGCACCCCCAAAGCGTAGATAACAAGGGAGCCGACAGCTCCTGCAAGGCCGTTGCGCCAAGGGGAGTCTCCGGCGAGAACCGCGGTTATCGCCACCGCGGGTAGGTAGCCGAGGAGATATCCGCCGGTGGGACCGAGTATGTGTCCGAGGCCGCCGGTGCCCCCGGCAAAGAGGGGAAGCCCCAGCGCTCCGAGAAGCAGGTAGCCGCCAACAGTTGCTACTGCCCAGCGCAGAGGAAGGAGCAGCCCTGCAAGGATTACGAAGCCGCTCTGCAGTGCGATGGGCACCGGGGAAAAGGGGAGTGGAATGACTATATAGCTGCCAAGGGTTATGAGAGCGACAAAGAGCGCCGCACGCACCGCCCCGGAGAGCTCTTCTCGCCGCTTGGCGAGGTACTGGTCGTTTTGTTCACCGTTACTGCTCATTACCGCTAACTATCGTGGAAG
>CAYZHV010000248.1:0-1037 GCA_964478055.1 uncultured Spirochaetaceae bacterium | reverse complement strand
TCTCCTGACCGCTTATGCGCCGCAGAAGCAGCTTGGCCGCTTCCTCGCCGATCTTGGAGACCGGTTGAGCGATGGTGAGGCTCGGAATCCCCGTCACCGAGGAGAGTTCCATGTCGTCGAAGCTCGCGAGAAAGAGGTCGGGAGTAAGGGCTCCCCGGTGCTCCACCACGTATCGAACCGCTCCGATGTGCATGAAGTAGTTGGAAATGAAGATGCTCTGCGGGGGATGCTTCTGCTCGAGAAGCTCCCCGATCAGCTTGTAGCCGCTTTCGACGTGAAAATCCCCGAAGCGGATGTGCTCTTCCGGGACCTCGATATTGAAGTCTTTCAGCGCTGAGAGAAAGCCCTCGTAACGCTCCCGGGCGGAGGTGAGCTGAAGGTCTCCTCCGATAAAGCCGAAGCTGCGGTGCCCACGCTTGAGGAGGTGATGTATGGCTCGGTAGGTTCCCGTAGCGTTGTCCACCAGTACCGCGTCGGACTCAAAACCCTCCACGAGCCGGTCGACAAGGACCGCGGGGACCTTGCGTCCCTCGAGAGCCTCCGCGAAGTGGGCTCCCTCCTTTGTGCTCGGAATGATGATGAGCCCGTCGACGTGCTTTTCCAGAAGGAAATCGATTCGCTCCCGCTCCATGGCAATATCTTCGTTGGTACCGCAGACAACCATGTTATACCCGTGATCACGGAGGGTGAGCTCGACCCCCTGGGCAACTCGCATAAAGAACTCGTTTGCGATTTCCGGCGCGACAAACCCGACGCTCAAGGTCTTGTTTGACTTGAGACTCCGGGCGATCGGGTTTACTCGATAGGAGAGCTCGTCAATCGCCTCGAGTACCCGTTTTCGGGTTTCCGGAGCTATTCGACTGTCCTTGTTGATGACCCGGGAAACGGTGGCGGTTGATACCCGCGCCTTTTTTGCAACGTCCTTGATGGTTGCCGCCATAGCTAAGGGAGCATGACACGCCCCCCCTAGTGTGTCAACGTTGGTTGTGTCACTAAGCTTGTGTAACTGAAGCAGCAGAGCGTTTTACGGGTAAAGA
>CAYZHV010000247.1:0-5610 GCA_964478055.1 uncultured Spirochaetaceae bacterium | reverse complement strand
CTCGAGGGGGGACGAATAGCCTCGGTAATTATCGGCCTCGACAGGCTCAATAGCCTGGTGGACTATCTCGTCACCCTGGGACATCGAAAACTGCTCTTCTTGCGGGCTCAGGAGTTCGAGCACAGCGTCGCCTACGAGGAGCGACTTCGGACGGTGGTGCAGGCAGCGGAGAACTGGCGCCACGAGTACGAGGTGACCGTGGAGGAGTTCGTCTTCGACGGCAGGGACGCGGAGAGTCTGGACAGGTTCAGGAACCGCGTGGAAGCAGGCTTTACCGGGGCGATCGGGTTTAACGATGGTTCGGCCTTGCAACTCTACGCCCTTGTGCAGCGTCTCGGTCTCACCGTGGGAAGTGACTTTGCGGTGGCCGGATTTGACGACATTACCGCCGCCCGCCTTGCTATCCCTCCATTGACCACCGTTCGCGTCGATCGCGGCAAACTGGTACGGGAGGCGTTCTCCCTTATCGAGGAACTCTCAACCATCTCCGGTCCCGCGCGGCTGAGCCGGGTTCTCGAGACGGAACTCATGATTCGCCGTTCCGCTCTACCTCCGCAACCAACCAGAGGCTGCTAAAGAGCACCGACGTAACTCCAAGATAAGACGACTCGGAAGACCGCAGACGATAGGAGAGCGCCCTCCGGGCGTCAGCAAACTGTATGGTACAATCGCAAAAACGTACCGCAAAATGCTTGACAGCGCATCATATTGTGCTATCATGGAACCAATGATTGAGCGGCTCTATACGCCGACTACATGTGAGAGTGGGGAATGAGTAGAACTGGAAGCAGCGTCATCGAGCTGGGAGCCCTGAGTAACGGCAAAGGAAATTACGCTTGGATAGCCCTTTTCCTTGCCCCGACCCTTGCGGTCTTCCTGCTTTTCATCCTCTGGCCACTTTTGGCAAGCCTCTACTACTCCTTCTTCCAGTGGAACGGGCTGGGAGCATGGCCGACCTATTGGGTGGGGCTTCGGAACTACGAGGACCTGCTCAAGGACCGGCGATTCTGGAACGCCTTTAAGAACACGATCGTCTTTGTGGTTGTCAATAACGCGATCAAACTTCCCCTTACGCTGGTCATGGCGTACATGCTCAACAACCCGCGCCTCCGGTTCTCCAACGCCTACCGGACGGGGCTCTTTCTTCCGATGGTAAGCTCTACGGCGATCATCGGCATCGTGATGACATTCATTCTGAACCCTTGGAACGGGCCGCTCAACCAGATGCTCGTAAACGCCGGAATCCTGCCTCAGCCCGCGGACTTTCTCGGCAACCAGAACAGCGCCCTCCTGGTAGTGATCCTCGTTGAGGTGTGGCACTACTCGGGGCAGTACATCATTTACTGGCTCGCCGGGCTCCAGTCGATACCGCGAGATCTCTACGACGCCGCCGAGGTGGACGGCGCAAACTCCGTGCAAACCTTCTTTAGGATTACCATCCCCGCCCTTAAACCGGTGATTATCATCGTAACCCTTCTGGGTGTGGTGATGTCGCTGCGAGTCTTCGACATCGTTATGGCGATGACCGGGGGAGGACCAGCTTACGCCACGGACGTGATCGGCACGTTTATCTACCGGAACGCCTTTGGGACCGCGGCGCCTCGCATCGGCTACTCCTCCGCCGTGGCGGTTCTCTTCGGACTGCTCATCATGGTGGTGGGCATGTTCCAGGGCAAGATCGTCGGGAGGGGAAACAAGTGAGCACCAACGTGATGAATCTCGATCGAACCAAGAGACTTCTAAAAGGTGGCCTGCTCCACCTCTTTCTGATCCTCCTCGTGATCGTCTGGCTCTATCCGGTGGTGTGGATGCTCGCCACCAGTCTCAAGACAAACGCCCAAATGTGGGAGAGCAGCGGCAGCCTGATTCCCGATCCGATACAGCTGGACAACTACGTCCGCGCCTGGACCACCGCGAACTTCTCGATCTACTTCTTCAATACGGTTATCTTTGCCGCCGCGGTGGTGGTCTTTCTCATCTTCTTAGGCGCTACCAGCGGCTACGTTCTCGGGCGCTTCAGCTTTCCCGGCAAGAGAGTGATTCTCGCCGCCCTCATAGCAACCACCGTGGTGCCCCGGGCGACAACGATTATTCCGCTCTTTCAACTCGCCGACATTCTCGGCCTTCTGAGCACCCGCCTCGGCTACACCCTCGCCTTTACGAGCAAGACCTTGGTCGTGGCGATTCTGCTCTTTATCGGCTTCTACGTCGGCGTGCCGAAAGAGATGGAGCAGTCCGGCGCCATTGACGGCTGCAATTTCTGGCAACTCTTTCGCCACATTATGCTCCCTCTGGCAAAGCCGATTATCGGCACCGTAACCATTCTCAACACAATCGGCGCCTGGAAGGCGTTCATGATTCCCCTGGTCTTTACCTTCAGCCGACCGGGTCTGAGGACCTTGGGTGTCGGCATGTACGCCTTTGTGGGTGAGCACACCAGCGACTGGACCGCCATGGCGGCGGGGGCGTCGATTTCGATTATTCCAATGATGTTGGTATTTATCCTCTTCCAGCGGTACTTCATCGAAGGTCTCGCGGGAGCGGTTAAAGGATAAGCAAATCTTGATAAGGAGGACTGTGATGAGCAAAACCAAGCTTATTGCGATGTTCGGCGTTATTGCGCTTCTCGCTCCCATGGTGTGGGCCGGTGGCGCACAGGAAAGTGGCGTGGCTGAGAGTGAAGGCCCCGTGACGATTAAGGTATGGAACTGGTCTCAGGAGCTCAAGGGCTTCTTCGACGCTCAGGCAGCGCAGTTCGAGGCGGAGAATCCTGGGATCGACGTGGTCTTCGAGACCTACGCTCAGGATCAGTACGCCCAGACTCTCCCGCTCTCTCTTCGAGGTGGCGAGGCGGCGGACCTCTTCTGGCTCTCTCCTGAGATGAGCGCTCGGGAGTTTATCGACCAGGGGTGGATTCAACCGGTGGGCGACTACTTGAGTAACGACTTTGTCGATCAGTTCGATCAGCGACGCTTCGTAGAGGGAATTATGTACTACGACGGCGAGCTCTACACCCTTCCCTACGAGAACCGGTTCGTGAAGCTCCACGGCCTTCTGTTCTACAACAAAGAGGTCTTCCGCATGGCAGGTCTCGATCCCGAAGAGGACATGCCCGAGACCTTCTCGGAGTTCCGCGAAGTGTGTCGCCAGATTACCGAGGCCGGCGACGGCCAGTACTACGGCATCGCCCTCCCCGGCGCGGGTAACGATATGGAGCGACCCTTGCAGGGCTTCTTCACTACTGCTGCTCCCGCCTCTGGCGATATCCGCTACGGTCGCCCCGGATACGACTATCGTGACGGTGAGTTCAAGCTTGCCAACGAGAACCATCTCGAGGTCTATCGGCTCCTCAAAGGGCTCATGGAAGACGGCAGCGTCGCTCCTGGTTGGAGCTCCATGAAGAAAGAGCCTGCCCGTGGCCTCTTTGGTCAGAATCGAGTCGCCTTCTACATCGACGGTACCTGGATGCCCGGCGTCTGGGAGAGCATGGGTTTCGAGGACCTCGACTACGGAATCGGATACGTTCCGATCCCCGACGGCGGACGCCGCGCCTACCGGTACATGAGCCTCGCCAAGGGCTCGGTCTTCCTCTCCGGCCAGACTGAGAACGTCGAGGCGGCAATGAAGGTATACCAGTGGCTCCACAGCCAGGAGTTCCAGCGCGCCAACTTTGTGGAGAACGGTGTCTTCCCCGGTAACCGGACCGTAGACACCTCCGACGCCACCTGGTACCAGGAGCGCTTTCTTGAAATCGCAGACGAAGTTGTGCTCAACCACCCCGAGCCCGTTACGGCCAATCCTGATACCGCCATGGTGCAGTGGCCGAGCGTTCAGCGCCTCGGTGAGCTCTACTCCGCGGCTCTTGCCAATGACGAGGAGTACTACCTCCGAGAGGCCGGCGCCTGGGACGATCAAATGGCGACGCAGCTAGAGCGAAACATCGAGATGGCTCGCAGCGAGGGCGCGGAGGTCAGTATGGACGACTTCATCTTCCCTGACTGGAACCCCCTCGAGAACTACAGCGTAAGTCCCTAGTTTTGTTCTGTCGTCGGCCAAGGCCGGCGACAGAGTTTGGATTCTAATCAACTTATGAGGGAGACTCTGCTTCGGCAGGGCTCCCTCTTCTTGTATTCCGAGGGATTTCGAGGGAGAAGAGGCGTGAGGTTCTACAAACCGGCGACAGCGCTTGACGTAACCGTCGACGCTGCTCCGATCCAGGAGCGGGCGGAGCTGGCCCTGAGCCGCTCGCCGGAGCAACTCGGCGACGTAACCATCCTGCGCCACCCAGGAGAGCCACGAGAGTTCTACTCAGAGGGAGACTACTGGTGGCCCGATCCGGAGCGCCCCGATGGGCTTCCCTGTGTGCGGCGGGACGGGGAGCTCAACCCAGAGGTGTTTCAGGAGCACCGCCTCATGCTGCGGCGGTTGGCATCCCGAGTCGGCGCCCTGGCGGCGGGCTTCGATCTCACCGGCCGGGAGGCCTTCCGGGCCCACGCCCTCGAGCTACTTCGATCGTTTCTTCTCGACTCCGAGAGAGGCATGCGGCCTCACCTCGCTTACGCACAGGCGATACCGGGAGTCTGTACCGGTCGAAGCATAGGGATCATCGACAGCTTGCACCTGATCGACCTCTTTCCTGCGATCGGCCTGCTCGAGGAGGGTCAAAAGGGTGGCGGTGGCGCCCAGGGTGGGGAGCGATCGGTCTTTCGGGGACTGCGCGGCTGGTTCGAGACGTACGCAGACTGGCTCGTTGAGAGCGACTACGGCGTGGCGGAGCGGAATGAGAAGAACAACCACGCCATCGCCTGGGCGGTGCAGGTTGCCGGGGTCGGCAGGCTCCTCGAGGATTCGCGGCTGCTGGAGCTTTGCAGGGAGCTCTACGTGGAGCGCTTCTTGGGGGAGCAGATGGCGCAGGACGGGAGCTTTCCACGAGAGATAGCCAGGACAAGGGCGTATAACTACTCCATCTTTGCCCTGGACAACCTGGTAACTCTGACCCATCTGCTTTCGTCGAAGAAGCTGAATCTCTGGCGCTACGAACTCTCCGACGGCCGGGGCGTGAGAAAGGGGCTGGACTATCTCTTCCCCTTCCTCTCAGGGGCTCGACCGTGGCCCCACGCCCGGGGACTCGGGAGCGACAGGTGGCTACCGGTGACGGCGCCCTTTATGCTCCTCGCCTCCCGGGGCGCAGGAAGCGGGGAGTGGTCCCGGCTCTGGGGCCGGCTGCCGGCACCTCCGGCAGACCGGGAGATCCGCCGGAATATCGCAATCAAGGAACCCTACCTCTATCTGTGATTGTCCAGGGCTCCGTAGTAGCGCTCCATGAGGCTGGCCTGGTAGCTACCGGCGAAGCTCCCCTCGCGCAGTCGCTGGAGGCCTTCGTTTTCCAGCTCTTGCCAGCTATCCTCTTCGGTTCCCGGGATGATTGGGAAGAAGAGAATGCCCTGGTCCTCGGCGGCGGCGTGATCTCCCGGGGCGTCACCTACCATGAGCGCCTTATCGCGATCGAACCCCGCTTCCATCGCAGCCGCGAGCTGCGCCTTCTTTGGTCCAAACTCTTGCCCGGCGACCTGATCGATGTAGGTGAGGAGGCCCGCGGCTCCCCACTCC
>CAYZHV010000246.1:0-5627 GCA_964478055.1 uncultured Spirochaetaceae bacterium | reverse complement strand
GTGGTGATCCAGGTGGAGTCTCTGGACGCCAATATCCTCGACTTCACCTATAAGGGGACGGAGGTCTCCCCCTTTCTCAACCGCATGAAGGAGGAGAATCTCTATGCGGAGAGCTTCTACGCCCAGCATGTAAACGGAAGCTTTGACGCCGAGTTTTCCATGCTCACCTCTCTCTACCCCCTGAATAAGACCTACGCCTTCAAAAGCAACGATATGAGTCTCTTCGACTCCCTCGTCCGCATCTTGGATGAGAACGGATACGAGACTCTCGCCTTTCACGCCAACGACGGTGAGTTTTTTCATCGCAACAAGGCGTACGAGAAGATGGGGTTCGACCGGTTCTACAGCAGGGAGGACTATGACGAGGAGGGCACTGTTTTCGAGGAGGGGCGTAGTTACTTCGGCCTCAACGATTATGATTTCCTGCTCCAGTCCATCGACTATATTGAAGCGGCGCAGGAGCCCTTTTTTGCTTTTTTGATCACCGTCACCAGTCACACGGTATTTGATCTCTACCCTCCTTCCGAAGAGCGCGAAACGTTTGCCGAGGTCTCGCCGATCCTGACGAGAGACTACTTCAACTCAGTCTCCTTCCTCGATCGCTCTCTGGAAATGTTCTTCTCCCAGATGGAGACGCGGGGCTTGGCGGAGGATACGGTCTTTTTACTATACTCAGACCATGGGGCGGCGATCGAGAGTGAGCTCTACAGCTCCCATCCGGAGACGGAGTTTCCGCAACAGATCGAGCGCCCGGAACATATTCCGATGATGATCGTCCACAGAGACGTCCCGTCCGGTGTCATTGCCAAGACGGGGACGCCCGTGGACATCGCACCGACGATTCTCGACCTCCTTGGGGCGGAGACGGTGCCTGAGGAATTCGCCGGGACTTCGATGCTCTTTCCGGAGGAGGAGCCCGTTTTGTTTCTCCACGAGATACCGCAGATTCTCTATAAGGATCACCTATTTGCGATGACGGTCGCTCCGGAGAACGACGGGTATGAGGTTACCGAAGTCGGTACCCTGGGCAACCCGAGAGCAGAGCATGTTGAGTTACCGAAAACGGAACAAGAAGAAATACTGGAACTCATCGAGTTCACCCGGGAGGTTTTTGCAAAGCGCCGGGCGCAGTAGCCACAAGAGGCGCTCCCTCCGGTCTCTGACCAGGATTCCTTTTCTTATAGCAACCCTCTTTGCCGTGACCATGGGCGTCAGTTCACTCTTCTACTCTCGTGGCTTCCCGGAGAAGGGCGCAACTCTCCTCGATCACTCATCCTCCTCCTGCTGTTCGCTATTCTCCTCCCCGGCGGCCTCGGTGACGGTGATGTAACCGACCATGCTCGGATAGGGAGCGGCTCGAAACCGAGAGAGACGCCGGGCGAGCTCTTCCGTTAGCTCGAACTGAACGCCGTCCTCGTCTATCTCAGCGTTGACGCCATCGGCGGTCTCACCCTCGCTCCCGTCCCGGGACTGGGAAAGCAGGACTTCCCCAGTTCTGCTCAGGAAGAGCAGGGGGAGCTGGTCGCTTTCGACCCCGCTCGTGTCGAAATAGTAGGTGCCGCCGATCTGCAGTCCAACACGCGCGATCCCCGGAGCGTTCACTCCTTCACCGCCGTGATCGACGATGCGCCACTCCTGGGTTTGGACGTTTGCCAGCCGTACCCAACCGTCCACGCCGCCGGGAATACCCTC
The DNA here is from genome assembly GCA_964478055.1 of uncultured Spirochaetaceae bacterium. GTDB lineage: Bacteria > Spirochaetota > Spirochaetia > DSM-27196 > Alkalispirochaetaceae > CAYZHV01. The sequence goes on along the minus strand of CAYZHV010000246.1, from coordinate 3,935 downwards.
CGGTCGCTCCTGGGCAAGCAGCCCCGCCGTGGATAGAGTCATAAACGCAATCAACACAGCTGTTCGCAGTAACACTATTGTCCTCCTATGGTTGTTCTATAAAGGTTGCTCTAGATCTAGTTGATCTTGTTGGATTCATCAGAACCTCTCGTCTCCTCCCGATCAGATGGGAGAAACCAGTCGATAGCTGGAGCGTCATCTTCCGCGACGGGGATCTCGGGGAGCGATGAGTCCCATCCGAGGTACTCCTCCACCGAGGGGGAGCGTCCGGCGAGCCAAGCTCGCACGTACCATCGCAGGAGATTCCAATCATCTCCCTTCGGTAGGAGGATCCAGGCACCCAAATCCTCCCCGTTCTCCTGCGTATAGTTATCCGACCCAAGTCCCTCTTGATAGACGTTGCTGTAGGTGGCTTGGAGCACGTTATCCTCCGAAAGTCCGTGCTGCCGGGTTGCGATGGCGCCGCGAAACTGCCGGTAGTAGCTCATTAGCTGCCCAAGGGAGAGGTCCGTCCTGGCGTTGCGCGCTACGGTCTCGAGCAGGGCAAAGACCCTGTCCGTGTCCGCGGCTGAAAATGCAGCGAGTTCCCGACGCACTCCGGCAATTACCGCCCTCTGTCGCTGACTGCGGTTATAGTCCGAGGTGGTTGCCCGGGAACGAACCAGAGCCATCACCGCTTCCGGGCCTATCTCCTGCTCTCCGGCTGGGAAGAAGAGCATACGTCTCTCACCATCGGACACATAGGTCATCGAGGGGTCGAGGATTTCATTCTCCAGTTCCACTTTGATGGCTCCCAGATCGGCGATTACTTCCCGAAAGCCTCGCATGTTCATCGTGACGTAGTGGTCCACCGAAACGCCAACTAAACCCCCAATCACCTCGGCGAAGTGATCCGGTCCCCTGGCGAGGTGCAGCTCGCTTAGCTTACGTTCCTCGACGTAGAGATCCCGGGGTATGCTCAAGGCGGCAAGGGTAGTTGGAGTTGCCCGGACGAGCATGATCGCGTCCGCCAATCCGCCATTCGTACCGACAAGTAGAAAGGTTGCACCCGATGACGCTACTCCGCTCGGAACCGCCGGTATCGGCCTGTCCTGCATTAGCGTCGCTATCGTTCCGCCGGAGAGGTCTTCCAGCGTTACCGTGCCCTCCAGAGAGCTCAGGTTGAGCCGGGCAATCTCCTCCGCCTGATGAAAAACACCTCTGATCAGCTGGCCATCCTCTCGCTCAGCCTCGCCTACCCGAATTTCTCGCGCCGCGAGATACTCGTCGAGTCCCCCAACGGCCATCGCTTCTTCCAGTTCCCTCGCAAGGGAGTCGAGCCTCCGCTCCCGCTCCAGTGCAGGATCATATTCTCGCACCGTCTTGCGAAGCACTCGTAAGAGATCGTCATCCTTCGTTGCCTGGCCGTTTACGTAGTAGAGCTCCTCTTCCGCGTCCGCACCGAGGGCCAGGACCACCCGGCCGCTAGAGCTCTGTAACACCGTCCGGGCCTGGAACCGATGTGTCGTCACGGCGCCTGGCTCCAGATGCCGGCTATCCAGGATTTGAGCAACGTCGGGGTCGGAGAAGAGCTCACGGATTCTCTCGGCCATCCCCTTTCGCACCGCAATCAGCCGGTCTATCTCAAGCTTCCTCTGCGCCAGAAAGTCTGTCGCCTCTCTAACACCCCGCTCCTCAGTGAGTAGAAAGCGCTTATCGTTGGCGGCCTCAATCATGACCGCCCCCCGAACCGGATCGCCGGTAATAAGAAAGTAGTCGAGCCGATCGCTCGCAAGAGTTGCGGAGAGGGATTCACTGCGACTAACCAGGAGTTTCGCATCCCCCCCGGTCAAATCCTCTTCGACCGCCGAGAGGAGAGTTTCCAAGAGATTCGAGACCAGTGCTCGGTTATGTACCTCCAGCACGGAATCCAAGGATTCGGTGAAACGACTGAGAAACGCGGTGTCCACTTCTCTTCCTCGGGCGGTCTCCCCCTTACCGGTATCTACACCATCGTTCTCCACCACGGCGATTTGCCGCTCCAACTCGTCAATCCGAGAGTGCATTCGGACAAAACGGCTCCCCCCGAAGTAGACAAGCGCACCGCTAGTTACCACTACGAGGAGAGCCGAAAGTAGTTTCCGTGGTTTCCCGATTGTTCCGGTCTCTTCTTAGATGTATGGAATTACGAGGTGATCCTCGATTTCCACGCTTACGTTCCCGAGTCCCTTTTGAACCGCTTCGACTACGCGCTTACGCTCAGCCTCGGTACTGATCTTCCCCTCTACATTCAAGACTCGTCGCCGATTAAAAAAACTACCTCGCTTCTCGAGCTGCACCGAAATCTTCGTCGGGTCCGAAAGAGCGGGTTCCTGCTGGAGCTGGCGATGTACGCTATCTAGGATCGCCTTCTCTTCAACCTTTGCCATTAGCTTACCTCCGTCACTCATCAGCTACGCCGATTGTTTGTGTAGATGATACGGGGCCTGAGCAAAGAGCCGAACCAACTTTTGTTAAGATTCTGTCAAGTTGCATCGAAGGAACGAAAAGACACTTTTGAGTGATTTACGATCGTGACATACTATGATGCAAGGTGATGAATCGGATCTTTATTGTCGAAGACAACGAGCTTATCCGCGACGGTGTAAAGGAGTTCTTCCTAGTAAACGACTACGAGGTTGTTACCTTCGACTCCGGGCGCGGCGTAGTAGAGGCACTAGACGTATCACGACCTGACGCGATCATTCTCGATATCATGCTCCCCGACACAAACGGATATATGCTCGCAAAGAAGATACGGGAGCAGTCGGACGTTCCTATCATATTTCTCACAGCGAAGGAGACCGAGTCCGACCGAGTTACCGGATTCGAAGTTGGGGCTGACGACTATGTGGTCAAGCCCTTCTCGACAAAGGAACTCTTCCTACGAACCGAAGCGATACTAAAGCGCTCCGGAAACGATAGCGGGATTGTCCGAAAGCGCGGCTCCTGGCGAAAGCAAGACGACGTCCTCGAGATCGACCTCTCTACGAGAAAGGCGACGTTGAATGGAAAAGAGTTGCACCTCACCAACGCGGAGTTCGAAATCCTCTCCTTCCTGGCCTTTAGAGAGGAGCGCGCAATTTCTCGGGAGCAGATACTCGGAGACTGCCTGGGGTACCATTTCGGCGGTTCCGAACGCACCGTTGACACCCACATTGCGAGTATACGATCGGCCCTGGGCAACAGCGGATGGATCGAAACAGTTAGAGGCTTCGGCTACCGCTTTTCTCCTGAGATCGAATCCCACAAGGGGGATTCTCCCGAAGGTTGAGGAAAGATGAGCGGTATCTTTGCAAACTCTTGACGTTTCCCGGATAAACCTTTGACCTGTCGCTTTTATGCTTCCGGTAACAAGCTAAGGAGGCAAAGATGAAACGATACCAACCAAAACCAATTGCCATGATTACCACGCTTCTGTTTCTGCTCGGAGTTCTCGCGATGCCCCTAACGGCTCAGACTGGCTCTCCGGGTCTTGGATCGCAGGGACAGAACCAGCCGCAGATCGATCCTGACTCACAGGAGTTTGACCGCTTCGTAGAGGCTCTGCAGGATGTCCAGGCAGTGCAGGAAGAGATAAATCAGGAGGTTTCTGAGGTAATATCGGAATCGGAACTCAGTGAGGAGAGGTTTAACGAGATCTATCGAGCTACCCAATCGCCGGACGTGACGATCGAGGACGAGACGTCGGGGGCGGAACGGAGAGCGTACGAAGACGTTTTCGATAGAATCAGCGAAATTCAAAGCGAGTCACAGTCTGAGATGGTAGAGGCCGTCGAGGAGAATGAGTTGAGCGTGAGCCGATTCAATGAGCTGATCGTTGCGGTTCGCGGTGATCCCGAGCTTCAGGGCACTCTCCAGGAGCGTATGCAATAGACTTCCATCTCTCTTGCGACGCAGGGATGTGCCGCCGGGGG
>CAYZHV010000245.1:0-5639 GCA_964478055.1 uncultured Spirochaetaceae bacterium | reverse complement strand
AGGGTGTAGGATTGAAGTGTAAGGAGGTGCCTATGAGTCGCACATCCAGACACTTCGTATCTCTTCTCAAGGTTGAATTCGAAGACATCAAGAGCGACCTCCGGGCGATGGAGGAGCTGCTCGTGAGCCGTATCGGCCTCAGGCAGATTACCGACTACGTCTACAATGAGAACACGGCGCTTCTCGAACGGGAGATTGCCGGGGTGGACCGGCTGCGGGCGCTCTTGGACGCTCTCTCCTGTGAAGAGCTCGACTGTCCTGTTGAGGAGCTTGCCACGCGCTTGGAGACGCGCTTCGCCGAGGAGATCAGGCGGCGGCAGATTCCCGAAGCCGTACATCCCCTCGTAACCCGGAGACTCCACAAGGTAGCCGGATTTATCGGGGCCGAAGAGGTAGTGGAGCGGTAGGTTATCAAGCGGTAGCTCTTCTAGAGGCGGATCACGGCTCAAAGCCGCCGGGGCTTCTGCGCCCCTCGAACTCTCCTGATCCGGGCTCACCGAGGTTCTCGCTCCAACTGCCCGCTACACCCTCGTTAGAGAAACGGCCGGAGGCTTCCACCAACTCCGCAGGCCCCTGGAGAAAGAGACGGGCCTCGGCTGCTCTTCCCCGGACGACCCCTTCCATTCCCGCGGGTTCTTCCGCGTATGCTGCTAGGGCCGTCTCCCCGGTTATGAGCATGTTCCAGATTCCCGAGCTCGTTCCCGAGAACCGACCTTCGAAGGTGAGTACCTCCTGGTCACTTCTTTCCTTCGCGGCTATTACCGCCGCCGGAGCGCCGTCGATGTGCAGGAGCGCCTCGGTGACCGAGCCCTCCGGACGGAGCTCCAGGGAGAGTTCCAGGCTCAGCTCCTGCTCTCCGGCGCCAACCACCCCGGAATACCGCAAGGTCCCGCCGTCTTCCGAGGAGAGGGCCTCCCCGGAAGCTCTGCTTTCCAGGCGCCCTTCATCGAGACCCAGGGAAAAGTGAAAGACCGGTTCCTCGGCGCTCTCCGGAAAGAACCGCACCGAAAAGGTGCCGGTGACTGCTTCTTTGGCCACTACTCCCCGATAGACTCCGGCGGGCTCCTGGTCGTACTCCGCCGGCGCATCGGTCTCGGTGGGCGGGGTAGCGCAGCCAACAAGCAGGAGCCCCAGCGTTGACAGGATCAGCACGGCGGCCACGGAGAGTTTCGCAAACCATTTCTGGATTCGATTGTGCCTCATTCGCTCTTGAGGTTACCATGGGCCGGTGAACGCAGAAAAGGAGGGGAGATGAGTCGTCAGGCCGACCTCGAGCTCTACTACGAGTTGCACGGAGACCCCGATCTGCCAGTGCTCATGCTCCTCCACGGAAACACCGCCTCCTCTGCGGTGTTCTCGGCGCTGGTTCCGAGCCTCACGGACAAGCGACGAGTTCTTCTCGTCGATCTCCTCGACCACGGCCGGTCAGACCGTTACCGAGAACTCCCGAGACATGTCTGGGAGTGCAACGCCCTGGCGATCAGGAGACTTCTAGATGAGCTCGACATTCCGCGCATCGATGCCCTGGGGACCAGCGGTGGGGCTATCGTCGCCATAAACCTCGCCCTCATCGATCCAGGACGCCTCAGGCGCCTGGTGGCGGACAGCTTCTTCGGCTCCCGGATACGCCCGGAAGAAGCGGTGAGTCTCGCCGCTGGGCGGGAGCAGGCGATGGAGGCGCCGGACGTAGCGCGCTTCTGGAAATCCCTCCACGGCTCGGACTGGCGGGAGGTGGTCAATAACGACACTCTGGCCATCACCGAGGCGGCTCGTCGTCATCTGCCGCTCTACGTCGAGGACCCCGCACGGCTCACAATTCCGGTGCTTGTCACCGGCAGTCGGGAGGACGACCTCATACCCAACGTCGAGGAGCGTCTTCGCGCCTTTGCATCCCGCCTGCCGGCGGCAGAGACCATTATCTTTGATCGTGGGGGCCATCCGGCGATGTTCTCCAACGCCACGCCCTTTCTTGCCGCTCTCGAGGGATTCCTCGGCTTGCCCTGAGGTGTAGCTGAGTCGCGACGTGTTAAATCTGGGAAGTTGTTAATGCGCGGCGTGGCGAATCAGGAGAGCGAGGGCGCTGGGAACGGCGGATCCCGGGAGACCCGAGATATACAAAGCCCGGGAGTTGCGATACTTTCTACCCATGCACTGGAGCAGCGAAGAGATGCCGGGGCAGACCGGGCGGACGGCTCTGGTCACCGGCGCCAATAGCGGCCTCGGATATCAGACAACTCTCGCCCTCGCCGGCAAGGGAGCTCGGGTCGTCATGGCGTGCCGAGACAAGGAACGGGCCAAGGAAGCGAGAGAGGAAATCCTTCGGTCCCTTCCGGAGGCTGATCTCGAGCTCCTGGTTGTCGATCTCGCCTCTCTCGACTCGATCCGCGACGCCTCCAGAGCCTACCTCCACCGGCATAATCGGCTGGATATGCTCATAAACAGCGCCGGCATAATGGCTCCTCCCCGAACCGAGACCCAGGACGGCTTCGAGCTCCAGTTCGGAGTCAACCACCTCGGGCACTTCGCCCTGACCGGACAGCTGCTGCCAAGGATTCTGAAAACACCAAAGAGCCGGGTCGTTACGGTAACCAGCACGGCGCACAAGTTCGCGAGGATCGACTTCGAGGATCTACAGAGTCGTCGGAGCTATCGGCGCTACCGCGCCTACGGACAGAGCAAGCTCGCCAACGTGCTCTTCGCCTTTGAGCTGAACCGTCGTTTTTCCGCCGCCGGTAGTGAGTCCATAAGCGCCGCGGCCCATCCAGGGCTCGCTGAGACGACCTTGCAGGAGCGAACCGCGCAATCCTCCGCATCCCGCTTCGAGGGAGCGGTCTATACAGCGATGCACTACACTATCTCTCAATCCGCGGAAATGGGGGCGCTTCCACAGCTCTACGCCGCCACCGCCGAAGACGCGGAGGGTGGGATGCTCTACGGACCGGAGTGGCTCCAGACTCGGGGCTTTCCCGTGCAGGTACGCCCGTCCCGGGCTGCAACATCCTGGGAGGACGCGCGCCGCCTCTGGGAGATCTCCGAGGAGCTGACCGGTGTCTCTTTCGGCCTTCCAATGCCGCCGATGTGGTCCAGGGAGAGGAGAAGAGGGCAGGCATAAACGCCATCTGCTCCGCGCAATTACGCCAGAGGCGTTGTCAGATCCGGGGGGCCTCCCATGAGGAAAGAAGAAAAGAAAGGGGCCGCCTCGCAGCGACCCCGGAATTGAAAAAACCGTGCCCCTATTACGGGGTGCCGAGCCACTTCTCTCGGAGATCCGGTAGAAAACCGTTGTCTTCCTGCAGGGTGATCCAGGTGTTGAGCAGATTGAGTAGCTCCTGTTCTCCCCGGGCGACGAGCAGGCCGCCGCCTCGGCGGTATAGAGAACGGTCAACATCGATGCGCACCAGGTTCGGATAGGTCTGGACAAGGGTGGCGGCCTCGACGTTACTGGTGATGCTCACCTCGGCGCGCCCGGCGAGTACTTCCTGGAAGTCCCGTGCCGGGGCCTCGACACTGCGAAACTCGACATTCTCGAAGATTGCTTTTGCTTGTTCCTCGAAGACCGTACCAAGGGTGGTCGCCACAGTCACATCTGCCTGGTCGATGCTGTCCCAGGAATCGAACCGAGCCGCGTTCTCCTGAAGCGTCAGAGGAACCGTCTCGTAGTGAATAACCGGGAGGGTGTACATCGCCACCTTTGCTCTGGCCATGTTGTAGGATGCGTTGGAGGTGATGTCATACTTGCCTGCGGCGACGCCGCTTACGAGGCTACGCCAGTCCGTGGCGACAAACTCCAATTCCACTTCCAGGTCCTCGGCGAGCTTTGTGAATAGCTCGATATCAAACCCGGCGCGCTCATTCGTGTCCGGATCCCGAAAGCTGATCGGATTAAAGTCTCCGGTGGTGCCAACTCGCAGCACCCCTCGCTCCAAGATTTCATCGAGAAGGGTGCTCGATCCTGCCTGCCCTTGCGACGATTGACCGCTACTCTCCGCGGTCTGCTCCGGCTCACTGCAGCCAACGAGGAGGATAGCAGCGATCAGGAGCCCTGCCGTAATTCCGAGTGTTCGTACCTTCTTCATGGACGGGAAGATACGTTTGCTGGCCTGGGAGGGCAAGAATTTATGAGGTTAGGGGTCCTCTTTTCTGCCCTCTAATGAGGTGGAGCCAGGGCAAGGGCGACGGAAAGGCGATTCCAGCTGTTCATGAGGATGATCTGGTAGAGGAGATGCAATCGCAACTCCTCCGAGGGGAATGCCAGCTCTACCTGGTCCCAGAGCTCCTGGGAGACCCCGGCCTGGGAGAGCAGAGTGACCGCCTCCCCGAGCTCCAGGGCGGTCAGTTCCGTCTCCCCGTAGACGCCGGCCTCTCTAAAGGCGGAAAGAAGGCGGAGCTTTTGCTCAGACACCCCCAACTTCAGCGCCTTCTGCCAGTGCACTTCAATGCAATGGGCGCACCGATTGAGTTGTGAAACCTGCACCGCCAGAAGCTCTCGCAACTCTGCGGAAAGCGGGCCCCGGTGAATGATTCTGGATAGGTCGAAAAGGGACTCAGTTGCCTCTTGGGCGTGGGTGGTGTAGTCGAGGCGCATTACTCAACCATGTAGTAGCGTCCGGAGTAGTTCCAGAGCAGATGACCCGAGGCGTTCCCCTCCTCGGCACCGTCGATTTGCTCTTTTAGATACCGCTTGTATTCGGGTTCTTCCATTCTCAGCTCCCCACCGATAAGGAAGGCCTGGACGTAGGGACGGATTATTGCGCGGTCCTGGGCAATGCGTCGTGCCCGGGAGGACCCGTTCTCGTAAATTGCCCTTGCCCGATCGAGGTAGGGGAGGTCTCCGAGAAACTTCTCCGCGAAGTGGCTCGGATAGAGCATGGGACTTATGACGTCGACCTGCCGGGAGATGACGGCGATGTTCTGGCCCAGGTAGTCCATCTCGTAGTACCCGTTGAATCCGAAGACGTCCACACCAATGGGAATAGTGAGCCGTCCCCGGGCAAGGGTCAGAAAGGATTCGAGAGCATCTTCTTTACCCATCCCCTCACGGCCATGAGGAAAACTCATCTGCTCCACCGGACCATCGGAGGGAAAGCGAATGTAGTCGAACTGGATTTCATCGACGCCCCTTCGCTCCAGCTCCTCCGCCAGGGAGACGTTGTACTCCCAGACCTCCCGGGAGTAGGGGTCGACCCAGTGCTCCCGCAGGGTCGCCTCCAAGAACTCTCCATCAACCTCCCGGGCGGGAAGGGGAACGCCCCAGATCTCACCGTTTCTGCGGTCCCGGATTGCGTACCTTCCGTTATCGAAGCCGTGGAGCTCCCGGTCTTTGAACACGACTACTCGGCCGATGAGATAAATTCCCGCCTCATCGAGTCGATCCACGAGATTATCCAGATTCAGATATCCTTTGCGGGACCCGATACGGCGCGTCATTGGCAGCTCAGCGTCAAAGGTAACCCGGCCCCAGTCATCCTTGAAATCAATTACAAATGCGTTGATCCCATGGCGTTTGGCGAACTCGATGTGCTGCTCCAACTCCGCTCCCTTCGCCTGGAGCATGGGAACATAGATCCCCCGTTTCCCCTCCGCCAGGGCCCGCCGGGACTGCTCGGCGTCGCTGAGCTCGCTTACCGCACCCGGCAGCG
>CAYZHV010000244.1:0-5639 GCA_964478055.1 uncultured Spirochaetaceae bacterium | reverse complement strand
CCGATAGAAGTAGGGGCACCGCGGCGGCCGCGGCGAAGAGACGACGAGCCCAGAGGCGGTCTCGCTGAAGGAGGAATATGAGGCCCTCCCCGAGGGCGGCGTTGAGAATCAGAACCGCCCCGGTCACTCCCCAGACTCCGGTAACTTCGGACATCTGCAGAAGGAGGGGGTGCTCGGAGTAGGTATACGCCGCCAAGCCCCAGGGATAGCCGAGGAATCCCACGGATTTCAGATACTCGTAGCCCACCCAGATCATGGCGAAGAGAAAAGGACGATACGGCCTGGACCGACCCCGGATGAGACCAAGAAATCCGAAGAGAATCGAGTTGTATATGAGATAACCGAGGGTAGTCCCGCCAAGGGTCCAAATGGAGAAATCCTGAAAGAAGGCGAGCCAGAAGTTGGCTATCAGGGTTGAAACGATGCCAAACAGTGCGCCGCCCCTAATGAGCTCCCGGGTATCTTTGGTCTCGATGACAAAGAGGTAGAGCGGCAGAAGTGCCACTGAGCCGAGGATCGCGTTTCCATAGGCAAAAAGGGGGCTCGGCAGGGTCAGAGGAAAGAGAACTGCGGAGGTGAGTAGCAGTAACGCTCTGCGGAGTCGTTCCATAGCGAGACTCTACCCGATTGTCACTCCCTTTCCAATAGACCCTTCTAAGCCTTTGGACATCTTCCGCCGGCAGAACATTGGTACTCCGTTGATTGCGGGCCCCGATTCACGCTATTATACTGAGCGTATATCAGGAGGGGAACGTGTCCCGCATAGGGAAAATCCACCTGTCCGAGTTCGGCTCAGAGCCGACGGTGGTGACTGAGGCTCCGACGGTTGCTACGCTTCTCGGAGCTGTAGGTGCTTACAATGACGGGGTCTGTCTGCGGCTGGTGACACCGCCGTCAGTTCGCGTTGCCGTTCGGCCACGAGAGGATTCGGTGGTCCGGTTCAGTGCGCCCGACCTGAAAGAGCGAAAACGGGCTTCTCTCTCCACTATTAGGGGACGCAAGGAAGATCGTTGGGCTCGACTCCCGAAGGCCGTCATTCAGCTCCTCTCCTCTGAAGGATTGGTGACACAGGGGGCGGACATCACTCTGCAGAGTGACGCTCCTCCGGGATGTGGGCTCTCCCTTACCAGCGCTTTTGCGGTTGCTCTGATCGATGGCTTGACGAGAGTCTCGAACACACCGCTCCCCACGGAACGAATCATCGAACTCCTAGGCCGCCTCGGGACACACTACCTCAAGCGGAGTCCCTCGGAGACGCTCCGACTCAAGGAGAGCGCCGGATTGCAGAAGACCGCGGAAGCTGGGCGTATTTACGCTTGCGACGCTCGACGGGAATCCCTGGAAGGGTGCGACTGGCTCTCGGTTGAGGGACATGAGGTTGTTCTCATCTCCGCAGGAGTCCCGCAGTTTAGCGATGATATGTCCCTTCAAGAGATCGAGAGTTTTCAAAAGGAGGCCCTCGCCTCCCTCGGCGAGCGACGCCCGGGAGTGAGCCTCCGGGATTATAGAGTAGAGGACCTGGAGGAGATTAGAGAAGCTCTCTCAGACGCCGCTCGCAGGGCCGCCGCTTTTGTTGTCGGTGAGAACAGCAGGGTAGAGGAAGCCCGGGAGCTTCTCTTAGGAGGGGACCTGGACGGTGTGGGAAACGTCCTCTCCGTGAGTCACGGAAGCCTTCGGGAAAACCTCGATCTTTCCTGTCCCGAGATCGACTGGCTGGTAAAGCGGGGACAGCGAGTAGAGGGGGTCGTGGGCATGCGCATTCACGGTCTCGCTTATGGTGGAGCGGCCCTGGCGATCCTTCGTCCCGGCGCCCGGGATCGGCTGATCGACGCGATCGACGAGTATAGCAGGATCTTTGGCTTCACGCCGGAGATTCACACGCTCGTACCCTTGGGCGGTTCCACAACAGGCCTGAACGTGCGACAACTGGAGGGTTGATGCGCATACTACTGACGAACGACGACGGCGTGGCCAGTCCTGGGCTACTCCGTCTTCGGGAAATACTGGAAGAGAATAATCACGAGGTGTGGACTGTGGCCCCAGATGGGGAACGCAGCGGCATGTCGAACTATATCACCCTTACCGAGGCGATTCGGTGTGAGCGCGTCGGGGAACGTCTCTACGCCACCAGTGGCTCCCCGGCGGATTGCGTCATGGTTGCAACCCTTGGGGCGATTCCGATGACGCCGGAGGTAGTGATTTCCGGCATTAACATCGGCCCGAATCTCGGTACGGACATAATCTACTCCGGGACCGCCGCAGGCGCCAGGCAGGCTGCGTACAAGGGGATTCCTGGTATCGCGGTCTCTCTCAACTCCTACAGGCCCCCGCTCTATTTTTCACCGATTGCCCGGTTCGTGGCGGAGCATCTCGAGGAGCTCATGGAGCTTTGGAATCCGGATCACTTCATAAACATCAACGCGCCGAACATTGATAGAGAGGGTTTGCCGGTGCACATTACCCGCCCGTCGGTCCGAAGATACGAGGATACTTTGCACCAGTGGGATCCTCCCAGGGGAGGACGGTACTACTTTGTAGACGGGAGTTTGAGCGAATCAACACCTGAGGCGGGGACGGACTGGCACGCGATAAGCGAGGGGGCGATCTCCATTAGCCCGGTCCTGCTCAATCCGGTAAACCACACCATAGAGGAAGCGTATCAACAGGCAAGTTTCATTCGGGGGTAGGTGAGTGAACGAGGCAATACGACTCTACCGGAGCGGCGAGTATGAGGCCGCTCTGAACAGACTCCTCGAGTTGCACGTCGACGACGCCCAGCAGGGGGAGCTCTCCTACTACATGGGACTCTGTTACGCCAGCCTCAGGCAGTACGACGAGGCGGTGCTCTACCTGGAGCAGGTGGTCTCCTCGGACCTTGGATTTCTCTACGTCTACCAGAGCAGGATGCTTTTGGGGTATATCTACTCCGTAACCGAGCGATATCGTCTCGCGGAGTTCGAGTTTAACAGACTCCTGGAGGATGGGTACGAGTCAGCCAAGGTCTACGCTGCCCTTGCCTACGTACTCTACCAACAGGGCTCGGCGGCCCCGGCGATAGCCCACCTGGAGAAGGCGCTGCGAATCGACCCGGAAAACGCCAACGCCATGAACTCTCTCGGCTACATCCTCGCCGAGAGCTCCGAAAACCTTGACCTCGCATTTTCCTACTGCCAACGGGCAGCGCGACGTCGACCGAACAATCCGGCCTACCTCGACTCTCTCGCTCTCGCCTACGAGAAACGGGGCCAGCTGCAGCACGCGCTAAAGCTCTACCGGCACGCCTATCGTCTCTCAGGGGAGAACCAGGTCATCGGCGAGCACCTGAAGACGCTGGAAGAGAGGATGGTAAGCTAATGAGAAGCTTCGACCCGAGCCGAACAGTGCTCCTGCTGTTTACAGCACTTCTTCTCGTTTTCCCGCCGGGCATCTCCGCCCAGCAGATCGACATGGAAGAAGCCGAAGCGGAACAGGAGTTTCGCTGGGGCGTTATAGCCTTTCACCAGGGGAGTTTCAACGAGGCGATTCTCTCCTTTTCCCGCAGCCTCGCCCTGGCGCCGGAGCAGCCGAGACCGCGTTTCTGGCTTGGCCTCGCCTACTATCGGTCGGGGTTTCACAGTGCCGCCCTGGGAGAGTGGGAGAAGCTCGTCGATTCTGGAGAGGAGACGACCTATCTCCGCAACCTGATTGACAACCTTCGTTACCGCCGTTCCCTGGAGAGTAATCGGAGGGAACTGGGCGCCTTTGTTCACGCGGAAACCTATCCGGCTTTACAGAATGAGGTGGAGCTCTTCCTTCGCCCAATAACCATCCGGCCCCGGTCGGATGGCAGCTACTATCTTACTTCCTTTGCCACCCATGAGATCCTGGTGATCAATCAGAATGGCCGAATCCTGCGATCCCTCCAAGGAGGGCTTGCCGCTTTCGACCAGCCCTTTGACGTGCTCCCCCTCGGGGAGTACCTCTACGTCTCCGAGTTCGGGAGCGACCGTATCGCTCGCTGCCGTCCGAACGGGATCAAGGAGGACACCTTCGGTACCTCCGGGGTTGAAGAGGGGCAACTCCTCGGCCCGCAGTATCTCGCTTCCGATGAGGAGGGATTCATCTACGTCTCGGACTGGGGAAATCGACGGGTCTCAAAGTTCAGCCAGGAGGGAGAGTTCATTCTCTCCTTTGGGCCGCCTCTGGGCTCCTTCGACGGTCTCTCACGACCCACGGGGATCGCCTACAGCGACGGGTCGATTATCGTGGCGGACCGCGCCCCGGAAGGCGCGCGGCTGGTCAGATTTGATCTGAGCGGCAACTTTCTCCAGGAGATTACGGGCCTTCCCCTGGAGGCGCCGGAGTCCCTTCGGGCTCTTCCCGGGGGCCGCCTGCTTGTGGCTGACAGCGGTGCCATTCACCTCCTGGATCTGCGGGACGAGCGACTTATTCAGACTCTGGAAGATGGCATAGACGCCCGGGTGACCAGTGCGGACCTGGATCCAAACGGAAACATCGTAGCCGTCGATTTCGATGAGAACGCCCTTCTTCTCTACGCCCAGGAACAGAGCCTCTACTCGGGAATGCAGGTGCAGATAGACTACATTCGCGCCGAGCAGTTTCCGCGGGTGACTATGCAGGTCAGCGTGGCGGACCGGGAAGGGAATCCCATTGTGGGCCTCGGAGGAGAGAACTTTATCCTCACCGAGCAGAGTCAACTCCAGGAGGATGCAGAGCTCCTCCTGGCGGGACACGAGACAACTCGAATTGACGGCGCTCTACTTTTCGCACCGATTCGGGAGGTTACCAACTTCGCCTCGGAGATCGCCCAGGGAGTGGAGCAGCTCTTTGCCAACGGCGAGGAGCTCAACTTCCGCTCCGTGGTGGCGGAGAGCCAGCCCGTGATTGCCGACCCCGCGGGCTCGGGCGCCACAACCCTGGCCGAACGCGCCCGGGGTCTCCGCCCCCAGGAGACCTGGCAGTTCGACCAGGCGCTAAGGCTCGCGGCCTCGGACCTTGTCGGGACCAGCCCGCGACGATCGATAATCTTCTTCACCCCCCGGGCGCTACCGGATAACTCCTTTGCGAACTACGGACTCCAGGAGCTCGCGGACTACATGATATCCAATCACATCCGCTTTCACGCGGTGCAACTGGAACCCGGGGCGGTGCCCGACGAGGTAAGCTACCTCGCTGAAGCAACCGGGGGCTCGGTGCGTTATCTGCTGGCTCCCGAGGGGATCGGGCCCCTGATCCTCGAGGAGCAACGCCGCGCCCAGGGGAGCTACATTCTTCGCTACCAGAGCGCGGCGGAGACCGACTTCGGCCGTGCCTACATACCGGTGGATGTGGAAGCGCGCCTTCTCATCCGAAGCGGTCGAGGTGAGAGCGGGTACTTCGCGCCCCTGGAGTTCTAGGTATATAGAAGCTTGTTGCTTTCCTGGCACTAACTCCTTTCGGCGCCGCTTCCTGGAGCCTGCATCCAGGGAGAAGCAGCCCCAGGGCGTCTTTGGGCAGATAACTCCTGTCGGCGGAACGGGATATCCGGGGCAGGAGCAACAAGCTTCTTGATACTCCCGGAAAGACTTCAAAAATCGAGCACTTGTCATTATATTCTGCACTCGGAGAGGAACTATGGCAGGAGAACAAGTACCTGGCGG
>CAYZHV010000243.1:0-5649 GCA_964478055.1 uncultured Spirochaetaceae bacterium | reverse complement strand
TCGATGCGGAAGCGACCACTCTCATCCTTTCGCGCGAGGAAACTCATATAAAAGTAGCCGCCGCCAAGCCCGATGGGCTCCGCCAGTAGGCGCTGGTTGGCCACGCCACCGGATCGCTCCAGCAAACTACCGCCGAGGGGCGACACATTCGTGCCATCGGGGTAGCGCAGACTTGCGCTGGTCGTGCTCGCGCCCGTGCCGGTCCTCGCGGCCCATTTGCCGGTCCAGCCCGAACCGGAACCGTTGCCGCTGAGTGTGCCTGTGAAGTCAAAAGGTTCGTAGGCCAGCATCTTCACGGGGGAACGTTTCCCGGTGCCCTCGTCCATGAGTGCGAAAAGCTCTTCCAAGTGGTTCTCGTAAACACCGCGTGGATCCACACCGTGCTTCACGCAGAGCATCGCAGCCATGCCGAGGATCTCGCCCATCATGCCAGTGGTGGCCTGTACCCGCACCGAGCCCAGGGCCTCCTGCGTGACGGAGATGTTGCGGCCGGCCATGAACAAGTTCGGGACATTGCGCGAGTAGAGCGTGCGGTACGGTAGCCAGTAGGGGAAGGGGAAGCGGTCGTCGTCGGCATGCGGCGCGTGGGAAATGAAGGGCCACTCGTAGAAGCTCCCCTCCCGGTACTTGTCCGAATCGAAGAAGTGTGGGTGCGGAAAGTGAAAATCCATCCGCCAACTGAGCGGCACCACGCCGTCCTCGAACTCGCGCCCCGACTTCAGGTCCTGCGCACTGAGGATCACGTCGCCCATCAGGCGACGCGACTCGCGCTTGCCCGAAATCCAGCGAGAGAAGCGAATCTCGTGGGTCGGATAGGTCTTGTCCACATTCTTGATGGTATCCCAGGCTCCGTACATGGCCCGGAAGTTGTTGTCACGGATCCACTCGCTCTTTCTGATCGGGTCGTGATTGAAGCCGCTCTCCCAGAACCAGCCGAAGAAGCTGTCGTAGCTCCTGATGGGTGGGAACTGAGGCGTATCGCGGCCGGGAAAGGGGCGCTCCGAGAGATCGATTGCCCACGGGCATTTGGGGAACGGGGTCGGCTTGCCCGTATCCTGGACCGTCCAGAGATTGGTGCGTCCCATGTGAAAGACGCCGATGTCGTAGTCGGCTCCCGCCAGCACCCCGATGCATCCGTCGCCAGTGCTGTCGACGAAGTGGCGGCCGTTGACGCGGATGCGGCTCGAATCGACGATGTTGGTTGCCCCGATGCCGCGAATGCGGGTTTTGTCCATGAATACTTCGTTGGCGCGGAAATTCAGGAATAGCTCGACCCCGGCCTCCCTGAGCGCCTTGACCTGGTAGTCTCCGGCATCCTGAGGGTTGCCGAAGGCAAACCCCTTGGCCAATCCCGCCTTGCCATAAGTCCAGGCAATTTCGTTTGTCAGGGAGCCGACGCGCGGATAGGGCTCGAAGCAGGTGTTGCCCGCCACCCCCACCGTCGACTCGGCACTCGACGCGCCCCCGGTCACAGGGCGGTCGTGAATCAGCGCGACCTTGACGCCGAGGCGGGCCGCCGACAGGCAAGCGGTAACACCGGCAATACCACCGCCGACAACCACCAGTTCATAGTCCCCTTTCAACACCAGCGCTTCGGGCAGCCCAAGCAGCTTGCGGCGCCAAGGCGATGGGGCATCATCCGGCGGGATGTAGTCCAGATCGGACGAAAGCAGAACCGCATCGCAACGGCCTTCGAAACCGGTCAGGTCGTGCAGCTTCAGCGAAGTTTCTTTCTTGTCGATTTGAACGACACCGCCGTCCTGCCAGTGCCAATCGTCGCCTTCCGTTCCGAAAACCGTTTTCAGCGGTTTGTCATTGATGAGCACCTGGAACTTGCCCGGAGCATCGACGCGCCCCTTGGTCCACTGTGCCACCCAGTCACGGGTGCGCACCCACACACGGTATTTGCCGGGCGAAGGAATGTGGACGGTCGTCTTCGCATCATCCACCGGACACCCCAAGCCGTGCGCCAGCAGGAAGGGCGAGCCCATCTGATCCATGAACTGAGAGTCGTTGACCCAGCCGCCAGTGTCCTTGAGAGCTTCGGCTTCGACCAGCACGGCAGGCTGATCAGCGCGGGCCGGCAGCGCCAGCATCAGCGTGCCAAGGATGGTGACAGCCTGCTTCAATCTGTTCATGTTCATAATTGAAGAACTTTCCATTGAACGTCCTTTCGTTCGGGTGGCACGATGACGTCCGCCTTTTCGGTTTTGATGGTCACTTCCACCGTTCCACCCTTCCTGACCCAGGCGACTTCGATGCGACCGTTGGGTGAGTCGAATGATCCTTTGACCCACTGGAGATCGTCGGGAATGAAGGGATCGACAAGGACCTTGTCGTAACCGGTGCTGCCGGGCGCTTGACGGATGCCGAGCAGGTATTTTCCGAACCATTCCTGGATGTGACCGAACATACAATGGTTCAACGATGAACCGGGCCGGTCCCACCGCTCCGACAAGGTCTTCAGCCCATGCTGTTCGAGCATGCATCCGTAGCCGGGGGGATCGGTGCGATTGACCATACGGTAGACCACGTCGCTGCGACCTGCTTCCGCAAGGGACAACACCAGGTAGCGAAAGCTCACTTCACCCGTGCTTGGGCGGTATTCATTCCTTTCAACACTTCGGACCAGGTTGGTCAGAACGGCGCCGCGATCGTCTTCGGGCACCAGACCGAAATACAAACCTAGGGCCAACGCGCATTGACTGCCGGTGGCCACCGTCTTGTTCTGCTTGTCGTAATAGGCCGCCAGGAAATCACGGCGCACCTTTTCCAACAGTTCTTTCCATTTCTGCGCCTCGGCCGCCTTGCCTTGCATCATGGCCGCTTGACGGAGGATGCGTGCATTGTCGTAGAGCATGCACGTGGCGGGCAGCTCGGGTGGTGTCAGTTGTGACGGCCCGACGTGTCCCTTCTCGGGTGTCCAGTCATACCAATCGCCCAGCCCTCCTTTGACCAGCCCGGCCTCGTTGCGCGTACTGACCAGATAATCGGTGTAACGGGTCATGGTCGGGTACTGCTCGCGCAGGATTCGCTCGTCGCCATACCACTGATGTATCAACCACGGAAGCTGCACCGACGCGCTACCCCACTCGGCAGATTCGAAGAATCCGTTCTTGAACCGCACGTACTCCGGGGCAATGTCGGGAACCGATCCGTTTTCTAGCTGCGAGTCGGTGGTGTCGCGGCAGATCTTGCGATAAAGCTCTCCCATGTCATAGTTCAAGAGGATCGACGGCCCCATGAGATGCGACACTTCGAGCCAGCCCAACTTCTCGCGGTGCGGACAGTCGGTCAGTACGTGCTGCAAGTTGCTGGCCACGCTGCGATCAATCATCGCATCGATTTCGTTCAGCAGCGGGTTGCTACAGGCGAACTCGCCGATCCGCGGTCCGCAACTGCTGACAAAATCCGCCCCAACACCGACCAGTTCCGGCGCCCCACCGCCACTCTTGACATCATCCTTCCACGCGACGCCACTGACGTAGAGATACTGGAAACTGAAGTAGGTGAAGCGAGGCGCGAAGACTTCCGGTTCGCCCCCCCTTTGAGCGTATAGGAATAAGAGTGCCCCTGCCATGGCTGGCCTTTGCGTTCTGCGGTCTCGATGGTCACTCGGCTGCCGGCCTTGCCTTTCACCTTGACTACTGGCCGCGACGACAGATTCTCGCCCAGGTCAACCTCGTATCGCCCGTCTTTCAGCTTTTTGACCGACACCGGTTCAAGATGTCGAATTACCTTGATAGGCGGTGAGGTTGCCGGGCGCAGCTTGCCGCCAGGCCCATCGGCAACCTTCACAAGTTGCCAGTGGCCATCATCAAAGCCGGGCTTGTCCCAGCCGGCCTGTTCTCTGCGTGCGTCGTAGTCCTCACCACCATAGATACAGCTAAAGGCAATAGGGCCGTCGTCGGTTTTCCAGGTGTCGTCGCTGGCGATGATCCGCTCTTTGTCGTCCTGTGCAACCACCAAGCAGAGGATGAGTTTCGGCGGACCGAAGGACCCGACAAACTTGGTGTAGCGACCACCTGGGACGTTGTACATGCCGTTGCCCAGCATCACGCCGAGCACGTTTTCACCGGGTCTCAAAAGCTTGGCAACGTCGAAGCGAACGTAGTAACACGTGTCAGCATAGTCGGACCATGGCGGGTCGAGAAAATGGTCTCCGACCTTTTCGCCATTGACCGTCAGCTCGAAATGTCCGAGGCCACAAACCGCCACTTGCGCGCGGGAAATGGCGGTGGCATCGAGGACGAAGGATTTTCGAAAGACCGGCATCGGTCCCTTCTGGCCGGGAGGCGTGGGCTTGCCCTGCCAGGCATGCACGCCCGGCATCCCAATCGGTGGTGTTTCGCCCGCTGCAGCCCCCGGCATTCCAGCGGTAATCCATTCCGCTTTGGTAATGGGAATGGGGTCTTCTTCCACAGCCGTGGCATCGGCCGGTGAAAGCAATGCGGGCACCACCCCGAGAAACAGGAGAGCTTTCTTGCTAAAACCAAGACTCATGGAAGTTTCCTCATCTTATGCCGAACAAAAGGCTCCAACGTCCAACGCTTCTGGACGTACACTTACCCAACGACTTCCGTTTCTTGCGACACGGGCACTGCCTTGAGGTCAATCCCCACGGCTTTCGCGACCTTGTGCAGTTGCGTCGTGTTGTGCCCGATGCTCATCGCGGCGTGGTGTGTGGGCGGCGCGAAGACATGGAAGGCTCCAGCGGGCGGAAGTTCGTGATTCAGTCTGGCGGCAGGCCCGCCAGACTCTCATACACAAACCGTTTGGTGGCAAGACCTTCCGATTGTACCATAATGGACTCTCGTTGCCAGAAAGCACGCCGCTCGTGCCACTTCATACCTGCCAAGTCAGATAGCATGAACTCTTCCGTTTCTAAGTGCAAACAGCGCAAAAAACGGCAAGCCGCACGGTTTCGTTTCGAGCGACTTCTGCAATTGCACGGCACACCCGCTTCGCCGACGCCAGCAGCCCCCCACCTGCCAGCATGGGACCTGTTCTAGCCCCAAAAGAGGGCTTTGTCAAGCGTTGGCGTTGAGCTTCTGCACGAATCTTATTCATGCACCCTGGATCAGGTCACGCAGCAGGCTGTAAAAGGCCCGAAAGCAGAACGCCACGCCCGGCTTGAACGTGATTGCCCTGCCGCGGCCCGTGTCTTCATAGAAGAACTCCAGCCGCTCGTTGCCCACCGTCTGTAGTTTCTACAGCGGCATGACGGCGACCACTTGTCGTATGTCGGCAACCAATGCCCTCCACAGGTCGGGGGCCGTTTGGCGGAGTCGAAACAGGGAGCCGCTGCACGCATGCTGTGCCGCCAGAATCTTCGAGATGACGGCGGCCTGCTTGCCAGTGTTTTGGGCAAGGATGATACCTGTGTCTCGCCCGCCGCTCTCGAAGGGCCTGCACTGCTGCCAGTACAGCTCGACGTATTTCTCGGCAATGTCGCGGATACTGAGTTCCAGCGGGGCACCCGAGTCGTCCCCCTGGAGGACACAGAGGTCCGCCAAAGCCAGAAGCAGAGCAAACTTGTAGCTGGCGGTGAACTGCCCCTCGGCCAGCAGCCGTTGGACGTGCTCGTGCGACCTCGGCGGCGTCGACCTTGCCGTGGATGCACTACAGAGCACATATACACCCCCATTT
>CAYZHV010000242.1:0-5672 GCA_964478055.1 uncultured Spirochaetaceae bacterium | reverse complement strand
CGGAGCCAAAAAAAGAGCGCCGGAGCAATTCCGGCGCCCGTGACTGGCTATACGCTCCGGGGAGTTTGGACTCCCCGTCAGGTTAGATATCGAACTGCTGGTAGGAGTTGAGGTCCTTGAACGCCTCGATAAGGCGGCCGATCATGCCCTTCTCTCCCTCCACGAGCCAGGCTCGAGGATCGATTTGCTTCTTGTTCGGCTTCTCCTCCCCCTCGGGGTTGCCGATCTGGGAGTGGAGATAGCCGTCGTACTTGTCCATGTACTCCTTCACCGGCTTGGTAAAGGCCCACTGGGTGTCGGTGTCAATGTTCATCTTGATTACACCGTAGGAAATCGCCTCGGTGATCTTCTCCTTCTCCGAGCCGGAACCGCCATGGAAGACGAGGTCCAGAGGCTTCTCCTGGGTGTTGCGCTCCTTCTGGATGAGCTCCTGAGAGTGCTTGAGAATCTCCGGTCGAAGCTTGACGTTGCCGGGCTTGTAGACACCGTGGGTGTTGCCGAAAGCCGCGGCCACGGTGAACCGGCCGATGCCGTTGAGCTTGTCATACGCCTGGAGAACCTCTTCGGGCTGAGTGTAGAGACGAGAGGAGTCGACCGCGGTGTTGTCCACGCCGTCCTCTTCACCACCGGTAACGCCGAGCTCGATCTCCAGGGACATGTCGATCTTGTTCATGCGCTCGAGGAACTCCGCGCTGATCTCGAGGTTCTCTTCGAGAGGCTCCTCAGAGAGGTCGAGCATGTGAGAGCTATAAAGGGGGCGCTTGAACTCTTTGTAGTACGCCTCGCTCTGGGCGATGAGTCCGTCGATCCAGGGGATCAGCTTTTTGGCGCAGTGGTCGGTATGAAGAATGACGGGAACCTGGTAGTACTCCGAGAGAATGCGCACGTGATGGGCGCCGGCCACACAACCGGCAATCGCCGCGCGCTGGTCCGTGTTGTCGAGGTACTTACCGGCGTTGAAGACGCCCCCGCCGTTGGAGAACTGGATAATAATGGCGCTACCCGCCTGCCGGGCCGCTTCCATAGCCGCGTTGAGGCTGCTCGATCCGATTACGTTGACTGCCGGAAGAGCGCAGTGGGACTCTTTGCAGTACTCGTAGATCTCGGTGAGTTGATTACCGGTTACGATTCCGGGTTTAGTCTTTAGTTTAGCCATACTGATATGCTCCTTGAGAGGATAGTTACGCAGGGGATTGTACAGAGAACACCCCGGATGTTGCAACGGATGGGGATTCGGTCACAATAACCGCCGAATCCCGGCCCTGAGTCAGCAGAATGGATACGTGCACTCCTCCCGGAGCAATAGAGAAGACTATCGACGGCTCTGCTGGAGCCGGCTTACCGCAAAAACAACCGCTCGTCGAGGCAGAAACCGCGTTAGCAAGAGAAGAAGCTTGAATCGAAAGCCGTGGATTGCCACCCGCTTGCCTTTGACCATGGAGCTATAGCCGTACTCCGCCACTTCCTGAGCCGTGGGGATCCCGGGCTTGGCGAAGTATTTTTCTGTGTCCATCCGGGCGGACTCCTGAAACTCGCTCCGAGTAGGACCGGGGCAGAGAGCAGTGACGGTGACGCCCCGGTCCGCAAGCTCCTCGGAGAGCGCCTCAGAGAGGCTTTGCACGAAAGCCTTGCTCGCGTAGTAGGCGGCCATGTAGGGGCCGGGCTGAAACGCCGCGGCGGAGGAGACGTTGAGTATTCTTCCGCCCCCCTGGGCGATCATCTCCGGAAGAAAGAGCCGGGTTAGATGAGCAAGGCTTACACAGTTGATTTCGATCATACTTACCAGCCGCTCGATGTCCATCTCCGCAAAGTCGCCGAGGTCGCCGATGCCGGCGTTGTTGACGAGCACCTTTGGCACTATCTCCCGTTCCCGAACGCTCCGATAGAGCTCCGCGGCGCCGTCGGAGCTCGACAGGTCGCTCTCGATCGGCTGGACCTCAACGCTGTAGAGCTCCTTTAGGTTGGTGGCGAGCTCTTGCAGCCGCTCGAGGCGCCGGGCGGCAATAACGAGGCTGTACCCCTCCCGGGCCAGGATGCGGGCAAACTCCAGGCCTATGCCGCTGGAGGCGCCGGTCACGAGGGCCCAGGCGGTCATAGATGGAGCTCCAGACGGTTCTCTTTGAGAGCGGGCTCTTTCTCACTCGCCTCATCGAGGGCCGCGGATCCACCGACGACGGCAACGCTCGCCTCGTCCAGGGCGGTGAGCAGGCGCTGCGCGGCGAGCCGCACCTCCTCCGGGGTCAGTTCTCGCAGCCGGTCCCGTACGGACTGCCGTAGCTCGTCGGTAACGCCGAGAAGATCCCGTCGGAAGCTCACCATACCCTCCTCTCTCGGGACCATGGGACGCAGCTCTTTACCGAGAAGACCGATAAGGGTGAGCTCGAGCTCCTTTGGCTCCACCGGCGTGGAGGAGAGCTCTTCGAGAGCCTGACGGTACGCCTGAAGGGTGCGGTACACCTGAGGATCCCGGTAGGATCCAAAGAGGAAGGTGCGTTCGGTGGCGGTGTTCGAGGCGAAGGCTCCGTAGGCACCGCCTTCCATTCTGATCTTTTCCCAGAGCACCCCGGTGCGCATGAGCTGCGCCAGCGCCTCCTCCCCAGGCTGTTCCGGTGAGCCCACGGGAGAGCTCGGAAGGGCGAGGGCCACGAAGTTTACCGAGGAGGAGACCGCGATCCCCTCGACCCGGGGAGCGGAACTCTCCGGCAGTCGCGCTTGTACGGTTTCCACTTCCAGTCGTGGGGAATCTCCCGGAGGGATCTCCGAGACCAGGGTGCTCAAGCGCTCCGCAACACTTCCGCGTATCTCCTCGTCGCAGGTAAGGTTGACCGAGAGCCGGTTGCTTTCGATCACCCGCTGCCGAAGCTTGCCAAGCGTCTCCGCCACCTTCTGGGCGCCATCCTCCTGAGCAAGGGCGTCGACGAAACGGAGCTGCTCTATGCCGTGCCACTGCTCATCCACAGCCGAAGAGGCCGAAAGAAGTCGAGCGGCCCTATTCATTGCGTAGGAGTGTCCAGAAGGAACCAGAGAGGAAACCATGTCGTTCCGCACTTCGTGAACGAGATCCTCCAGCCGCCGATGATCGGAAAAGTCCGGCTCCAGAAGAACCCGGCGAAAGAGCGAGAGCCCCTCATCGAGGCGATCTTCCAACATTTTCACCCTGACATTGAGCATCATCCGGACCCGATTGGGATCCGGCACCGTGGCGGAGGACGCCACGGAGGCTCCGATTCCGCCGGTGTGCATGTTGATTTGCTGCAGAAGCTGGTCGTAGCTCATCCCGGGAAGGCCGGTTTCGGTCAGGGCGTGGGCGAGCAGCGGAAGGTACCGCTCCTCCTCCGGCGTGAGGTCATGAAGATCGAAGGCGAAGTCGACGTAGACGATGCCGTTGGTAAATACCGTGTGACTGTGGAGCGGGACGTCCCCCATGGGCTCCCAGTACCCGGGAATACGCACCACCTCCCGGGGTATGTCATGAAGCCGGAGAAAAGGGATCTTTGCGAGCTCTTCCGGCGGGTCCGGAGCCTGTTGGAGCTCCCGGAGCTCCCGGTTTTCCTCTTCCAGGCGCCCACGCTCCTCCTCGCTCATAGCGTCCGCCATCTGGGCGAGCTCCGAGCGGAGCTCCTGGGCCTCTCTCTCGGCCATCTCCGGATCAGGTTTTACTGTCACCGAGCTCCGGTGAGGATTCTCGAGGAGATACTCTTTGATCAGCCCCTCCAGGTACCGGGGCTTCTCGGAGAGCTCTTTGCGAAGCTGAGAGAAAGGAGAAGTGAAGTCGAGGTAGTCCGCCGGGTGAAAGCCGTGCATCCAGCCGCGCATGGTCTTTCGCATGAGCCGTAGTCCCTGGGGACCGCCGCCACGGATCTCCCGGTTCCGAAACTCGACCCGCCGCAAGGAAGCCTCCACCAACTCGGGGTCGAGACCCTCTTCGGCCAGTCGCCGGAGAACATCGTAAATGAGCTTTTCGATCTCTTTCTTCTTGCTCTCCTCGGTTCCGCGCAATCCCACTGAGAATACCGCCTGTCGGAGCTCGGTCTCATAGCCGGTGGGAGCAGAAAGGTCCTCCCCCAGGCCGGACTCGACGAGAGCCTTCTGGAGCGGTGACCCGCTGGTACCGAGGAGGACGTCCGCGAGAACGCCGAAGGCGAGGGAGAGATAGGGATCCGTGGAGGGAAAGAGCAGCCAGTTCAGCGTTACCGAAGACTTGCGCTCCTCGCCGGGGCTGCTGCCATCCGCGGGATAATAGGCCGTGAGCTCCCGGGGTTCCTTCCACGGTTTCTGAAGGGGAACATCGACACCGGTCTGCTTCGCCTCGAACCGGGAGAGAAATCGCTCGTGCAGAAAATCGAGGTACCGCTGGGTCGGGATATTCCCGTAGAGGAAGATCCGTGCGTTCGAGGGGTGGTAGAACGCCCGATGGAACTCGACGAACTCCTCGTAGGTGAGCTTTGGAATCTCCCGGGGATCACCGCCGGAGTCCTCGCCGTAGGTGGTGTCGGGAAATATGGAGCGGTAGCACCACTCCGAGGCTATAGAGTCGTGGCTCGAGTAGTTGCCCTTCATCTCGTTGTAGACAACTCCGGTGAGGGTGAGTCGCCCCTCTTCATCAAACTCGAGCCGGTGCCCCTCCTGCCGAAAGAGTTGTCGCTTGAGCTGCGGGAAAAAGACCGCATCTCCGTACACCTCCATCATGTTGAACAGGTCCTGCTCCACCGTGGAACTCGCAGGATAGATCGTCTTATCCGGAAAGGTTATGGCGTTGAGAAAGGTGTACACGCTACCTTTGAGAAGCCTGAGAAAAGGATCCTTTACGGGAAAGGACTCGGAGCCGTTGAGAACGGTGTGCTCGAGAATGTGGGCCACACCGGTGCTGTCCTTCGGCACTGTCTTGAAGCCGAAGGCGAAAAGGTTTTCCCGGTCGTCATTGGCGACGTGAAAGACCTCACAGCCCGACTTTAGGTGTCGGTAGAGGAGCCCCCGGGCGTTATGATCCGGTAGCTCCCGTTCCGAGAGTAGCTCGTAATTCAACTAGTTCCTCCTCAGTATCTCAGTTACAACAAGGGCGCTGTTCTCAGAAGCTCTTGGCAGGAAGCGTTCAAAGTCAACCCGGGCGTTGGTGTCCGCCTTGTCCGAAATGGTGCGAACAACCACCACCGGTATTTCGTTTACCCGAGCCACCAGGGCAACCGAGGCGCCCTCCATCTCTACTGCGTCCCCCTCGAGCTCGGAACGGAGGTAGCCCATCTCCTGGTAGGCGCGCCGATTTACAAAGCGGTCTCCGGTAAGAATGCGCCCGGTACGAACGGAGCCCTCCGGGAGCTCCGTGGCCGCAGCCCGCCGGACGAGCTCCGGATCACACCGGATAATCCGGTGATCGGTATAGGGGATCTCCCCGAGCTTGAAGCCGAGAGCCCGAACGTCCATGTCATACTGCAGCGTCTCCTCGGCGACTATCATGTCTCCGATCTGGAAGACCGGGTTTATCGCTCCCGCGAGGCCCGTAACGACGATACTCCCCGGCTCGTACCGGTCGATCAGCCGCTGGGCTACCATGGCGGAGAGGCTCTTACCGACGCCGCTTCGGGCCACGATCACCTCCCGCCCGGCCAAACGTCCCGTGTAGACCGGATATCCCTTCCAGGGCTCTTCCCGGGCGGAGTCCAGGCGTTCGAGGA
>CAYZHV010000241.1:0-5672 GCA_964478055.1 uncultured Spirochaetaceae bacterium | reverse complement strand
TGCACCAGCTCCGGATTCTCGTCGGCGTTCAGCTCGAGGAGCTCCACACGGCCCTCGAATTCCTCGCCGAGCTTCTCAATTGCCGGCTTCATCGTTCGGCACGGGCCGCACCAGGGCGCCCAGACATCGACAACAACAGGGACCGACGACTGCGAAAGCCGTTCCTCAAACAGTGCAACATCCATATAGCATTACTTATATATAGTTTTCACATGATGTGCAAGGGAGGGGCGGCGCACCAAGTCCTGGGCGATAGTGCCTCAGGGAAGACTCTCACAGGCAAGGCCGTTGCCGTCACCGTCGAGGCGGTGCGGGTCAACCTCGGGGCCACCGGCGGCCTCGAAGAACCGCTGCGCCTCCCGCTGTGTCGCGAAATCCGAGCAGTCCCGATCTCTCACACCCGGAGGGAGGCCAGTGGATCGTCTGCGCCGGCGCCACTCCCAAGGGGGCAACGGATCTCCCTCAGCCCAGAGGCCGCGACCTGCCTCACGCGCCCTCGTCTCCGCCGCGGCGAGCCGGGCCGCCTCGGGAGCGTACTCCTCGTACCACCAGGCGAGTCCCGCCTCCAGCAACGCCACTTGTGTACTCCCTCCTTCCGGAAGATAGACCCACGCCACTAGTCGCCCGTATCGGTCCCGGTCCGTGGGCACGAGCTCAACCCGCCTCCCCTCAATACGTTCCTGAAGGTACTGTTTCGCCTCGGTGCCATAGGGCTGCGCAAGCTCCGGGGCATCAATCCCATGCAACCTCACCCGCCCCACTCCCGTCAGCTCGATCGTGTCACCGTCCACCACCCTGGTGACGACTCCTGCCTCCCGCTCCTGCGCCGAAACCGCCGGAGCGAGAAGAAGTAGGATCGCAAAGAGCGTCCCGAAGATCGCTCCCGGGAGGAGCTGTGCCAGGCCGCGACCGTGCATCCGCGGTTTCATATGCGCCGTTTCTCCTCGAGGTCCTCGATTCGCCTCGGCCAATCCTCTTTGAGAAGCCGCGAAAGAGCCCTGTCGGCGAGCACCCTACCTCCCTTCTGGCAACGGGGACTAACACTTCGCAGGAGAAAGGGATGGAGCAGTTCTATTCGGGAGAGCTCGTGGCCGACCGCGTAAGCTGAGAGCACCTCCACATAGTTGATGACGTCGGGATACTCAGGCACAACTCAAGTGTACTAAGCTGCCCGGGAGGCGTCGCCCTCTGGGAGGGTCCTGTTCTTCAGCAGGGTCTCAACCGGCTCTCGAACCGACCGGGGCTTCTTCTTTGTTTCCATAGGAACCCCGAGGCGAATGAGAAGCTGGATCTTTTCCACGCCATGTTCCGGATCCATTCCCTCGTGGTTGACCATCTGCGGGAGCATCGAGACCGGCTGCGTCGCCAGGCCCATGCGAAACGCCTCTATCCGAAGCTGCTGGTACCTGGTCCCAACCTCGATCAGGTCGTACGGATTCTCTCCGTCTCCTTTCAACAGAATCAGTGCCGGCGCCTGGTGGAGCAGATCTCGACTGTCAGTGATGGTGCTTGCCCGATACCCCTTGCGGAGAGCGGTACGACTGTTCGAGAGGCGATTCCAGAAGAACTCCCGCACTCCCTTTCGCTCGGATATCGGGGAAACCACACCCCAGGTGTGATGCCCGTTACGTCGCGGATGATAGAGGTAGGGCGAGAGCTCCGAGTATATCTCCTTGCTCCGGGCGTGGAGCACCGCGGCCTCCACCGAGGCGTCTACAACCTTCTTGAACTCCGATGAACCCTTCACGGCTAACGCGCCGTACTCACCCAGAAGGTCGCCAATTGCCTCCAGTCTCGCCGGGGAGATCGGCTCGTGGCGGTACTCCCTCCGCCAGGTTCGCACTCCGAGAAGCGCCTCGAGTTCTTCTCGAGAGGAGGACTCCTCCTCTTTCAGGGAAAACCGCGCGATCTCCTCGTCGAAGGGAGAGCTGAGAAGCCACTCCTCCTCCAGAACGTAGCCCGCTCCGCGGGCAGCTACCCGAAGAGAGTGAGCGAGGGCACCTATAGAAATCAGAGTCTCTCTGTTCTTTGGATCGATCACCGGTCGCCACCGCTCCGGACGCGATAGGAGCGTTACCGTCCCGCCGGCGATTTCGAAACGCCAGGGCTGGGCGTTGTAGGCGCTCGGCGCCCACCGTGCATTATCGAGTATTTCCTTCCAGACCTGTTCCGTCATTTCGTTCCTCCTGCTGGTTACCTATTCAACCCCGGAGGGGGCGGAAACTGGCACCAGTCGGAGGCTAAATGTACGAAAAATCGGCGGCCGAGAGGAGAGAGTCCACCAGTATGGTGATACCATGCTGTCCGCCAGTGGGGTGATACTAAGGTAGCCACACTTCCGGCTGCCACTCCTCCGGAGGCTTCTTGGTCTCCTCTATTGTTCGTTCGGCGATTCGCTTCGGGCTGAGGGGTCCCCTCCCCTTCACGTAGCCTCCCACGGTCATCTGCGTAACCTGCACGCCCTGCTCCCGGGCCCAGGGAAAAGCAGTATGAGCGAGATTACGAAGGGCAGCCTTTCCGATGGAAAGAGAGGCGTACTCCGGGTTGGGCTCTTTGTAGAAGCCACCGCCAACGAGCATGATGGATCCTCCCTGCCCGGCCATAGCTGGCACAAAGCTCCGTATAGTCTGAAGGGCAGAGGCGACGTTGACCTGTATGGTCTCCAGTAGGTCTTCGGTCCTCAGGGTCTCGATATTGTCTTTGCGCATCGCCGCGGCGTTAAAGACGACGATTCTGGGGACTTGGTTTCGCTCGAGCATACTGTTGAACCGTTCCCGACTGGTTTCGAGATCGGCGAGATCCATTTCCATGAGATAGGCGCGATTGGGGTCGATTTCCTGCTCATCCACGACCCGGCTCATCCGAGCGGCGGAGCGGGAAACGAGAACAAGAATGTGCCCCTGGTCATGGCACGCCCGAGCAAAGGCGCCACCGAGCCCGGGGCCCACACCGAGTATGAGGGCGTAGCTCTTTTCCTGGTTGCTCATCTGGGGCCTCCCTTGGCTTCAGGATACCTCGGGAGGGCCCCTCTTACCAACCTCGATTCAGACCGTCTGCTCCTCCCGGTCCGGTTGGGGATGCTTCGGCTCGTAGTGCGTGTGCAGCAGGTGGTGCGACTTCTCGCCTAAGGGAACGCCGAGGTAGTTGGCATAGAGTTCCTGAATCGCCGGGTTCTCATGGCTTGTTCGGATGCTCTTGCCTTCGTCCTCCTTGTAGATTGCCTCGATGCGAGCAAGACGCACGGAGTTGTCAGTCACCCGTGGCTGACCGCCGCCGCCTATGCACCCCCCGGGACAGGTCATGATCTCAACGAAGTGGTACTCCTTCTCTCCCTTGTCTATTCGGTCGAGAAGAGCCGCGGTGTTTCCCAAGCCGTGAGCAACCGCCACGCGTGCGGTGACGCCCTCCAGGAATCGCCACTCCTCCGTTGTCCCGGTAAAGGTGACTTCCGCCTCCTTTACCCCTTCGAGCCCCGCAAGAGGCTGTACGTGGAGGTCCTCCATGGGGAGTCTGGTCCCGGTTACTACCTCCCAGACGGTCCTTAGAGCAGCCTCCATGACACCGCCGGTGTTGGCAAAGATGTCCGCGGCTCCCGAGGAGAGCCCCAGGGGGGCGTCCATGGCTTCGTCCGGGAGGGAGAGAAAGTCGATACCCCCCGCTTTGATGAGCTGTCCGAGCTCCCGGGTGGTAAGGACGTAGTCAACATCCTGGACTCCGCTGTCCCACATTTCAGGGCGCGATGCCTCGTACTTCTTCGCTGTGCACGGCATTACCGAGACGACGGTCATCTTCTCCGGAGCGATTCCGAGGGACTCGGCGTAGTAGCTTTTGGCCAGGGCACCAAACATCTGTTGCGGGCTCTTACAGCTCGAGATGTTGGGCAGGAACCGGGGGTAGAACTCCTCGGCGAAGTTGATCCAACCTGGGGAACAGCTCGTGAACTGCGGGAGCGCCGCGGGCTCCCCGTCGAGAAGAGCGCTCTTGAGTCGGCTGAGCAACTCGTTTCCTTCCTCGATAATGGTGAGGTCCGCGGTGAAGTTTGTATCGAAGACCTTGTCGAAACCAAGTCGCCGGAGGGCGCTTACCATCTTTCCGGTTACAAGCGTACCCGGAGGCAGACCGAAGGATTCTCCCAGGGCCGCCCGTATAGCCGGGGCTGTCTGGACGACGACAAACTGCTCGGGGTCATCGAGGGCAGCCCAGACCTGATCGATGTGGGAGCGCTCGCCAATGGCGCCGACGGGACAGATCGCCGCGCACTGGCCGCACTGGACGCAGGGCACCTCCGAGAGGTCGCCGCCGAAGGCGGGGCCGATCGTGGTCTCGTAGCCCCTCCCCTGGGGCCAGAGGGCGCCTACGGCCTGTATGGCGTTGCAGGCGGTGACGCAACGGCGGCATTTGATGCACTTGCCGCTGTCCCTAACCAGAGCCGCGGTGCTCTCGTCCATCCGTACCGGCAGTCGCTCTCCCTCGAAGGGAAGCTCGCGAATACCGAGATCCTGGGCGAGGGCTTTCAACTCACAGTCCTCGCCGCGGTCGCAGATCATGCAGTCCCCGGTGTGCTCGCTGAGGAGCAGTTCCACCACACTCCGCCGTCCTTTTCTTGTTCGGGGAGAATTGGTGTGGATCACCATCCCTTCCCGGACCGGTGTTGCGCAGGC
This sequence comes from uncultured Spirochaetaceae bacterium, assembly GCA_964478055.1. Classification (GTDB taxonomy): domain Bacteria; phylum Spirochaetota; class Spirochaetia; order DSM-27196; family Alkalispirochaetaceae; genus CAYZHV01. Next base: position 1,011 of record CAYZHV010000241.1, on the reverse strand, counting down.
CGCCAGTAGCCGCGGGGCACCTTCGACCTCCACCACGCAGACTCGGCACGCCCCCAGAGGCGGGAATCCTTCAACATGACAGAGAGTGGGAATGTGAAAACCTTCGGCCTTCGCCACTTCCAGTATTGTCGCCCCTTCCGGAGCCTTTAGGGTATGACCATTGATCGTAATCTCAGGCATGGTGCACCTCCCGAACGCCGCATTTGCCGTAATCGCATCGCAGGCATCGTCTCGCCTGCCGCAGAGCCACCGCCTCGCACCAGGGCAGCTCCACCTCATCGAAGTTGTGCCGCCGCCGTTCCACTGGTATCGTCGACATGAGCTCCCGTGGATAGGGGACCGGATCCGCATCCGGATCGAAGGCGGTGTCTATCACCTTCTCCTCCCGCCAGAAGGCGTGATCCTCTCCGGTGAGCATCAAATCTATGCCGTAGGCCGCCCGCTCTCCGGCGGCGATCGCCTCGACCACCGAGGAGGGCCCGCTCACCGCGTCGCCTCCGGCGAAGATCCAGGGCACCGAGGTTTGTCCGGTGACCGGGTCCGCGGCAATAAAATTCGACTCGTTATGCTCCAGGGCAGCAGCAAGTTGATCCGGGGATGTCTGGCCATTGCCCGCGAAACCCGGCAGATCGAGGCGCTGTCCGATGGCCACGATCACCTGATCCGCGGGAAGGTCGAATAGCGCGCCCTCGCCGGGTCGCGGCTTCCGTCGGCCGGAGCGATCGAACTCCCCGAGAGATAGGGGCCTGCAGCGCACTGAAGTTATTGCGCCGCTCTCGTCCCGCAGAACCTCTTCGGGTTGCGTGAGGATGAGGAGCTTCACTCCCTCGTGGAGAGCTTCCTCTATCTCCTCGCTGTATGCGGGCATCTGCTCCCGGGTTCGGCGGTAGAGGATGGTTACCTCCGCGCCGAGGCGCACAGCGGTCCGGGCGGCGTCGACCGCGGCGTTTCCACCGCCCACGACGATAACCTCCTTACCCACGGGCACCGAGCCTCGAACGTTGTACTGCC
>CAYZHV010000240.1:0-5711 GCA_964478055.1 uncultured Spirochaetaceae bacterium | reverse complement strand
CATCCACCTCGATATCCAGATCGACGATTTGCATAGAGCCCACGGTTCTCACCCTTGTGCGATGGGGATGCTCCGCCCCGGGAACACCGTCCACGGCTTTGAAGATCTCCTTGTAAGTGTCACGATCCTTGTACCCCTCCATGAGCTCCGTGTTCGTTTCCAGAAATATCCGAAAAGCGACGAACATGATCCAGATACTGATGAGGAGGGCAACGACGGTATCAACGATGGGCAAACTGAAGAGAAAGGTCGCCGCGAGCCCTGCGAGGACACCCAGGGAGATTATGATGTCAGCTCGCATATTGTTAGCGTCGGCGATGAGCATGGAGCTGTTCTCTTGCTGTCCAACCAACCGCTTGTGCACGGCCAACGCGGTCTTACCAATGATTGAGGCTACGGTCACCCAGATGGCAAGCTCCGAAGGTAATTCTCGGGGTGTACCGTCAATGAGATGGCGAATGGTTCCTAAGGCGAGTTGGGCGCCGGCGAAAAAAATGATGAAGGAAACAGACTTGGTTGCAATCGCCTCTACCCGGCTGTGACCGTAGGGATGATCTATGTCCGGGGGCTTGGAGGTGATCCGGGCGGCGATAAGCGTAATCCCGCTGGTAAGCACGTCCAGCCCTGAGTCGATGCCGTCGCCCAAAACGGCGGCACTTCCGGAAACAAAGCCGACCACTGTCTTGAGCACGGCAAGGACGCCGTTGCCGATAATGCCGATCCAGGAGGCGACGACGATCCTCCGTCCCCGCTCCTCCAGGATTCTATCCTCTTGGGTCACAGCTCAACGGTAGCCGAGTCGACAGGCGTGGTCAAGTTCGTTTCAGTTTTCGGTAGGCGAGATGTCTCCAGAGACGCTCCATCGGTCCCCGGCCACGATGAGTTTGCCACCAGTGCGCAGCCAGGAGCTGCAACGCGGAGAACGCTGCCACAACAAGCCAGAACTCCAACCGGCTCAAAGAACCCCAGAGTCTCGGCACGAGACAGGAGAAGAGGCCAACCATCACGACGCTCTGACTGAGATAGAGGGAGAAGGCACTCTTCCCTGCGCTCCGGAGCGCCCGGAAAAGAGCCGATTCACCGTTGCCGAAGAGAACGAGTACTGAGGCGTAGCCGATCGCCATCAGGAGCCCCGGAATCTCCATCATGCTGATAGTGGCGTAGCTAGCGCTCGTGTCTACTCCCAGCGTGTAGCGGAGCCGAAGTATGGCCGTCGCGGCGATTAGACCAACCAGAGCCCAAGGCAGAGCCTTCTTCCAGGCCTCCCGGTTCCAGAAGAATCCGGACCGAAGGAGCACCATGCCAAAAAGCATCACCCCGGCGGTGTGCCAGAGCTGGCTAAGAGGGATTATCCCCAGAGCACCAATGAAGAGCGTGGCGTTCTCTCCGATTCTCGAGAAGCCCGTCCAACGGTCTCGCAGCTCCGCGAGCTCCGAGGCGGCGTATGGCAACTCCGGTACCTGCAGGATGTTCTCCCCCGAGAGGAGCGAGCCAGCGAAGGCCGCCAGCAGCGCCAGTTGCCCGAGCAGCACCAAGACTACGCCCACCTTGACCATCCTCCTCACCGGCCAGCGGGCGCAGCGATAGACCAGAAGCCCCGATAGTGCGTAGAGGGTGAGGATATCTCCCAGCCAAATCAAAAAACCGTGGAGGAGCCCGAAAACCAGCAACCACCGTAGCCGTCGAGTTATCCACCGTTTCGGATCGAGATCCCGCTCCCGAAAACGATCGGACTGAATCGCCAGACCTGCGCCAAAGAGCAGCGCGAAGAGAGAGAAGAATCGGCTCTCCACAAAGAGCGACTGAACCGCGTAGATAATGTCGTCCGAGAGGCCCGCGCCTTCGTACCACTCCGGCACGTAATATGCGAACTGCGGCGCCGCCATGCTCATGATGTTCATGAAGAGGATACCGAGAATGGCGACGCCACGGATGAGATCGAGGCTATGGATTCTCTTATTAGTACTTGCTTGGTCCGGGCCGCGGCGGTCGGGCATAGAAGCACTCTACCTCGCTAGCCCGCCCGCATACAAACCTCCTAGGCCTAAGTCTCCTAGTCGTCGTAGTAGTCCACGTTGTAATCGTCGATCGAAATCTCGTCCACGGTGCCCCGCTGGCGAAAGGTGAAGACGTACTCATCTTCATTCGGAGAGAAGAGGTGCGCGCCGTAGTCGGTATTTCCGTTGCTGAAACGGATACGTCTAATACTAACCATCACCTTGCGTCCCTGGGTGTTGACTACCTTCACCTGAACGAGGGTCCGACGCTGTCCATCATAAGTCTCATCAAAACCGAACCGGCTGTGAAAGTCGATGCCATCGTCACTGCCCATGTAGGACCAAGGAGTATAGTCCTGGGCCAAGAGTGCGCCAACAGCAACAAGTCCGAAGAGAACGAGAGCTATGGTCTTTTTCATTATCAGTACCTCCGCCGGTGGAGTAGCAGGAGGCGTGCCAACCCGAAAGTCAGGGGAGGTTTCGTAAAACACTGTAACAGAATGTTTTATGAGTGGAGTTGGTGCGGCAGTTTCAACTTTGCCCTCGTTAAAGCAAGGGCGGTAAACGAATCGTGAAACCGATACATGGACAGTGAAGAGAGCGGACTTAGAGCGAGAGCTCTTTCTCCCCACTCCCATCATCGTAGCGCACCACAAACTCCTGGCTTCTGAGATCAGCCTCCAGTTTCGCCCAGCGCTCCTCCCGGATCCAGGTGAGCTCGAGCCTGCCGGGATCATCGCCCAGCGTGAGCTCGGCGTCGGAGCCAAAAGCGGGAAAGCCATTGCGGAATCGCAAGAGCTCCAGCTGCTTCCGGACCAGGGGCCACTCCAACCGTTCCTCGATTTGCTCATCGGTGAGGTTGGTCCGATTGACCGCCTTGTGGCCGATCTCTTTCGCAGCCTCGTAATCGTTGGTGCCGGCGAAAATGTCGAGGTACCAGACCTCCGGAACTCCCGGCATAAACATCTGAATCGCCCGGGCAAGCAGCAGCTTCTGCGGATCCTCACCGAGGGCGCTGTAGAAGGTCGCGTTGACCTGGTAGTAGGAGATCTTCTCACCGTTAGGGCCGTAGAGATTCTTCACTACCCCGCCCCGATCAGTGATCAATTCAATAGTCTCCTCGATGGTGGCGTCCGGCAGGTATCCGGTGAGGTCGAGGACCGGTATACCGTCGTGGCAGCCGAGCATGTTTACCGTGGAGAACCTCTTCTCCCTGACCTCCCGGATCCAACCGGTCAGATAGGAGCCGTCGCCGGATTCGATGGCGTTAATCACGAGGCCCGGGAAGAAGAAGTCGTAAAAGGCGTACCCATTCTCGGCGAGCTTCTCGTGGGTCTTGTCCCCGTACTTTGAGTGGATCTCCGGAAGGAGAGTAATGCCGAGGCGATCCGCGGTCTCTCGGATCCGCGCCAGATAGTTCCACGTCCCGGGCTCGTTAAAGAAGTTGCTCGAGCCGATCTCCTTGTGGAGATAGGCGAAGGCGTCGAGCCTGACGATGCGGCCGCCGTAGGAGGAGAGCTTCTCCAGGGTGGCGTCGTAGAAATCCCAGACCTCCGGGGACTCGGCGTTTAAGTCCACCTGGGCGAGGAGCGAGTCCTGATCGTCGCTCTGGTAGAAAGTGTTCCAGTAGAAGCGAGTCGACCCGTCAGGGAAGGGAACCTTCAAGATCGGCAGCCCCGGCTTGCGCATAAAGAGGACCGAGAGGTACTTCTCCTCAGGAATGATGTACCCCTCGTCGCTCATCTCGCCGTGGCCCTCCCAGAACTTGTTCCAGTCGATAAAGGCGTCCACGTAGCGCGACGCGTCACCCTTCTCGAGGAGATCCTGAAACTGTGGAGACTGGCTCGACAGATGGTTGAGAACAAAGTCGAGCTTGAGCTCGATGCCCATATCCCCGAGGGCCTCGAGATCTTCCGGCCGGGCGAGCTCCCGGTTGAGATCGTAGGAGATAACCGAAAAGCCCCGGTCCAGGTCGGACTGAAACATGGAGGGCAAAATGTAGAAGTAGCTAAAGAGCCCCTGGCACTCCTTGCGCCTGAGCAGCTTGACTATTTCCCCGAGATTGCCGCCGCAGCTGTCGGGATAGGCGTTAAACATCACTCCGTCGGGTATCATGGGACCTCCAACTGAATCTTGTATCAGCCGGCGTACCCGCGTCTACCCTCGAGCCGGCGGTAGCGTTTGGCGGAACCGTCGGCCTCACGCGTACACTGCCGCGAGTATATACAAGCTACCTGTAATGCCACACCTTCGCGCCGTTGGATGGATCGACTCGATGGACCTCTCCGGAGTCCGAAGCGGTGTAGATGTCGCCATCCGGGCCGACGGCTACGTCGTAGACATAGTCTCTGTGCTCGCTGTAGAGCCATTCCCTGGTCCCGTCGGTAGGATCGTTCTTGCGGACCTGGCCTGCGTCAAATATTGATCCGTATGAACCGGAGTAGACATTGCCGTCGCTATCCAGGGCGATGGATGTGACATTGTTGACCGAACCATACTCCTTCGTCCACTCTTCGGCGCCCAGATTGGACGCATCACCGGCGTCGTACTTCCTCAGGCTCGCGTCGTCTGCTCCTGTGTAAAGGACTGTACCGCTATCGTCGGCCGCCGCGATGGCGCGGATGCGCTGGAGCTCTCCGCCCTCGGTCCAGTCCGAGCTGCTCGGCGAGTTGGTGTTGATATCTACGATGCGGTGGAGCTCTCCGCCGTTGTCCGAGCCGTCTCCAGCGGCGGCGTAGATCACGTCCGCGTTGGGATCCACGGCGAGCGCCTGCGGCGCGTTGGCGTCTTTCGTCGGATTGTAGTGGTCATCCCACAGCTCATCGTTCAGGTCTGATTCGGTGCTCGTGTCCACCTTGTCGATTTCGCCCGCCGCCAGATACAGATAATCGCCGTCAAAGACCAAGTCTCGTATACCTCCTAAGGGGCGAGGACTATAGGTGTTCTCTACTGAGGGGACCCCTCCTCCGGGATCTACAATATGGATTTCTCCACCATCGGAGCCGGTGTAGAGGTTGCCGGTGTTGGGATGCACAGCCAGGGCGGTCACCGCATCGGAGTGTCCATCGTACACCCATTCCCGCTGAGGCTCTGCACCGCCAATGGCCACCTTGTGAACCGTGCCGTCCGCAGATGCCGTGTAGAGATAGGTGTCGTCGGTGGCGACTGCGAGAACCCGCTCAGTGTGGCCCGGGCCGCTCGTCATAAAGGAGTTCTCGTCGCCCGCCACCAGAAGCTCATCGTCATCGTAGGCGACGGCACGAAACTCGTACTCCGTCTCGCCATCGGTGTCACCGGTAAGACCGTCAATCTGTTGGCTGAAGTCGCCGTCAAAGCTGCCGGCCTCGTTCATCGTCTGAGGCTCGGTCTCGGTTACCTGAGAGCTGTCTCCCCAGTCGGAGACATCAGCCTCACCGTACTGGAAAGCCACATCGACACTATCCTTCTCCCCCAGATCGGCGAGATTGCCCTGGAGGGTGGCGGTATGGTTCCCCACTTCGGCCGCATTTTCGGTGGCGAGAGTCACGTCGGTGTCTGTACCTCCCCCGTCATCTCCACTACCGTTCTCTCCGTCACCGTCGCTATCAGACCCCGTAGGGTTTTGGCAGGAGATAGCCAGCACTCCTGCGGCCAGAATTATCAGAATGTTACGTAGTTGTTTGGTCGCTCTCATCACGGATACCTCCGGTTCCGTTCGACGGCGACCGCTGCGTC
>CAYZHV010000239.1:0-5734 GCA_964478055.1 uncultured Spirochaetaceae bacterium | reverse complement strand
GGGGAGGTCACCTCCGGCGCGGCCGGAGCCACTCTGTCCACGGTGAATGTGCGCGGACCGTTCGTCGGTCCTTGCTCCGCGGCGCCGACGGCGTCGTTCCGGGCCTCCACCCACCAGTAATAGGTGCTGCTCGGGAGGGAGCTCATCTGATAGGAAGTGTTCGAGCCCCGATAGCGTTCAGTTGCGAATACAAAAGCGTGGTTCACACCGACGTAGAGGACGTACTCCTCCGCTCTTGCCGCGCTATTCCAGTCCAGGGTGACCGAGTTGTCGTTGGTGAGGTAGCCGTTTGAGGGCGAGGCGAGCACCGGGGCAGCTGGAAGCGCAACGATTGTAGTGAAGCTGTACGGACCGCCCAGGGGACCGGTCTCGCCCTGGCCCAGATAACCGTTTCGCGCTTCGACCCACCAGTAATAGGTCGTGTCGTTTGCGAGGCCGTCGAGCTGCAAGGAGGTTCCGGTGAGTCCTTGGGCCTGCACCGAAGCGGTGCCGAAGTCGCTGGTCGTGTTGGTGTATACCGTGTAACTAGTTGCGAGCTCAGCCGCTTCCCATGTAAGGGTCGGAGAGGTTGATAGCGACGAAGCGCCGTTCGCAGGCGCGGTGAGCGTTGGGGTCTCAGGCAGGGGAGCATCCTCGGTGGTGAAGCTCCAGACCGGGCCCTCCGTAGTTCCGGAGGTGTTCACCGCTTCCACACGCCAATAGTAGGTGGTTTCGTAGTCGAGGCTACCCTCGGGTGAGGGATCGTAATTGCTCGCCTCGATCGAGCTCTCTAGGAGCGCCGGTGTGCTCTGCGTATCGAAGGAGAGATCGAAGCTAACGGCTCCCGCGGAGCTCCAGCTGAGCTGCGTATCTACAGAGACTCCCGTCGCACCGTCCGGCGGGACGGCCTCCGAGGGCGGTGCAGGCGGCTCGATTGGTTCCGCCTCGGTGGTGAAACTCCAGAGATCGCCTTCGGTGCTCCCGTCCTCGTTCTCTGCTGTAACCCTCCAGTAGTATGTGGTGCTGTAGTCCAGGTTACCCTGGGAGGCGGGGTCAACGGCCGGCTCAGTCAGGTCTTCGGCCAAGAGCGGCGGGTCGGACGAGTCACCGAAGTAGAGATCGAAGCGAGAAGCGTTCGCGGCACTCCAGCGAAGCTCAACGGTGACAGGCACCTCCTCCGCGCCGTCGAGCGGTGTATCCGGTACCGGGCTTCCTGGAGGCCCTTCGGTGACGGTCACGGAGACGTTGAAGGTAGAGCTGTTGGCACCGTCGGATACTGTGAGAACCAATTCATACGCCCCCGGAGAGTCGGGCACAAAGCTCGCCTCGAGGCTACGGGCATCTGCGATGTCCTCATTGGAGAGCCCGGAGGATTCCGGAAGGGAGGCGAAACTCCACGAAAAGCTGAGCTCGTCCCCTTCGGGATCGGTCACGCTGACTTCGAAGGAGACGGTATCCCCGACGGAGGCGGAGATGGAAGCCTCCCCGGTGGCAACGGGCGCTTCGTTCTCCGGGGCTGCACCGTTATTCTCACCATCATCGCTGCCGTTGTCCGCAACGGGGTTTTGACACGCTGAGAGAAAGAGTGCCGCTATGATGATCGCAAGAAACTGAAGGTGTAGGGATAGGAATCGTCTCGTAATCTGCATCCGTCCGCGCCTCCTCCGGGAGTAACCCTCTCTATGGAATACCGCCAAAGCACTGCGGCCTTCTATACGTAGTTTGGTGACAGGTCCCCGGGTTTGATGGATTCGGACGAAATGATCTCGTACAATGAGATGCGGGTGCAGTCAGAGGCGCAGAGCATCGCAGGCGAGGTGTGGATGGCGAGCGATAGGAGTGAGGGTGATCGATTGACTCCGGCTTTCCTAAGACTCCAGGTCGACGGCCAGGAAGTGTTCTTGGTCAAGCTCTCAAGGGATGCAAAAGTCCAAACGCAGTTGACGGCTACTGAACGGGAGATAGTCGCTCTGGTCTGTGGGGGCCACTCAAACGGGGAGATCGCCTCCCTGCGGAGGCGGTCGGTTCGGACCGTGGAGACCCAACTCTCTTCAATCTATCGGAAGCTCGGGATCTCCTCCCGCGCGGAGTTGATCCGACTCTCACAGGAAAGCCAATCCCCCGCACCGCGGCTTGGTGGACCGGAGAGGTAAGCTCGCAGTCTATGAGGCCCAGGGCGTCCGGGAGTACCGGATCCTGGACCGGGACGAGGAGCCGGTGGAGCTGTTTAGGGCGGACGCGCAGACTGAGTAGCATTCCTGGTCCCGCCGGGGGCCCTCACGGAAGTCTGATTTGCGCGATCCCCCGTTGTTGAGCAATGTAGTAAGATCCATACTTTCCTTAAAAAGGTGTCCGATGAGAACGGTTTCCTATCTCCTCTTTGACGGAAACTGCGAAGAGGCTCTCGAGTTCTACCATCCCGTCTTTGGTGTGGAGGTTTCCATAATGCGCTTTGGAGAAATGCCCCCGAGTGAGGAAATACCGAGTAGCGGTAGTAGGCTCCGGTCCGACTTCGGCGAGCGTCCGAGGTAAATGGCATTTGACCTCGATCCACGATAGTAGTGCCATAGCGAAACTTTTGCTGTGAAAAAGCACCACATATAGCGTAATTTCGCGAAATTCCTGATTAAATCCCTTGGCAAATACGCCGACTAATTGTAGTGTATGCGTTAGCGCGAAGCGCGGAAATCCCGCAGGGGCCTGAGGGCCGGCCCGGCGACCCGGAGGGAAGCCGATACGGACGGCCCGACTCGCAGGCCCCGAGGAATTGGAGCGCGGAGCGCGGCCGCCGGGCGTCACGGCATGAAGGGCCCGGCGGGGATGGATTGTACGAGCCGGGCGGCAACGCCCTGATCAAGAACCAGTTCTGGAGGAGCGCTATGGGGATTATCAATAACTCGAAGACCGACCCGAACAAGATTCTGCCGATGACCTACACCTGGGCTCGGGAGCACTACAAGAACGGCATTGCGAACACCTGGCAACCGGAAGAGATCCCGATGCAGGACGACATCGAGCAGTGGAAGAGCCCCAACGCACTGAGCGATACGGAGCGGCGGCTGATCCTCTGGAACCTCGGCTTTTTCTCCACCGCTGAGAGCCTGACGGCGAACAACATCGTGCTGGCGGCCTACAACCATGTGACCAATCCGGAGTGCCGGCAATACATGCTTCGGCAAGCCTTTGAGGAGGCGGTGCACACGGACACCTTTATCTACTGCTGCGACTCTCTGGGTCTGGACCCGGACGAGATATACGGTATGTATGAGACGATCCCCTCCATTCGCGAGAAGGACGAGTTTGTGATTCAGCTCACTGAGAGTGTCTTTGATCCCAATTTCACCACCGAGGGTGATGAGAACATTCAGAAGTTCGTCCACGACCTGGTTGGCTACTACATCATCATGGAGGGGATCTTTTTCTACGCGGGTTTTGCGATGATGCTGGCACTGAAGCGGCAGGGAAAGATGGTCGGTATCGGCGAGCAGTTCGAGTACATCATGCGGGATGAGAGTCTCCACCTCGCCTTTGGGGCGGACCTGATTAACACGATCCGCAGCGAAAACCCGCAGATCTGGACGAATGATTTCAAGGAGGAGCTCCGGGGGCTTATCGCCAAGTCCGTGGACCTGGAAAAGATCTACGCCCTGGACGCCTGCCCCGAGGGGATCCTGGGCATTAACGCCGAAGCCTTTAGCGATTACGTCGAGCACATCGCCGACCGGCGCCTGGAGCGCATCGGCCTGGAGAAGCTCTTTGACACGGAGAACCCTTTCCCCTGGATGAGCCAGGCTACGGATCTCTCGAAGGAGAAGAACTTCTTCGAGACCCGGGTGACCGAGTACCAGACCGGGGGGAGTTTGGAGTGGTAGGGTAGCGCCCGGGCTCGGACGGTACAGTCGACGTCTCGCTCTCGAGGCGGGTCACCGGGCTCGGGGTTGACGGTACGGGGCTCGGGAAGTGTTAGCCACGGTGCTCAAGGGATCCGGCAAACTCTGGATAGTTGTCGAGAGTGACGATCGCGGCCTCTCGATTAGGATACTTGGTCGTCCCGTCGGCGAGAGGCTGTTCCTCTCGCCGACGGTTGGCATCGGAGAGCTCCAGGCAAACTTGGACTATCCAGTCATCTGTGATGAAGTCGATCTCCCCGTCGTCATTTCGCAAAAAGTGCGGATGACATCCTTGCCGTAGCAGGTCGACAAACACCTGATTTTCTAAGAGCTTGCCGAGATCAGGCCTGTTTCGAACACGACTATAGAGGCCATTGTCAACGAGATACACTTTTCGATTTCCGGTCGGTGCGGCGAGGTTCTTGACCACGAAGAAGAAGAACGCCTCCTGCAAGTTCGAAAGGTAGCCGTACAGTGTGTCCTTCCCGACTCTCACACCCTCGCTTTGCAGCTCATTGTACCAGCGGTGAACGGATATCTCCTTGGTAAGTCCCAGGAGTGCCTTGCGTACGACCCGCTCGAGGGCCTGAATATTCTGTACCGAATGTCGTTCGACCACGTCTCTGAAGAGCATGACATCCAGATAGGATTCTAACAGCGAGCGCTTGAGCTCGGGAGTGTCCGCGATTACTACCTCCGGAAAGCCGCCCCAGGCCAGATACTCCAGAAGTAAGTCGCGACGGTCCGCCGCTTCTCTGGTTGAAAGGGACGCACCAAATGTCTTGCCTCGAAACCTCAAGAACTCCGCAAAGGAAAGGGGAAACAACGTGTAGGTAAGTACTTTGCCTCGTAGGACCGTAGAAAGCTCTCGGTGGAAGAGCTCGGCGTTCGAACCCGTAAGAAACACTGGACAGCCACGGTTCGTTAGCGTCCGCACCCCCTTCGAGAAGTCGGCGACCTCCTGGATCTCGTCCAACAGGAAGACGGGGTGTCTATGTAGGCTGAGGGCCACTTCGTAGAGACGGGTCCATTCCTCAGGATCCGCGCCGGCAAACTCAGACCAGACTATCTCACTGAAGTCGATATGGATTCGGGCGCCGTCTTCCAGATCATGACTGTCGGCAATTTGCAGTAGAAACGTTGATTTTCCCGCTCGCCGGGGTCCGAGGATGGCTGCCACTTTGCCGGTTTCTCGAAGAAACGCGTAATCGATCTGTAAGTCTCGGGGCACAAATCGACGACTACGCAGAACTTCCTTGTAGTCGAGGATATTTCGACGAATAATTTCCTTTTCCACAAGGAAATTATTGCACGTTGTTACCTCGGTTACAAGGAAATTCTCATATTCTCCGGCCGTGCGGGGCGGCGTTTGCCTTCAGAGCGCAAGGCCCGCGGCGCCGGTCCAATCTGGTCCGGCGCCAAATAGGTACAATCTTCGAGGCGCGACCTAGGGTCTATTTGCCTCGGGATGCTCCTTTTCCCGCTTTTCTTTCCGCCGCTCTTTTATTGTCTTTTCGGGCTTCTTCTTATCTTTTGATCCGCCCTTGTCTTTGCTCTTGGCCATTGGGTTCCTCCCAAAAATACCGAATAATTCCTAAGTATACTCCTTTAGTTCTGCGGTTGCACAGCTCGGCGTAGCGGGTGATACTGAGGCGTACAAACAATGAGCACCCAGAAAGAACCGAATCAGAAACATGGTGCAAGCTGTCGTCTCAAGATCCAGGGCATGCGGGGAAACCTCAACCCCATGGAGCGGAAGGTCGCCGATTTTGTCTTGGGCCGGCCGAGAGAGGCGGTGCGGCTCACGATCGATGAGCTCGCGAACCGGGTGGAAACGAGCTACGCAACGGTTACTCGATTCTGCA
>CAYZHV010000238.1:641-5748 GCA_964478055.1 uncultured Spirochaetaceae bacterium | reverse complement strand
GCCGCTGTTGTCTTCGATATCCTGATCGATCTCCTGGACCGCCTGATCGAGCTGATCCTGGACATCCGCACCGTTTACGATGTTCTGCACAGCCTCCTGAAAGGCGGTGGTAATCGTAGGATAGGCAGGAGTCTGGGGCCGGGGCAGAGCGATGGTATTGAGCTGCTCAACGAAGACGTAGAGCCAGCCACCGGGCTGATACTCGTCGCGCTGCTCTAGAGCGCTCTCCCTGGCAGGGATCGCACCGTTGCCGTCGGTCATGCGCAGAATCTCCTCAGGAGAGAGGAGGAACTCCATAAACTCCCAGACAGCCTCGGGATTTTCAGCATTGCTGGTAATACCCCAGTTCCAGGAACCCATGCCGGCTACGTGATCTTCCGGTCCTTTGAACATCGGGATGAGAACCAGGTTCTCCTGGCCCAGTCCCTCGAGGTGGGGCTGTTTCATCCAGTGGCCAACGAAGGAGAGGGCTGCGGTCTTCGAGCCGTAGAAGGAGTCGTCCCCGGCGGGGGCGGGATTGGCGTAGCCGTCCTCAAAGAGGCTCTGAAACCACTCCATCGCTTCTACCGCTTCCGGACCGTTGAGAACGCCATCGGCGGACATGTAGTCCGAGCGGTCGATGAGGTCTCCACCGAAGGCCTGGACGATCGGTGAGAAGGCGTAGGTGTACCACTCTCCCTGGCCGTAGTTCATCTTGAGGTCGATGGCATACTCAACCTGGTCGAGGGCCTGCAGGTCCTCCAGAACCTGGTTGAACTCCTCAAAGGTCCAGGCGTCCTCGACGGAAGTCGGGATTCGCACGCCCGCCTCTTCCAGATACTCCCGGTTACCCCAGATAGCCAACCCTGAGTCAAACTGACCGAGGGACCAGAGCTTGTCGTCGTAGGTTCCCTGACCAATGATGGAGGGGAGAAAGTCCCCTCGCATGTTGCTCGGCACGTACTCACCGATCGGGATCAGGTGGCCGGACCAGGCGTAGTTGTAGAGGTTCGGTCCGTCGAAGTCCAACAGATCAGGCAGGTCGCCTGAGAGAGCTGCGGCGCTAACCTGTTCATTGTAGGAGCCCTCCGGGAGCCGGGTGAGATTGACCTCGATACGATCCTGCATCGCGTTGAACTCCTGGATCGTGGCGTCGAGAGCCTCCCGCTCGGGTCCCTTGCCAGAGTGGTTCCACACTTCGATGACCACAGGCCCTTCCTGCTCGGTCTCTTCCATTTGCTGTTCGCCCTGTCCGCCGGCAAAGAGCAAGCCGCTCACGGCGACGGCAATGACGAGTCCGAGAAACAATCGTTTCATAGGTTCCTCCTTAATTCGGAATCTCTTCTCAGTATGAGGGGTTGGGAAAATATCTGTCAACGTTTTCCTAAAAGAATAGCACATTTGTGCTATAAGATATTATAAGAAAGAAGGTTAAGAAATTAGTATAGGAAATCGTTTCCCCTATTCGTGCTATAAGTGCAATCGTTTACTCAATAAACCCATGATTCATGGACTCTTGGGTGAGGGGTGGGAGTGGCAGGAGTACGTTACCAAGCAGGCGGGGTTTTCGTCACGATGTCTGTTGAGAGGAGCGGCGGACAACGAGATGGCCTGAGATGACGACCTGTCTAGCCGCCGCCTCGGGATTGGCTGCGCGCCAGAGCATCAGCTCCACCGCCGCACTGCCGATCTCCGCCACGGGCTGGTGCAGGGTGGTAAGGGGAACCCGGAGAAGCTTTGCATAGCGAACGTCGTCAAACCCGACGATCCGGAACTGCGACGGTATCGCAACGGACATGGAGTCCAGGGTGTGCATGAGAGAGGCCGCTGTCTCGTCGTTACCGCAGACCAGGTCGGTCACACCGTTGTCGAGGAGCTCTTTTCGCACCCAGTCGGCGTCGTCGGGCTCTCCGGAGTGGATCCACTCCGCCCGAGGGCAGATGTCTCGATCGAGAAGGGCGGTTTTGTACCCCTGTTGTCGCAAGGAGATCGTGTAGGCAGAGTAGGGACGGGCGAGGAAGTCAACGCGACCGGCCCCTCCTTCGAGGAGGTGCTCTGTGACCACGTACCCTCCACGAAAGTTGTCTATGCCTACCAGGTCGTAGGCGCTCCGGCCGGGAAAGGGGACGTAGTCCGTATCGATAAGGACCACCGGTATCCCCGCTTCCCTGAAGATGGCGATCACAGTCTCGTTGATCTCTCGCGCCTTTGAGCTGAACTCCACCGGCGCAAAAAAGACCCCCGAAACCCCGCTGGAGACGTATCGTTTTGCCACGGATATGACCGAGGGGCCCAGGTCTTCCCCGGTGAGCTCTGAGCCGGACCAGAGGAGTGAGAAATCGTTCGCCTCCGCGAGGGTGGCGATCTGGCCAGTAATCGGTTCAAAGATTTCCCGCTTTCCCAAACCCGAGATGAGAAGACCAAAGAGGCGGTGGGTATTCTCCGGGGGCTCTTCTTCCAGAACGTAGCTTCCGGAGCCCGCTCGTCGCTTGATGAGCTGTTCTTCCGTAAGCGCTCGGAGGGCTCGAGTGACCGTGGGGCGGGAGACGTTGAAGGACTCCGCCAGCTCCGCCTCGCTCGGCAAGCGCTCGCCTGTCTGATAGTGTCCTTCTTCGATGAGCCGCTTGAGCTCCCCGTATATGTGCTTGTACTTGAACTGGGACCGATCTTTCATACTGGTTCCCGCTCTCCTTGTTAGAGTACGCCCAGCCTCGCTCCTGGCGCAACGCTTATGATCAGCCGTATGGTACCACGGGTTTTTGGATCTGTAATTACATTTTTTCAAAAAAAGCTTGACAGATCGCACGTCTGGTTTCTTAATGGACCATAACAATAACTGTAGAAAGAGCTGCCAAATTGCTGGCTGCTCTCCTTACAGCTTACGTGCCGAATCCCTTAGGGGGATCGGAAAATTTCAAGGAGGTTTCTTTATGAAACGACTGCTTCTGCTGCTTCTTATCGGACTCATCAGCGTTGCCGGTGCCTTTGCTGCCGGTCAGGGTGAGGATGACGGGGTTCTCCGTGTCGCCGCTACCTTTGGTGACCTTGGTAACCCATTCTTCTACACCATGGGCCAGGGAGTTGAGGACGCTGCTAAGGAGATCGATCCCAACGCGGAGGTGACCGTTGTATCCTCGGGCTACGACCTGAACACTCAGGTTGACCAGATGGAGAACTTCGTTGCCAACAATGTTGACATTATCGTTCTCAACGCTGCTGATACCGCCGGTATTGCTCCTGCGGTTCGTCGGGCAAAAGAGGCTGGCGTGATCATCGTTGCCGCTGACGTAGATGCTGATGGCGGTGTTGACGCTACCGTTACGTCAAACAACTACCAGGCCGGTGTTCAGGCTGGTCAGTACATCGTCGACCAGCTCGATGGCGAGGGCGACATTGTTATTATCAATGGACCTCCCGTATCCGCCGTTATCGACCGTGTAAACGGTGCGATGTCGGTCTTCGAAGAGAACCCCGGCATCAACATCCTTTCGGATAACCAGAACGCCGGTGGTAACCGAGAAGGTGGCTTGCGGGTCATGACCGACCTCCTTACCGCCTATGACACCATCGAAGCCGTTTTCGCGATCAACGACCCCACCGGAATCGGTGCGGACCTCGCGATTCAGCAGGCTCAGCGGCAGGACGAGATGTTCGTAGTCGGTGTTGACGGTGCTCCCGACGCAGTTGTTGCCCTCAATGACGGCGACAGCACTTTCGAGGCCAGCGCTTCCCAGGACCCCTACACCATGGCGGTTCGCGCAGTGCAGATCGGTTACAGCGTCCTCGAGGGCAATGATCCTCCCGAGGAAAAGGTGCTTATCCCGACCCAGCTCATCACTCGGGACAACGTAGACACCTACGAAGGCTGGACTCAGCCCGAGTAACGCCGAGAATTACGTCATTTTTTCGGGCCCCGGTATCGCACCGGGGCCCGCTCTGTGCTTTAATTATATGGGGCAGGACGACATGGCCGTAGAACAGGATAAACAACCAGTCATTTCGGTACGAAACGTGAGCAAGAGCTTTCCGGGGGTGCAGGCTCTTGATCAGGTTTCTCTCGACATCTACTCAGGTGAAGTACACGTCGTCATGGGGGAGAATGGAGCCGGGAAGAGCACCCTCATGAAGATACTCGCCGGTGTATACCACCCGGACTCCGGTGAGATCCTCTTGGAAGACGAAGCGGTGCACGTGGATAATCCACTGCAGGCGCAGCATCTCGGGATTAACCTCATCAACCAGGAACTCGCCATCGCAACCAATCTTACTGTTGCGGAAAACGTCTTTATGGGGCGCGAGCCGACCCGTTTCGGCGTTCTCAATCGGCAGACCATGGAGGATGAGACCCGCCGGGTGCTCAAGCTCCTGGGCGCCGAATTCGAGCCTTCCGAAAGGGCCGGGCGACTCATGGTGGCGGAACAGCAGCAGGTCGACATTTCTCGGGCTCTGGTCAATAACAGCAAAGTTATCATTATGGACGAGCCCACTGCGGCGCTCAGTGAGACCGAGACGGAGAAACTCTTTGATCTTGTTAAGTCACTGAGAGACCAGGGAATAGCCATCGTCTACATAAGCCACCGTCTCGCCGAAATATCCGTTATTGCCGACAAGGTGTCCGTACTACGAGACGGTAAATACGTCGGTACAGTTACCGGCGAGGAAATGGATAAGCAGACGATCGTTCGTATGATGGTCGGTCGTCCATTGGCGGACTTTTACGAGCACGAGGTATCCAGCGAGAAGCAGGATAACTACCTCGTCGTGAAAGACCTCGATGACGGAAAGAGAGTGCACGGCGTCTCCTTTCAGGCCGCCGCCGGCGAGATAATGGCCATCTCGGGCCTTGTCGGCTCGGGCAGGACGGAACTTGCTCGCCTTATCTTCGGCGCTGACAAGAAAGCGGCCGGCGAAGTCTATCTGAAGGGCCAGAAGGTGGAAATCACCAGTCCCGGGGACGCGATGCAGAAGGGCATCGGCTACGTTCCGGAGGACCGGAAGGATCAGGGCCTCTTTTTGGACATGACCGCCCACGAGAACATCGTGATGAACGTCATTCCGAAAACCGCAAAGTTCGGGGTCTTGGCCGGAGCGGATCTCGTCAAGCGGACCAAAGGTGCCATTAAGCGGC
>CAYZHV010000238.1:0-631 GCA_964478055.1 uncultured Spirochaetaceae bacterium | reverse complement strand
TCAAGCTCTCATCTCCGCAGACAAAGGCGCTTTCTCTCTCCGGAGGAAATCAGCAGAAGCTGCTTCTCGCCCGATGGCTCGAGATTGCTCCTGAGGTGCTCATTCTCGATGAGCCCACCCGGGGCGTCGATGTCGGCGCCAAGAGTGAGATTTATCGCATTATCGGCGAGATAGCCCAGCGTGGAGTGGCGGTGATCTTCATTTCCAGCGAGCTCCCCGAGGTCGTTGGACTTGCACAGCGGGTGCTCGTGCTCCGGGAGGGCAAGCTTGTTGCCGATCTGACGGAGAAGAGCGATATCAATCAGGAAACCATAATGGCCTACGCGACGGGTGTTCGCGACCCGATGGCGACAGTCAACTCATAACAGGGGAGTACAGAACGCATGACCGCGAAAGAGACGATTGGAAAGAAGAAGGATTCGGTTCTCATGCAGAACCTCGGTATCCTTCCCATTTTTGTTGTTATTGTTGTCCTCTTTGCCGTCCTCAACGGCAACTTCTTGCGCCCGAATAACCTTATGAACATCCTGCGACAGGGCTCCATAAACATGGTCCTGGCGACGGGAATGACGCTTATTATTCTGACCGGAAGGATCGACCTCTCGGTGGGTTCGATTCTGGCGGCCACGGC
>CAYZHV010000237.1:0-5794 GCA_964478055.1 uncultured Spirochaetaceae bacterium | reverse complement strand
TGAGCTCCTCGAGCCCGTGGTTAACACCCTCCGAGCCCGGGACCCGAGCCCGTGGTTTCCTCTGCCCGAGCCCGTGGTTAACACCCTCCGAGCCCGTGGTTCGCTCCCAACGGGCCCGAGACATCCGGCCGCGGCCCGGGACCCGAGGCGCTTCAGAGTCCCAGAATGAAACGGGCGGCCTCGAAGTAAATGGTGAGCCCCGCGACGTCTATTACCGTCGCCATCAGGGGGCCTGCCATAACCGTCGGGTCGAAGCCGAGGCGGTGAATTACCAGAGGCGCGAAGGCTCCGATGACCGAGGAGAAAACCACCACGAAGAGCAGCGCGGCACCGATGGCGACCGCCTGCTCCGGCAGGACGCCGGGAGGCAGAAACATACCCCTGAGGATAATTACCACTGCGAGAATTATGCCCATGAGAAGCCCTACGAGGGACTCCTTCAGCAGGATCTTGGTGAAATCGCGAAAGTGGATCTCCCCGGTGGCAATACCGCGAATCATCAGGGTGGAGCTCTGGGTTCCGCTGTTGCCGCCGGTCTGGGTGATTACCGGGACGAACCAGACAAGAAAGCCCGCGGCGGCGATGATCGGCTCGAAGGCGCTTATGACGTTGGTCGTGAGAGTTCCGGCGATGAGGAGGACTACCAACCAGGGGACCCGCTTTTTCATGAGACGCCATACGGAGGAATCGGTGTACGGATGGACACCACCTTCCATGGAGCTCATCTTGTAGACGTCCTCGGTCTGCTCATCCTGAATGACGTCAAAGACGTCGTCGAAGGTGACGATACCGAGGAGCCGATTGTAGGAGTCCACAACGGGGAGGGCGATGAGATCGTAGGTGGACAGGAGTTTTGCAACCTCCTCCTGGTCGGTGTCTTCAGTCACCGAAATCGCCTGCTTCACCATGACGTCGGCAATCCGCTCGGAGTCATCCACGAAGAGGAGATCCCGGAGGGAGACCACTCCCTGTAGTCGCTTGAGGGCGTCCACCACGTAAACGTAGTAGATGGTCTCCACATCCCGGGCATTTATTCGTATGAACGCGAGGGCCTGACCTACGGTGATGTTCGACCGAATTGCCACATGCCGGGTCGTCATGAGACCGGCGGCATCGTCGGCGTCAAAGCGGAGAAGGAACTGGGTCTCCTGTTTCGCCTCGTCCGAGAGGGAGCGCCAGACCGACTCCCGAACTTCCGGGTTCAGCTGCTGGATTATGTCGACAAGGTCGTCCGGGTCCACCTCGTCGAAGATCTCCCGTATGTTCTCCAGAGGAAGGCTCTTGATAAGCCACTCCTGGTCGCTCAGGGAGAGCTCTGTAATGAGCTCGGCCTTCTTTTCGAGAGGAAAGAGGAGAAAGAGCTTTGCCGCCTCCTCCTGACTCAGGAAGTCCCAGGCGTCGAGAATCTCATGAGTGGAGAGGTCTTCGAGGATCTTCCGGAGTTCCGCGTCACTCATGTAGCTCATGTACTCTCGCAGATTGTCGAGCATCATGCCCACTCTCCCACGTAGAGTACCTCTTGTTCCAGCTCCAAACCGAGCTTCTCTCGTACTTCCTCCCGCACCTCTTCCATGAGGTTGCGAATGTCCCGGGCAGTGGCGCTTCCGGTGTTCACGATTATGTTCGCGTGCTGATCCGAGATTCTAGCACCTCCGATCTGTTTACCCCGGAGGCCAAGGGAGTCGATGATGGCTCCTGAGGGTTTGCCGAAAGCGCGATTGTTCTTGAAGACGGATCCCGCGGAGGGGGCGGAAAAGTGCCCTTTCTGCTCCCGGTCCCGGTAATAACCGAGCATGCGATCCCAGACCTCCGAAGGCTCTTCGCGGAAGAGTGCGAAATCGCAGCTGGTGATTACGTCTTTCCGTGACTGGAAGGGGGAGCGCTTGTATTCCCAATCCTCCTCCCGAGGCTGATAAACGAACCGCGCACCCTCCGGCGTTACTCCGCGAACCTCACGGAGAATATCCACGATGGATGAGCCGTAGCAGCGGGCGTTCATCCAGAGCGCACCGCCAATACTCCCGGGCATGGAGTGGAGAAAATCGATCCCTCCGAGGCCGGCGTCAGCGGCGTAGCTGGTAACGGCGGTGACCTCCGCTCCGGCGCCGCAGTGTAGGAGCGTGCCCTCGTGACTGACCTTGTTCAGACCGGTGATGTCGAGAACGACACCTCGAACGCCTGCGTCAGCGACCAGAATGTTGGCTCCGCCCCCGAGAACAAAGAGTGGCGCCCCCGCCGTGGAGGCCGCAAGGAGAACAGCGGGGATATCTTCCTCTTCAGCTGGTCGGACAAAGACATCCGCTGGGCCACCCACCTGAAAGGTGGTGTGACGGCTCATTGGCTCGTCGAAGAGCACCGTTCCTTCGATGTTGATGTCTTGAAAGTATTGATGTACGGTACTCACGGTTTCATGATACTGAAGGGGGAGGGGCGTTTCAATTGCGTTTGCCGAAGGGAAGTTCGCTGTAACTTCCCAGGGGATGCCGTGTTTTATCTATGCAGTGGCGTGAAGATGAAGGGAAGTTTTTCAAGCGCGTCTACACCTCGTGTTCGCCAATAGTGCTGCGGGTGATCTACAAGATCACCGGAGACATGGAGAGCGCCGAGGAAATTTGCCACGATGCGTTTATCAAGTACTACGAGCGCCTTGATACGATCCCTGATGAACGGCAGGCACTCTACTGGCTCATCCGAGTCGGCAAGAACCTCGCCCTAAATCACGAGAAGCGCAAAGGAAGGGAGCGCCGGGCTTTTGAGCGTGCGTACTTCGAGCCGAGGACGCCGCAGGACTCCGGCGAGACGGTCCTCCTGAAGGAGGAGTCTTCGGATCTCGTTCGCGAGGCTCTGGAGAAGCTGCCGGACTCCCTCCGGGAGGTCATCATTCTCAAAGAGTACGGTGAGCTTACCTATCGTGAGATTGGTGAGATTCTCGGTATTACAGAAGGCAATGTGAAGGTCCGGGCGTACCGGGCCAGAGAACGGCTTTTGAAAGCACTGGGGGAGGGCGATGTTTATGTCCCGTAGGTACGAGGTGCTTTCTGCCTATCTTGACGGAGAATTGGATTCTCATACCGCCCGGAAGGTAGAAGCGCGACTTCGTGAGGACGAAGAGTTCCGTCGAGTCCACGAATCCCTGTTGAGACTTCGAGAAACCATGGAGGCTGGTCCAGAGCCGGACTATGCGGCATCCGCCGAGCGAGTCTGGGAGCACCTGGAAGGTTCCCTGAGACGTAAACGTCAGGAACCGACTCCCCTTTGGAAACGGCACATCTCAGTTCCTCTTCCCCTGGCGGCAGCTGCGGCGGCCCTCTTTTTCTCCATTGCTGGTATCGCGATCTACCTTGCCGGGGCTCCCAGGTCTACGACCCAGGAGGCGCTGGCAGGCATGGATCCCCGGGAGCTGGACATAACGATTCAGATAGACGACGCGCAGGCACGGGAGCTCATCAGCTGGCTCGAAGAGCGCAAGGACGTGCAGCAGGTCAATATACAGTTGCCCGAGACCCCGCGATTCGAGCTGATTGGGGAGCCTGTACTGGTACCCGCGTCGGATGCGCGGGGGCAGTCACGGTGAGACAAGCAGCTTCCTTACTTCTTCTTTTTCTCCTTTTCCTTGCACCTCTCTTCGGGCAGGACAATGTTCCCCCGGGAGCGGACCCGATCGCGCCGGAGGAGCTCGAGGAGGAGCTGGAGTATCTCTTTGACAAGGCGTTGCGCCTGGACATCTCTGCACGCATCACCAGCCTCGACGGAGAGCAAGTAGTCTGGAACATGGACCTCACCAGGGTGACTCTGGCGGGACGGGCGGTTCAGGTGCGCCTGGACGGTAGCAACGTTACGGTTGTCGCTGAGTTTACCCCCTATGTGCAGGACGACGGCTCGTTAATCCTCGTGGCGGAGGGACGGACCTGGCTCTCCGGCGAGAATGATGAAGCCGTTCGGTACAGGACCTCCTTCAAGAGTCTTCCCATTCGCCTTGGAGAACCGGTACTATTCTTTCCGCTCGGCAATCGGCCGGTTACGGTACGAAGAAACGAGCCGGAGCAGTTTAACATCGAGTTGGAGATCAACGTAGAATCCTATGGCGAACAGGGTTAGCCGCCCTCGGGATATCCTCCTACCGGTCGGCCTATTTCTTCTCACCGTTGCGGCGCTTCTGCTGCTGCTCTACTTCAGCAATCCCGCTCCTCGAATTTCGGAAATTTCGCCATCCCGGGCGGAGCCGGGAGAGACAATTCTGATCCGAGGCGAGGATTTCGGCGATAATCGGGGACAGTCCCGGGTTGAGCTTGCCGGACAGGAGCCAACGAGCTCCCGTTATCTCGCTTGGAGTGATACGGAGATCGAGCTTGCCGTGCCAACCGGCGCTACCTCGGGACTTCTCTACGTCATCACCTCCGGCGGCAGAAGCAATCCCGTACTCTTTACCAACACAGAATCCGAACCAACGGCCCAGGGGGAGCTCAGAATGGGGCCGGTGATAAGATCCCTCGACCCGGTGACGGTTACGATCGGTGACGCACTGACCATTCTGGGAACAGGCTTCGGGAGGCGGCGCGGAGACTCCCGGGTGTTCTTTTCTCCTCTCCAGGGAGATGGACCACCTCTGGAGGTAGACGCTCTCTCCGGCGGGTACCTCTCCTGGAGCGACGAAGCGATAACCGTACGCGTCCCTGGGGGTGCCGGGAGCGGATCGGTGCAACTGGTCACCCGACGCGGGAACGCTGAGTCGGAGCTCCTCAATCTGGAGCGGCCCAGTGGAGCGGTTAGCTACGAGAATCCCCGGGAGTGGGCCCTACGACAGCAGGTAAGCCTTCACGGCTTTTCCGGCGAGAGGTCCGGGGAGATCTATCTCTGGCTACCGGATTTGCAGTGGAGCCCGGCGCAGCGAGAGGTGCAGCTTCTCAACGAGTCTCACGAGTCGGCTGTGCGGCTTCACGGTCGGGCGAGGCTTTACGAGCTTCGGCCTCCGCCTCCGGTAGAGCTGGAGGAAGGGGAGGAGGCGGCGGGGCCCGAAGAGCTCCGGGTGGTGCGGACGTTTCTCTTTCGTCGCTATGAGGTTACCGCGGAGGTGGATCCGGCTGCTCTTCCCACGGAGTACACTGTGGACGAGGCGTTTCTACGTCGCTATCGCCGGCCGGAAGCCAGACTTCGAATGGGAGAAGAGGCGATAACCGCCTTTGCCGCCGAGAGCGTGGGGCGGGTGACCAACCGGTACGAGCAGGCGAGTTGGATCTACCGCGAGGCGCTCCGACTTCTCGAACCGAGTCCCGCGGGGCCCTCAGACCCGGTTGAGGCGCTCGAAGGTGGCGTCGCCTCCTCCGCGGGCTACGCGGCGTTGATGGTGGCTGCCCTGAGAGAGTTGGGCATCCCCGCCCGAGAGGTCTCCGGGGTGCTGTTCCTGGACGATGTACGATCTGTCAGGCATCGGTGGGTTGAGTTTTTCCTGGAAGGATTCGGCTGGTTCCCCGCGGATCCGGCTCTCGGAGACGGCCTCTTTGTCGAGCAACTACCGCCGGCGCCAGAAGATACGGCTCTCGATGCTCTCTACTTCGGCCGTCTCGATAATCGTCGCGGCGCCTTTAGTCACGGCGAGATACCCACTCCTTCAATGGAAATGACCGGAGATCCCCGGTTTCCGGAGGAGCCCTATTCTCTCCAACAGACCTACGAGGAGGCCGGCGCCGGCATAGAGGCGTACGAGAGCGACTGGCCTGTCCCGGAGCTGATAGGCAGCTACTGAGCCGTTGACAGCCTAGGGGGGATGTCCTATCTTCGCAGGTAGCGTTGCGGA
>CAYZHV010000236.1:0-5893 GCA_964478055.1 uncultured Spirochaetaceae bacterium | reverse complement strand
CGTCGATCTTCTCCGGATCGCAGAAGACCGAAATGTCCGGCTGCACCACCGTCTCGACCCGTTCGTCGGCCTCATCCGCCGGACCGGTGGAGAGACGGACATCGAAGGGCGCGATGAGGGTGTCGCAGGGGCCGTTGTCGGTGACCTCTGCAATGCGCCGGAAAACCTCACCCACCACGCGCTGATGCGCGGTCCCCGGCGCGGGACTCATGTTGTATGCAACACCGTGGATCAGCTCCCAGCGCTCCTCGTCGGGCCACTGGAGGTAATCTGCGTAGGTGAAGGTCCCTTCCTTGTGCTTTGGTAATCCCATGACGTCCTCTATCTAATCATAGCGCCAGGGTCTGGGCGGACGCAACGACATGGGTCGGCACTTTGGTCTTCGAGGAGTAGAACCCGTTACGGTCGATCATCCATCGGAGCTCTGGTCGTTCGGTATTGAGCCGGGCTCCCGTTGCATGTGTTGCAACTCACTCTCCTCGAAGACCCTGTCGATGTCGAGGAGGATGATGAACTGTTCCTCTCGCTTGGCGATCCCGTCTATGAACTCGGTATCCACGGCGGTACCAAAGGAGGGCGCGGGCTCCACGTCCTCGGGGAGAATGTTTACCACCTCCTCCACCGAGTCCGCCAGGCACCCGACGGTGAGTTTCTTCTCTCCCTCCCCGACGTCCATCACGATAATGCTCGTGTCAACGGTCTCGGAGACCTCGGACATGCCAAACTTCCGACGCAGGTCAACTACCGGAACCACGCTCCCACGGATGTTAATGACTCCTCTCATGTACTCGGGCATTCTCGGTAGCTTTGTCATGGGAAGGAGCTCGAGAACCTCCCGAACTTTTCCCACATCCGCGGCGTACTGCTCTTCGTCCAGGGTAAAGGTCAAATACTGGTAAGTATCGGTTTCAACGGCCATTTCTCGCTCCTTAGTATTCCACGAACTCCGAGTCCGTCTCGTCTCGATCGCCGTTGCCGCCTTCGAGGTCCAGCTTGACCCCCATCTTGCCGGCTCCCCCACCGTTGGGCTCGGTTTTCGCGACGGTAATGCCGGTGCTCTTGGGCCCACCGGTCCGATTGTCCGTTATGGCTCGTCCGTTGCCGCCTGGGCCACCGGCGTGTGATCCCGCGGTTCCGGCGGCGTCAACCTTGAAAAACGCGATCGTACTACTCAGCTGCTCCGCCTGGCTGGAAAGCTCCTCGGCCATGGATGCCATCTCCTCGGAGGAGGAGGCGTTTTGCTGAACCACCTGGTCGAGCTGCGATAGAGCTTTGTTGATCTGGTCCGCACCGGAGTTCTGCTCGGCACTGGAGGCGTTGATCTCCTGCACCAGCTCCGCAGTCTTCTGGATGTCCGGTACGATGGAGTTGATCATCTCCCCGGCCCGCTCGGCAACCGCGACGCTGCTCTGGGAGAGCTCGCTGATCTCGCCCGCGGCTTTCTGGCTACGCTCGGCGAGCTTACGCACCTCCGAGGCAACTACCGCGAATCCCTTGCCGTGCTCCCCCGCTCGAGCCGCCTCGATCGCGGCGTTGAGGGCTAGGAGATTGGTGTTCCGGGCGATCTCCTCGATAATGCTAATCTTCTCGGCGATATCTTTCATCGCCCCGACAGTCTCGGTTACCGCCTTACCACCCTCCTCGGCGTTGCCCGCGGCTTTCTGGGCAATCTTCTCGGTCTGACTTGCATTGTCAGCGTTCTGGCTAATGTTGGAGCCCATTTGCTCCATAGAGGAGGAGACCTCTTCCGCCGAGGCGGCTTGTTCGGTTGCACCCTGGGAGAGCTCCTGGGCCGTGGAGCTCATCTCCTCGCTGCCGGAGGAAACGTTGTTGCTCGCGCTCGTGATGTCGCCCACGATCTCCCGAAGCCGTTTGGCCATATCCCGCAGCGCCTCGGCGAGCATTCCGACTTCGTCCTTCTGGTCCACGGAGATCGTGGCGGTTAGGTCTCCCTCGGCGATCTGCTGGGCAAAGCCCACGCCCGCTATCATCGGCCGGGCGATCATGTTGGCCACCATGAGAGCCATCAGAACCACCAAGACGACAATCAGGGCGGCGGCGACGATAATCGAGACGATCAGCGCCTGAACCGGCGCTCTCACTTCCGCTTCGTCGATCTCCGCAAGTAGCGCCCACTCGGTGTCGTAAACCGATATCGGAGCGTACGCGGAGAGTACCGGATTGCCGTTATAGTCGATTATGATCTCCGCGTCCGTCTCGCCGGCAAGGGCGCGCCGGGCGGCCTCAGTATCGACTGAGCCGGTTTCCGGCCGTGCAAAGGAAGCCTGGACACTGTGGTTTTCCGGGTCAAGAAATGAGTCCGAGCGCATCAGTTTGTTGGGCCCAATCAGGTAGGTTTCCCCGGTCTCTCCCATGCCCGTGCGCTCCTGCATGATGCCGTTAATCGCCTCCAGGGGAAGCTGCAGGGCCACCACCATCTCCGCCTCGCCGTTGTGCATAAGCGGCTCCGCAACGAAGGAGGCAGGAAGACCGCCGGAGGGCTCATACGGGGCGAAGTCCCCAAACCCGAAAGTCTGCGTCTCGAGCGCCTGACGTACCGCCGTTCCTAAGCTTGAGTCTGAGTACTCTCCGGTTATGATGTTTGTGCCGTAGTCCGCCTCTTTGGCCACGGTATAGAAGACCCTGCCCTCGGGGTGGATTAGAAACAGATCGTAGTAGCCGTACGCTTCGATGTAGTTCTCGTAGAAGTCGGCATCCGTCCCCTCCACCGTCGGCGTGAGAGCTTCTTCCAGATTTTGGATGGTAACGATCGCCATCGTTACCCCCTCTATTTCGAGAGGTTGGAAGGCGGCCATGACGAGATCCCCGGCGGCGTTGGTAAATACGTCCTCGCCGCTCTCTCCGCGGATGGCTCTCATCAGATACTCCGGGGCGATGTCGGTGGCGTCGTAGCCGTATACGTAGGTCTCCGGACTAATCTGCTCGAAGTCGTTTCGAAAGATAATCCTGCCGTCCCGCAACTCGGCGAGGTAGCTTTCCCCGGTCTCACCTAAGCCGACGCTGGAGTCCATTATTTCATTGAGCGTAGCCTCGACCGCGCCTCCCGGCGCCATTTGGCCGACCGCAGCAGGATTGGAACGGAAGAACCGCTCCACCCCCTGCTTCTGGGAGCGCTGCAGGGCGCGGATCCCGGCGAAGCCTTCCTTCTCCAAGGAGACAACGACGTTCATGAGCACATCGATGTCGCTTTTGCGCTCTTCAAAATAGCCGGTGATCTGGGCAGCCTTTATGTCGCGAACGGCCCGCAACTGTGCAAACTGGGCGTCCATCAGAGCCCCGGAGGCTTGGCGGGCGGAGTAGACTCCAACGACCGCCAGGGGTACTAACCCGACAATCAAGAAAAGAAGGATGAGTTTCGGTTTGAGCTTGAGGTTCTTCAGACTTGGCATGGAGCCCTCCTTAAGAGACTATATATTGCCCGCCCGACCGGGCGTCACAGAAAGCAGCTTAGCGGGGTACCAAATGCCTAACTATTGGTGAGTAATTTCCTTTATGATAGCTCGGCTCTTGGCAGCCGTATGCGGCAGATTCTGTGCATTTCTTGCCACAGAACATGTGGCAAGAGCGGGGAGGCGCAACGACGGGCGCCCCTACTTCTCCTGGGGAAAGAGAAGCGACAGGTCCACGGCGACCGCGGGGACCTTGGTAGACGTGAGGGAATCTTTGGGGCCGAAAACGCCGAGGCGACGAAACCGGGACTCCTCGAGGGTGTACACCTCGATCAGCTCTTCCACGGGCTCCAGGATCCAGTACTCTCCCACACCGAATCGCTCGTAGAGCTCGAACTTACGCCCCCGGTCGTGGAAACCGCTATCCGGTGAGACGATCTCCACTACCAGCTCAGGAGCGCCGCTCACACCCTGCTCCGTGAGCTTCGCCTCGTCGCAGACCACCGTCAAATCCGGCTGAACCACCGTGGGCGCCTCGTCGGCGGCGTCGCCGCTGAGCTTTACGTCGAAAGGGGCCGGGTAAACCTCGCAGGGCTCGCCTTGAACCGCGTTGGCCGTTTGTCTATGAAGCTCGCCCAGAAGTCTCTGGTGTTCCCGGCGGGGGGCCGGACTCATGGCGTACGCCTCGCCCTCTATGAGCTCGAACCGCTCATCGCTGGGCCAGGAGAGGTACTCCTGCCAACTGATCGTTCGGTTGCGTTGCGCGTCTGCCATACCCCAAGAGTAGAGAGTTGCGCAGCCGTGTGCAAGGCGGGCTTGCCAGATTCCTCGATTGACCCGAGCCTTTTGATGCGATAGCATCATATGTATGCGCACCACAATTGACATCGATAAAGATATCCTGGAGACGGCCAAAGAGATCGCTAAGAAGGAGAAGAAGAGTGCCGGGGCGGTAATCTCCGAGTTGGCCAGGCGCGGCTTTTACGCAAGGCAGTCATCCGCGGAAGAACAGCCGGAGCGCTACGGCGACAAAAACGGTGTTCCCGTGCTTCCACCCACGGGGTCTCTGGTTACCGAGGAGTCGATCCGAAAAATACGCGAGGCTGAAGAGATCTGATGCGCTCTCTCCTAGACATCAGCGTCGTTATCGCGCTACTCGACCCGGATCACGACTTCCACCATCGCGCACACACCTGGTGGGCCTCGGTGCAAGCCGAAGGATGGGCCTCATGCCCGATAACGCAAAACGGCGTCGTCAGGGTCATGTCGAATCCCGCCTACAATCCGCGCCGCTCTCTCTCCCCAGCTTCCGTTTGCACCCTTCTGCGCACCTTTATCGAACGAACGGATCACGAGTTTCTTCCCGACGCTCTCTCTTTTCTCGACAACGACAGAGTCGACACCCGGCGGGTTCTCGGCCCACGACAGGTAACCGACGTCTACCTCCTCGCGATTGCAGTGTCCCAGGGCCACCGTCTCGCTACCTTTGATGAGTCCATTAACCGCGGCGCTGTCCCCCCCGCCGCCCCGGAAAACCTCCTGATACTCTGAACCGCGAAGAGTCGGCGGTGAGAAAAAGGAGGTCCTGCTGCATGCATTGCCAGATGAGCAACCGGTCAAAGGGATCCTTGTGGGATCCAACCTGCTCGAGACGATAAGAGCTCGCCAGCTCCTCGCTGCTTGGCGAGAGGAGGGCGAACCCTGCCTCCCGTCAACTCACGATCCCTTCCCGTCTCCCTCCGTAAACGAGACCGGAATCACCTCCTGCTCCACCCCGGTCCCACTCGCCCTAATGAGCGCCGCCACGCCGGCGAGCTCATCGAGGCGCACCTCCTCGAGGCGAGCGAGGGAGCCCTCGGTCAGGGCGCGACCGAAGCGGAGGTAGCGACGGAAGCTCTCCTCATCCATCCGGAAGGGGCGAATCGTAAGCCCCGTGTGCTCCGAGAGTCCCTGCAAAATGAGAAGTCCCTCGGGATCCATGTCCCCGAAGTGAAGGATCGTTCCGGCCTCCTCGGAGACCGTTCTCAGGAGCGAGCGCACCGCCTCGCCGGGATGGCCCGCGGTGTAAACTACAGCCGATGGAGGCGCCCCCTCGCCCCCGGCGGTCCAGGCGGCCCGGGCCGCCTCGCAGACCGCGTAGAAACTCTCCTTGTTTTCCACCGAGAGGACCCAGGGCGCCCCGGTCGCCTCCGGCCGCCGGAGCACCGCATCGCCAATACGCTCCACGCTCTCCAAAGGCAGGGTTAGAATCTCTCCCGAGAGCCCCCACTGGGCATCTTCCAGGCGCAGGGAGCCAAAAAGGGCGAAGGTTACCTCAGGGTAGGAGCGCTCGAGGCCGAGGCGCTCGGAGAGGCGCTCTCCCTCCAGCTCGCCGGAGAGTTTGTCCGCCGTCGGCAGGAGCCGCTCGAGGCGCTTGCTGTCGTTAAAGAGGCGGACACTCAGGGCGCGGATCGGGAGGCCCCGGGTCTCCTGACGAGTGAGAA
>CAYZHV010000235.1:0-5907 GCA_964478055.1 uncultured Spirochaetaceae bacterium | reverse complement strand
CCCTCGAGGGCCTCCTGGATCTGATCCATAGAGGAGCAGTGTAGCCCAGCTTAACCAGGGGGTAAATCCCCCTTTTTCGGGCTGATCAGATGGTGCAAACCTGCCGACAATAGCTTCAGAAGGTCGTCTCGATGTTACGAAAGTTTGCAAACGCTCTTCAGAACTGGCTTCGACACTCTCAGTACTCGAAACCAGTACTCTATTTCGCACTCTTCTTTGCCCTGGCCAGCGTTTCGATCTACTTGTTCGAGCTCGGACGAAACCAGCAGTTCGTGGACGTCATGGACGGCCTCTGGTGGGCGGTTATCACTTTCAGTACCACCGGATACGGCGACAAGGTGCCGGTAACCATGGGGGGCCGGCTAATTGCGGTCCTGACCATCCTCATCGGCGTGGGAGGCATGAGTCTTCTCTCGGGATCTCTCGCGTCGCTGCTTGTAGACCGAAATACCAAGGCCCGGAGGGGACTTATGGATTTTCGAAAACTTAAAGGACATCTCATCATTTGCGGTTGGAAAGAGGACATGAAGGAGATCCTCCTCAGTATTCTCCGCGCCTCCAGCGAGTACGAGGCCGAGGGCATGGTGATCGTCTCCAATGTGGAGCCGGAGCGGGTGGAGGAGCTCAAGGAAGACGAGAACCTGAGGGGACTCAAGTTCGTCCGAGGCGACTACTTCTCCGAGCTCTCCTTACAGCGTGCCAACGTCTCTCAGGCGCGAAAGGTACTCATTCTCGCGGACACCCTGGAGTCGAGCGCAGTAAGCGAAGTCGACTCGAAAACCGTCATGACCGTGCTCACCTGCAAGGCCCTCGCGAAGGACGTGTATGTGACCGCGGAGGTCCTAGACAAGAAATACGAGAGCTATCTCAAGCACGCGCAGTGTGACGAGATCCTCTTTAGCCGCGACTTCAGTCGGCAGATGCTGGCAAGCACCTCGGTAACCAACGGCATGAGTCACATCATTTACGATCTTC
The DNA here is from genome assembly GCA_964478055.1 of uncultured Spirochaetaceae bacterium. Classification (GTDB taxonomy): domain Bacteria; phylum Spirochaetota; class Spirochaetia; order DSM-27196; family Alkalispirochaetaceae; genus CAYZHV01. The sequence continues at coordinate 4,932 of CAYZHV010000235.1, read as the reverse complement.
TAACCAGCGATGAGAGTGGTTCCAAGCTCCTCACGGAGCCGATTCCCCAGCGGTTCGTAAACGGCTCCTACGGTGAGTTCCGCGCATCCTTCGGCGAGACCTCTGCACGGCTGCTTCTCGGAGTGCTGGAGAATACCGGGAGTCCCAATCGGATGAAAATGGAGGCTCTAAGAGACGCCCAGAAGACCTCCGACGTCTCGCAGCTGGTAAGCAATCTTCAGAAAGTGAAAGGGCTGGAAGTAAACAACCCGATCTTTCTCCCGGCGGACGACCACACGCTGCAGCGACACTCCCTTGCAATCGTTCTGGAGCGAGGTGAGAATGGCTGAGAACAAAGCGATCCTGGAAAAACTGAAGCAGATACCCATTTTTGAGGAGATTAGCTCTAACGAGGAGTTTCTTCGGGAGCTCATGGGCATCTGCAAGGTGAAGTCTGCGAGAAAGGGCGAGACGGTCATCAAAGAGGGGGACGTCGGCGACGAGATGTACATCGTCTACAGCGGTGCCGTGGAGATCAAGAAGCGCACCCGAGCTGGAGACGAGTACACCGTGATACGTCTCCGCTCGGAGCACAACGTCTTCTTCGGGGAGCTCGCCCTCATTGACGATGACAAGCGCTCCGCCTCGGTCAAGGCGACGGAGGACAGCGAGTTCCTCGTAATTACCAAGGGTGACTTTATGAAGCTGGGAGACAACTACCCATCGATCGGACTCCCCGTAACCCGGGCCATTTCGAAGATCCTCGCCTCCCGACTCCGGAAGACCACCGGGGACATGCTCACCCTGTTTGACGCCCTGGTTAACGAACTTCAGTCCTGAGGTTCCGGCCCCCAGTACGGGTAGTAAACGTAGTCCCGAAACTGTTCCTGCGGATTCCCATCGCCATAGGGGTGCTCCTCGTTTGCATTAGCGTGACAGGTAATGCAGAACTGTTCGGTAAAAATACGCTCATCCTCGCTGCCCGGCTGCTTGACGAGCCAAACCCAGCCGCCCCGGCTCTTGGGGTGGTCCGGTTGCTTGACCATGATTGCCAAGGAGTCCGGAGGAGCGTCCTCCGGCGGGTCCGGTGAGGGATACACCTCCTTTAGGATGATCGTTCCTTCCGGGTACTCCCAAGGCTCCTCCGGGCTCGCCGGGGGCTCGACGCTCTCCCCCAGGGGATTTATGAATATCCGCCGCTCTCCCGAACCGTGACCAGGAACCGGAAAGGTGAGGGGAGTGGTGGTCGTCCGGGCCCATCCCTCATGTTCCGTTGTAACCATGAGCTCCGGTTCTTCCGTCCCCTGGCACCCGCTCAGGACAAAGAAGGCGACAAGAAGTACTACCCACCTCAGTAACGCCGCGCCAAGAAGCCGAGAGCGCGCCGCATAGCCTTGACGACGAAAAATCGAAGTCTCGATCATGTCCGACCCCCCGGCTGCCCGAGGACCTTGTACACCCGCAAGGGTTCTCGCTTGCCCTTGACCCGGAGCCGATAGGGGCCATCCAGGTTGAACTCGGTGTAGACCGAGCCTCGCACGGATTCGGAGATAATCGTCTCTCCTCCCTGGGCGGCGCTACAGAGTCGGGAAGCGGTGTTCATGTTATCGCCGATGGCGGTGAAATCCGCCCGGTTCTCCGAACCGATGGCACCCATGATCACTTCCCCCTGATGCACGCCGATACCGACTTGAAGGTTCTCTCCCCCGGTATCTATCGGGTTTGCCGCTAGACGGCGTTGAATCTCCACCGCAGCCCGACAGGCGCGCAAGGAAGCATCCTCACCGGAGAAGACCGCCACCACCTCATCTCCCACATACTTGTCCACATCTCCCTCCTCCTCAGCTATGACCTCAGTCTGCAGATTGAGGAACTGGTTGAGCGTGGAGACGACCGTTTCCGCCGGGTGGCTCTCGGTGTAGGCGGTAAAGCCGCGAATATCCGCAAAGAGAAGGGTCGCCACGGCGGTGCCACCGGTAGCCTCAGTCTGTATGGAATGAATCGTGGAGCCCGAGACAAAGCGGGAGAGGTGGAAGCGCTCCCTCAGACCCTGGACCATGGTGTTTACGGTGCGTCCGAGGCGTCCGATTTCGTCGTCCTGCCGAAGCTCCACCCTCTGATCGAAGTCGCCCGCGGTCACCGCTTCGCAGACGGTGCCGATTCGTTGCACTGGAGTAATAACGATACGCCGGAGCACCGCCGATAAGGCGGCCCCGGCAATCAGCACGAGCCCGAGAAAGAACAAGGATGCGGTGACGACGGTGGTCCGCTGCTGGCGCACGCTTTCCGTAATATTGGACTGGATGTCTATGACTCCCCGGAGGGTATGATCGCTGCCGTGACACTCAGCGCATTTTGGAAGGTTGATGAGGCTTCTATGGACCCGGGCGAAATGCTCTCCATCCCGCACTATCTGGTAGAGAACGTCCGTGGGAGGAATAGCCGTCGCCTCGGCGAATCGTTCTTCATCCAGGGGCGGCAACGCCTGCTGCGGGGTGACCCCTTCTTCCCGCTCGGGGACGGAGGTGAACATCCGAGAGTTTATATTCTCGTTTACCTCCTGGATGGTGGCGTTGTCTGAGAAGGCCGGAACGCCGTTCGTTCTGTAGAGGGCGACCTGGTAACCCACGTCAATCTGTCTTAGGCCGCTGAAGTAGTTGACGACCAGGGGTGCCTCCCCGGGAACCATGAGCTGCTCGATCGCTTCGTAGACCAGCTCCGACTCCTGGACGAGACTCTCCTGTCTCGTTTCTTCGATGGTTGTAAAGAGTGAGGCGGCGAGATAGAAGGTGACGGAGCCGATCCCCAGGATGAGGGCGGCAATAATCAGCAGATTCACCTTCCGGGTGATCGGGACGTAAGCCATTGATTACTCTTTCGGATGAGTTTCTTAGAGCATAGGACGGGGTAGAGGGGAAGTCAATGCTTCCCCCCCACCGTTGATGAACGGCTCGAAAGTCAGCTCAGAGCTGTCTCGACCCGTTTGAGTGCCTCCTCCACCTTCTCCCGGTCGTTAAAGGCGCTAATGCGAATAAAACCCTCTCCCGCCTTGCCAAACCCGACTCCGGGGGTAGTAACAACCGCCGCCTCGCTCAGGAGCTTGTCGAAGAGATCCCAGGAGGAGCCTGAGGCCGCAATCCAGATGTAGGGGCTGTTAACGCCGCCGTAGCAGCGGAATCCGAGCCCCTCCATGGTTGAGCGGATGTGGAGAGCGTTTTCGAGGTAGTAGTCCGTGAGCTCCCGAGACTCCTTTCGCCCCTGGTCGCTGTAGACTGCCGCGGCTCCGCGCTGCACCGGGTAGGAGACACCGTTGAACTTCGTAGTGTGCCGCCGAAGCCAGAGGTCCCTGACGGAACGTTCCTTTCCGTCCTGGTCGAAGGCGCGGCACTCCTTCGGGATCACCGTAAAGGCGCAGCGAGTACCGGTGAAGCCGGCAGTTTTCGAGAAACTTCGAAACTCCACCGCGCACTCCTTGGCCCCCTCGATCTCGAATATCGATTTTGGGAGGGAGTCATCCCGAATAAACGCTTCGTAGGCCGCGTCGAAAAGGATGAGCGCCTTCTCCCGACGGGCGTACTCCACGTACGCCTCGAGCTGCTCCCTTGTGGCGACGGCGCCGGTGGGGTTGTTTGGAAAACAGAGGTAGAGAATATCCGCGTGCTCCTTCGGCGGCGGGGGGACGAATCCGTTCTCTTCGTTCCCTTCGAGGTACACAAGTCCCTCGTAGCGTCCCTCGGTGGAGGTGCCGGTCCTTCCGGCCATGACGTTTGTGTCCACGTAAACCGGATAGACCGGGTCCGCCACGGCCACCACGGAGTCCACGGAAAAGAGCTCCTGAAAGTTGCCGGTGTCACACTTGGCGCCGTCGCTCACGATGATCTCGTCGGCATCGATATCGACACCCCGTTCCTGAAAGTCTACCTTCGCGATCGCCTCCCGGAGGAAACCGTAGCCCTGCTCCGGTCCGTAGCCGCGGAAGGTCTCAGCCTTACCCATCTCCTCCACCGCCTCGTGCATGGCGGAAACTACCGTTGGAGTGAGAGGACGGGTTACGTCACCAATACCGAGCTTGATGATCTCCCTTCCCGGGTTTGCCTCCGCGAAGGCCTCTACCCGCCGGGCGATGTCAATAAAGAGATAGGATTTCTGAAGCTTGTCAAAATGTGGGTTTATGTTGACCATGTAACTCTGTATAGTAACGCACATGGCCAATGTCAATGGAGCGGCACTCCTGGAGGAGTGCCGAGCAATACTGGAAAAGACGGAAGACAACGGAACCGCTTTGCAGCAACTCGCAACCTATCTCCACGGCAAGGTCGACCACTACAACTGGTTTGGCTTTTACCTTACCGTGCCCGGGAGCCGAACCCTCGCTCTTGGACCGTATGAGGGAGCGCCCACGGATCACTTGCAGATTCCCTTCGGCCGAGGCGTCTGCGGGCAGGCGGCGGAGCGGGAGGAGACGGTCCTCGTGGATGATGTGACCGCCGAGTCGAACTATCTCGCCTGTTCTCTGGAGACGAAATCGGAGATTGTCGTGCCGATCATGAAGGGAGATAGCGTTCTCGGGGAGATCGATATCGACTCCCACGGAAAGGCAGCCTTCGATGAGAGCGACCGGGAGTTCCTGGAGAATCTCGCAACCCTGATAAAGGATCGACTGCCGGACATAGCGTGACCCCATCCCTGGGGTTTGGAATAGCTTTTAGGAGGTACCATGGTTAAACGGTTTGCCTTTGTTGCACTGCTTCTCTTTGTGGCTGCGACTGCTTTCGCCCAGCTCTCGGAGGCCTTGGAGGCAGCGGACGACGCCTATCGGGAGGATGATTTCGAAGAGGCGATCTCGCTTCTCGAAGATGCCCTTGGCCAGGCGGGGAGCGATGCCGACCGGGCCGAAGTCTATTGGCGGCTCTCCCGATCCACCCTCGCTCTCGGAGATCGCCGAGCGGATGG
>CAYZHV010000234.1:0-5926 GCA_964478055.1 uncultured Spirochaetaceae bacterium | reverse complement strand
CCGTCGTCAAGAGTGACAATTATGCTGTCCGCCTCACCGATGACATGGGCGTTGGTAAGAACATAGTAGGTGTTGCCGTCTCTCCGTACGATTACCCCGGAGCCAAGCCCCTGGGTGCGAAACTCCCGCTCTTCTCCCTCGCTGTCGGGCTCACCAAAAAAGAAGTCGAACCACGGCATGTTCTCCCCTTCCGGGGCGGCCTGCCGTCTCACTTCCTCCACGTCAATCCGGACAACCGCAGGTAGCACCTGCTCAGCCACGAGATTGAAGGAGTTCTGCATCGACTCGAGCTCCGTAAAGGTCCCGGAAGGTATGGGCCCTTCGGAAGATCCTTCGGGGTTGGTGGAGCAGGAGGTAAAAAGAATGGTAACCAGCGTTCCCAGAACCATTCCCAGGAGCGCGGTGACAAAGGCAAATCGAACTCTACGCATCAGGCGGTACCTCTCGCCAAGAATATAGTCTTTCCGGTTAGCGAAGCTTAGGAGCACCGGTTACCGCCGGAACCCCCGGAGCGGTAAGGATCTCGGTCCTATCCGCGAGAATAGCCACGGTGTGCTCGTAGTGGGCGGATACGGATCGGTCCGCGGTGACCACGGTCCAGTCATCCTCGAGGACTTCCACGTCGTCACCCCCTAAATTGATCATCGGCTCGATGGCGATAACCATACCGGGTTTGAGTCGCGGATTAGGTCCTCTTCCGACATAGTTGGGCACTTCAGGATCTTCATGAAGGGAGAGACCCACACCGTGGCCGCAGTAGGGTCGTACAACGCCGTAGCCGTACTGAGAAACGTGATCGTAAATCGCCCTGGAGATGTCTCCGACACGGTTGCCGACGACAGCGGCCTGGATCCCCAGGTCCAGAGCTTCCCGGGTGACTTCCATGAGTTTGGCAATCTCTTGAGAAATGTTTCCCACGGGAATGGTGACCGCGGAGTCGCTATAGAAGCCGTTGTACTCGATCCCGCAGTCCACCGAGAGAATATCCCCCTCCTGAAGCCGTCGATCTGAGGGGATTCCGTGAATCACCGCTTCGTTAACGGAGGTGCAGAGTGCGCCAGGAAAGCCGTGGTAGCCGAGAAAGGCGGGTCGCCCGCCGAGGCCCTCGATTTCCTCTCGAGCCCAGAGGTCGAGATCCCCGGTGGTAACCCCGGGCTCGACCAGAGGGCGCAGCTTCTGGAGGGTTTCGGAAAGAAGGGCACAGGACTCTCGGATGCCCCGAAGCTGCTTCTCGTTCTTCAGCCGAATCATTTACGCATGGTAGCAGCTTTACCGGGGGCGTTCAAGATTTCGCAGGACCAGGCGGGCGCTGTTGCTTTCCGGGGCGAGCTCCACCGCACGGCGGGCCACCCTTAGGGCCTCGCCCCGCTGGCCGGAGAGGCGCAGCGCCTCGGCCTCGAGACTGAGCAGGGTGCCCAGGCTCTTGTTCTCGGACTCCGGGCTTCGGGCAATCAGGAGCTCTCGGGCCCGGCGAGCTCCTTCCAGGGCTCGGCGCGCCGAGCCGGTGTAAAGAGCCGAGAGAGCCCCGTTTCCCTCCCAGATCCAGGGCGGGACCGGGTAGCTTCCCTCTTCGGGACGCCGGGAATAGAGCTCGTCAGCCTGGGCGTAACTTCCCCGGCGAAAGGCGAGATAGCCGAGATAGAATCGCGCCCAAGGGTGCTCTTCCGCGGGAAAGCGGTCCAGGAGGCGTTCCAACTCGGGCAAGTCGTTAAATCCCACGAGATGGTACGCCAGAAGTCGTCCCACCGCCGGGGCGTTGTTTTCCTGGTTTAGAAGCTCCCAGAGCCGGGGCGTATAGCCCCGATCCAGGTCCGGAGGGTAGAAGAATGCCAGTTCCAGGAGCTTCGTCATGAGCGAAGGCTCGCCGGCGGCGATTAGGGCCCGGGCAGCTTCCTCCTCTCCCTGGTAGATGAGCTCCTTGAGCATTGCCGTTTCCAGTCGCTGATCCTCGGGAAAAAGAGCTCTCCCATCTCTCAGGAGTTCCACTGCCGGCAGACCATCCCGGCGATGGAGCCAGGCGCCGTTTAGGTAGGCTACAGGCGAGAAAGCCGGAGCCACCGTCCGGATCTCCTCGTAGAGACGCCGAGCCTCCCCTAGCTCCCGGGCGCTCATTCTTAGATCCGCCTGGAGAAGGAGCGGCTCTGGGGCCGTTCCCGCCCTACCGCCGAGGGCTCTCAAGTAGATGTAGAACGCGGCGCGGTCTTCCAGAGTGTGGGCGGCCATGAGCAGGAGTCGAGCCCTACTCTCGGTAATTCTCCCGGGAGGCTCGGGCTGCGGTGGGCGAGACTCCACAGGCTCCCCCTCGGAGAGGCCCGGTTCCGGCTCGGGAAACCTGGCGAGAATAGTCTCGGCGGAGTCGAACTCCCCGTCTTGCAGAGCGATCAACAGGGCGTTGTCGAGGAACGGCAGGGCTCCGGTGAACTCATAGGCCCGGAGAAAGGGCTCGCTACTCTCGCTTTCCGGAAGCGCCGCGAAGAGAGAGAGCTCCTCCGTGGCGATATCCCCGGGCTCCGCCTCCGCGGCGAGAAGGGCCGCCGAGAGCAGCGCGGGGTATCTCTCCGGATCCACCGTGCGGGAGAGCAACTCCCAGGCTCCGGCGGCTTCACCCGCCTCGAGGAGCTGCAGGCCCCGGGCAGCCGAGAGCGGCTCGCTTTCGGGAAAGGCTCTCTGCCCCCGTGGGAGTAGCTCCTCGTAGACATCCCGGCTTGCGAGCTCTCTGGCGCGCTTGAGCAGCCGGAGCCACGCCTCGGGGGAGTATGCGCTCTCCGCGGCCCGGCGGAGATGTTCCGCGGCGTCACTCTCCCGCCCCTGCTCCAGGGCGTAGACAGCGTCCCGCAGGGCGAAGCGGTACGCCGTACGTTCCCGGCTCTGGAGGATGCCGCCGCGAATGAGAAGGACCGTGGCGAGCAGGACAAGAAGGGAGGCGAGTATCGCTCCTGCCGCCAGCAAGCCCTTACGCATCAGGCGCTCCTACCGACCTCGGTCCAGACGCCGTCGAGAACTCCGTTGACGAAGCGGTAGGCGTCGTCGCTGCTGTAATCCTTGGCGATTTCTACCGCCTCGTTAATGGCTACCGAGGCGGGGATGTCCTTCTGAAAGAGAAGCTCGTAGGTGGCGACCCGAAGTATCGCTCGGTCAACCAATTGGAGGCGTTCGAAGGTCCACCCAGTGAGATGGCGTCGAATGGTCTCATCCACAGTCTCGATTTGCTCGATCGTCCCCCGTACGAGGATCGCGGGAAAGAGAAGCTCTTGATCGCTCCACTCTTCCTTTCGCCAGCGAAACTCCAATAGCTCTTCCGGAGTTGTGCCGGTGACGTCCCAGCTGTAGAGCGCCTGGATCGCGAGGATCCGCGCTTCACGACGTGAAGCCATAGGTTACCACTGCAGGTTCTGCTCGAAGAGTTCCACTTCCGCCTCGTCTCTCAAATCGTCGATCACTTCCTCCACCGCTTGCTGAAAGTTTCGCTGTTGCTGCTGGTTTCGCAGGTAGTTCTCGATCTGATTGCGAACCGTGACGTTCTGTCCAGGAAGAACAGGATCGTTAAGGCCAAGAACCCTGGGGGAGCGTCGATTGGTAATTTGGACGATATGAAAGCCGATATTGGACTCGATAACCGCGCTAATGTCCCCCTCTTCCAGGGAGAAGACGCTTTCCACGAAGCGTCTGCCCAGGAGGTTTCGGGCCTGTTGATCATTTCGCAGAAGAAAACCGAAGTCACCACCGGTGTAGCTCGCGTCGTCCAGGGAATCGTTCATGAGCTCCTGAAAGCTCGCCTGCCCCGATCTGAGCTGGCCCCTGAGGTCCTGAGCCTTCTGACGAGCGGCGTCTACCTGGGAGTCGCTCTTGTTTCGGGTCTCGATAAAGAGCTGGTTGAAGCGGACCATGGCGGGATTGGTAAACTGCGTGGCGTTCTCATCGTAGAAAGCGCGGATCTCACTCTCCGTGGGCGGATCCACATTCTGGATGAGATCGCGCCGGTTTTCCACGACGTACTTCTCCTGGATCAGGCGCTGGGTAATCTGCTCCACATACTCATCCCAGCTCAGACCGAGCTGCTCCTGGATGAAGCCGCGAAACTGAGCATCCGAAACCGGTTGTCCCAGGGACTGCCGCTGGGCACGTATCGCCTGGTTGATTTCCTCCTGCGTAACCCGAATATCTTGTCGGGCTGCAGCCTGGTCGATCAGAATCTCACCGATCTGCGCTTCCAGGACTTCTCTTCTGTCCTCTTCGCTCAGCTCCCGGCCGAGCTGCTCCTGCAGCATTTCCACCTGGTTTCGCAGCTCTCGCTGGCCGATATTGACCGTCTCTGTTAGGCGGACGATCGCCACGGGCTTGTCGAGAACCTGTGCGGAGAGTGCTCCAACCGCCAGGAGGCCGATAATCAGAGTGGTTATACTTCGTTTCATACTGTGTTCCCGTTGATGTTAGAAGATCGCCACAGCGGCGAGTCTTTCTTTCAGTTTTTTGATGCCGCTGAGCTTGCTGTCGAGCTCCAGACCTCGTTTGAGATAACGCCCTGCCCGTTCGAACTCACCCCTTTCCACGTAGAGTTCAGCGGCCTTCTTCAGATAGAAGGCGGTCTCCTTATTGGAAAAGTCCCAGGCGATAAGCTGCTCAAGGGCCGGAAGCACCGTTTCTGCCTTTTCGGTGCTCACCATCTTGAAGCATACCACTGTTCGCAGCCGTTCCACCACCTCTTCCATGAAGTGTTTGAAGTAGGGGCGCTGCCGTTCGAATCGAACGATGGCGGCCAGGAGATTAAAAGCCTTTACGAACTCGCCTCTCTCCTCGTACTCCTCAGCAAGAAGAAAGGCGCAGTCCATAAAGTCCTCTCGCCCAAGGTAACGGGCGAGATCAAAATCGCTCATGCGCATCAGAGCGTCGTAGAGTTGTAATGCTTCCGCGGGATTATCGTGAAGAAGATCGTAGAAGATGAGCCTCGCCTGGCTTTCGGCGTCCCCCCGCTGGCGCAGGAACTCCCGGAAGTCGAACTCCTCATCCTGGAGCTTCCCGCGATGGAGCCGGTCGTACTCCGTTCGAGCTTCTAAGTTATTGAGAGTCTCATAGGCGGTGAGAAGTTCGGTCATCTCATCCGCCGTTCCGGCGCTTTCCCGGTTGGTGTCCGGGTGCAGCTCCTTGACGCGAACGCGAAAGGCGCGTTTTATCTCCTCTTGAGACGCGTCAGGCTCCACCCGGAGTACATCATAGTAGGTCTTCAATCTGCCAACTGCCACGCTATTGTTTTTGATGAAAGCAGTCTAAGTATAGACCTCACCCTTCCGGAAGGTCAATTATTTCTACTTCTCTAGTTCGCTATCTTGAGCTTTGTGCCGATTATGCGGGAGTCCTCCGGAGTTGCAAGAACATCTGAGTACCGGAGAAACATTCCTTCGTGCTCCATCGCATGCATGAGTTTCTTGAGAGCTTTGGTGTTTCCTAAGGCCTTCTTGATTACAAAGGCAAAGCTCTTCTTACCCCCGACGATACCGGAGGTGCTGAGGAACTCAGGAATACCATCGGGAATCTTGCCGGAAAAGAGGGTCTGTTGCTCCGCCACCACCGCGATGTGTGTGTAAATGGTGAGCTTGGTGTTGACGTCCTGAGAGCCGTCGACTACGTCGACATCGTGCCCCTGGGCGCCGATTCCGTCCGCGAGGGCCCGGGAAATTTCCCGGACCTTCTCACGACTCCTATTCGGGAAAAAGACTACCGCCGCACGCATACGCCCGGCTTAGTTGGATTCCTCCATGGAACCCGGTGCTTCCTCTTCAGCAGGTTGCGCCTCGTCTTCGGTTTCCCACCAGTTTACGGTGCCCTCTTCCTGCGCCTCCAGCTGTCGCGCCGCGCCCTCTACGTTGGCGGCGTCCGGCGTGCGATTGAGCCACGCCAAGCCAAAGGAACTGAGCAGAAATATCGCCCC
>CAYZHV010000233.1:0-5964 GCA_964478055.1 uncultured Spirochaetaceae bacterium | reverse complement strand
AAGAACACACCGATTTGCTCGCCCACTTCTCGTTCCTGGGGATCTGTGGAGTTGAGCATTTGGCCTATATAGTAGGTGTTCACGACCGCGTAATCCGCCTCGCCGGCGGCTATCGCCTTGAGTTGGTCCCTGTCTCCGCCTTGGGGGTCTCGGGCCATGTTCTCCACCACCCCTGCGGCCCACTGCCGGGCAGCCTCTTCGCCGTTATGGGCAATAATCGAGGCGAGGAGGGATTGGTTGTATACGTTGCTCGAGGAGCGAATCGCGATCGCATCTTCGAACTCACCTCCAGCAAGGGCCTCGTAGGTGGACAGAATCGAGCGGTCCGATCGCTCATTGTGGTAGGCGATGATTCGGGCGCGCTTGGTCAAGGCGTACCACTGCCCCTCGCGATCGCGCAGGTGCGAGGGAATCCGCTCTTCGAGGACCTCCGAAGAGACACTCTGAAGCAGATCCATCGATTTCGCCCGGTTGAGCCGCGCGGCGTCGACGGTTATGAGTACGTCCGCCTCGGTCTGCTCTCCTTCCGCCTGGAGACGCTGTATGAGCTCATCCGCTCCGGCCTCGACCACACGGACCTCGATGCCTGTCTCCTCGGTAAACGCCTCGAAAAGCGCGCGGTCCGTGTCATAGTGGCGATGGGAGTAGACATTCACAACCTCCGTCCCCGATTCTGACGCGCCGGAAGCAAAGAGCGCCGAGGCAAAAAAGGCCATGGCCAATGCGATGACGGACCTTGCTGTTCTGTGCATATTCATGGAAACTCCTCCTATGGTTTCACCCCCGATGGGAGTGCAAAGCTGTTGGGATGGGTAGAGCCTATAATTCCTGAGTAATTTAGTCAAGTTTATCGCTCCCGGATAGTGCCCGGGCGTTCGGGCAATGGGAGAAGGTATTGCTTTGGCGGGGGGAGATTCTTACCTTCACCAGGTGGAATACCTGGGGTACCTGGCAAGAGAGCTTCGCTCGCCGATCAACTACGTGGTGGCTCTACTCGTGGGAGCGGCCATCCTTATCTTCCAAGGCTACTCCCCTTTTCAGTCGGCCATCCCCTACGTCGTACCGGTCTTGGTGCAGGCGCTGAGCAAGAGTGGGGTCAAATATCGCAACCGTCTTGGCGACCTTCTTCTCAAGCTGCCGCAGGAGCGGGTCGATCCCGCTCTCGTCGCGAACCGGGACGGCCTCATAGTCGCTGCCACCGGCCGTACCCAGGAACTCCTCGACACTCACAGTATCAGCAGCGTCCAGGACCTGATCCTTTCGGCGAGCTGTCCCGATCTTCCGGAGCGTCTTCGGGAGGCAGAGGAGCAGGTGGAAATCACCTGTTTCTCCGACATTACCCGAAAGTGGTACCGCCTCCAGGCCAGGCAGGCTGATCGAGCGGAGCACCTTCTCGTCTGGTTGGAGGATTTGAGTGAAGAGGTGCGCCTCGAGTCTCGACTCGGCGAGCTCCAGCAGTTCACCGCCGACCTCGTTGACCAAGCCGCCGAGGGGCGATCGCCGGAGGAGCTAACGGCTGAGCTCGCGAAGAGAGTCCTCAGAAGCGGCTACTCCGCGATCTTCGTCACCCAGGACGACGAGGGAACTCTGGACGGTCGGGTGTACCGTTTTGTCCAGGGGGAGTTGAGGGACTCGGACCGAATTCGTATTCCATCCGGCTCCTCAGCACCAATCCTTCTCTCCGCCCGACGTTCAAGAGTTGTGAGCGCCGCGAAAGCCCCGGAGCAGCCTCAGAGGAGTTTCGAGATAGACCATCCCTTTGACGAGCGAGTTAAGGAGTTTGTGGGTGAACCTATCGAGAACTTCGTCAACTACGCCTATCGCGGGGTGGCGGTAATCGCCTTCAACAACCGCCACGGGGTCAGTGAGTACGAGGAGCGATACATCGAGAGTGTGGTCAACGTTTTCCGGATCGCCTACCGTCTCGCCTCGTGACACTATTTCATCCGGTTGATGTGACCTGTATCAGTCATTACACTGAATCTAGAGATGAACACGGAAGAACGAATCTACCAAGAGGCGCTACAGGTCGCCACGATGTATTACTACCAGGGCATGACGACCGAGGCAATCGCCAAGGAGATGCAGTTCTCCCGTCCCAAAGTGTCCCGGCTCCTCAACCACGCTCGGCAAACGGGCATGGTAGAGATCCGAATCGTAAACGTTCAGAACTCTCTGGGCCCTCTTGAAGAAGCCATCAAGGATCGCTTTGACCTCGACTCGGTGCACATCGTTGCGGTTCCCGAGCTCATGGGCGAGGTTGCCTGGCTCGAGCGGGTGGCCCGATACGCGGCGAACTATCTGAACGCCATTCTCGAGCCCGGAAACACCATGGCCCTCGCTTGGGGTACCACTATCAGCGCAATCGGCGACAATCTCATACCGAAGAGAATTCCTGGTGTCACTATTGTCCAGATGAACGGCTCCGGGAACACCTACACCCCGGACAACCGGTACGCCGCCAACATACTCCAGAAGTTCGCCGAGAACTATCAGGCGAGCTTCATGCTCTTTCCGGTGCCGACGTTCTTCGACTATAAGGAGACCAAAGAGGCGCTCTGGCGGGAGCGGAGCATTCGAAAGATTATTGAGCTCCAGGAAAACGCAGACATCCTTCTTTACAGCATCGGCGCCGTTAACGCCGGTGTCCCGAGTCACGTCTATTCAAGCGGCTATTTGGAACCAGAAGACGAGAAGATGCTGGAAGAGGAAGGAGTGGTCGGCGATCTGGCGACGGTTTTCTTTCGAGAGGATGGAAGCTACGAGGATATTCCCATAAACCAGCGAGCCAGTGGGCCTCCCTTGAGTCTCTACAAGAAGGTGCCCCGGGGGATTTGTGTTGTCTCTGGCCGGGCGAAGGTTCCGGGGCTGCGTGCAGCTCTCCAGGCGGGATTGATGCGCGAGCTGATCGTGGATGAGCCCACCGCTCGAACCCTTCTCGAAGTGATGGAGTTGAAGGCCGATGACCTTTAACGATCTCGACGGATACTTTCGGAGCTTCCTCCCCTTCGAAGAGTTTGCCCGCGTGGATCCATCCAAGAACGGCATTCAAGTGTCTCGTTCAGAGAGTCCGATACGCCGGGTGGCTTTTACCGTCGACGCTGCCATGGAGCCCTTCGAGGCCGCCGCGGAGTGGGGAGCGCAGGCGCTGGTTGTTCACCATGGGCTTTTCTGGGGACATGAGCAAACCATCACTGGGACGCACTACCAGCGCCTCAAGTTCCTGCTCGACCAGGATATGGGTCTCTACGCCTGTCACTTACCTTTGGATGCGCATCTGGGAGTAGGTAACAACGCCGTCATGGCTGAGACTCTCGGATTGGAGAACCTGGTGCCCTTCGGCGAGTACAAGGGGCTTCCAATCGGAGTGAAAGGCGTTCTTCCTAAACCCCTAACACCTAAGGAGGTGGCAGAGGCCCTTTTCGGAAGCGCCGAGGTCCCAATTCGCATACTCCCTTTCGGCAAAGAGAAGGTGCGTAGCCTGGGCCTCATATCCGGAGGAGCCCCTCGGGACGCGATGACCGCCGCTGATGAAGGGCTGGACCTCTTTATCACTGGAGACGCAGCACACACGGTCTATCACAATTGCCGGGAACGCGGGATCAATGTTATGTTCGCAGGGCATTACGCGACAGAAACCTGGGGAGTATGGAAGCTTTCGGAAAAGCTTCGACAGGAAAAAGGCGTTGAAACCCGCTTCTTCGATATACCTACGGGACTCTGAGTTGCGCTGGAAGCAGCTGGCCCCGTTCCTTCTCACTCTTCTCATCGTTCTGGTAGATCAGATCACCAAGGTTCTGATTGTCCGCACCCTGGAGCCCATTTATGACGGTGGCAGGGTCGTCGAGGTCTTTGGTGAGGTGGTGCGCATAATCCACGCTCGGAATCCCGGAATCGCCTTTTCCATCGGAGACACCCTGCCTGGTCCCGTTCGAGGTGTGCTATTTATCCTGGTTCCGGTGGTTGCCATGGTGGGGATCGCCATATACGCCTGGAAGAGTGATGAGTTCTCTCCGCTGCAGCGCTGGTTCGTTGCGGGTGTCCTCGGCGGAGGAATTGGCAACATCATCGACCGTATTTTTCGGCCAGCTGGGGTGGTGGATTTCCTCGATGTGAAGTTCTACGGCCTCTTCGGGCTCGAACGGTGGCCGACTTTCAATGTTGCGGACTCGAGCGTGGTCGTTTGTGGGATTCTTCTGGTTCTTTCTATGTTTATCGAGAGGTCTGAAACATGAACAAGCGGGTCAACACAGTGCTCTTTGTAATCGGGGCGAGCGTGGTCAATGTGATTATTATGCTCGTTCTCTTCCTGGCGCTCTTTGTCATCTTTGCCAGGTTTGTGGCGCCCTCGCTCTCACCTGGAGCCAACCAGCTCATTATGGTGCTGATCTTCGTCATTTCCATCGGGGTGACCTATTTCATTTACCACCGTTTGGTGAGGTGGATTTCGACGAAGGTCGACATGGACAAATATTTCGATCCGATCTTTGGGAGAAAGAAGAAGTAGCCCCGTCGGCCCCGGCCGTTTGCGCAACCGCAAGAGGTAGGGCTTCTCTAGTAGCCGTCGCTCATCGCCCGGTTCTGGTCTTTCTTATAGAGCTCGTTATAGACGTATCCACGGTTTCTGAGGTCGTCTTTGAGCTCCTGCGGGAAGGGCATGTATCGCCAGAAGACGCCGCGCACCTCTCGGGGAAGCTTCTGAGTTCCTTCGCTCTCCTTGGTAATCCAGAGAACGTAGTGCTCGATAAAGCTATCTTTGACGTCGCCCTTTAGCTTTTCCTCGGTGAACCACTGGTAGTACCAGCCGGTGAGACCCTCTTCCATCCAGTAGTGAGCCGCCTTCTCCTTTGCCACCTGCCAGCGTAGGTCGGCCAGGGCGGAGATCACTGCCACTTTCAGGTCCTTGGGGTACATCGGTACTGCCAGACGGCCACGACTGGTGGCGCGATTGAACCGCTCGAAGGGTTCCCAGCAAATGCCGGTGTCGCCGTAGCACGGAACGAGGACGATGTTCGGGACGATACGGTTTGTCTTTTGCTTGAAAGTACGCAAGAATATGCCGGGATCGAGGTACTCCGCGTCCGCAAGGATGTTGATCACGTTCTCCCGGCTCCCGATGTCGTAGGGGGAGGCGCGAAAGTACTGCTTGTGCAGAATCGGAAAGTGGTTCCCCTGGCGGCCGACGCACATCTTGGCCATTTGCCGGACGGTGTTCATCTCTTCGCCCACCGCCGTTGCGTCGAAATCATCGAACTCATCCTCGAGGGCGTCAGCCTGACCGCTCACATCCTCGTACTGATCCTCTATCTTCTCCAGCTCATTGTGCTCCGTCGCGAGCTGCCGGTTGAGATTGCCCAGTTTTCTTAGAATGCTGTTGATTTCGGAGAACCGGGTTCGCTGCTCCTCGGTGTACGGCATCTGGAGTTCCGGTCGTGTGGGGTGCGTATCGTGCTGGGTTAGAGCTTCCACTTCCTGCTGGAGTTGCTCCTCCAGGCTCGACATGTCTCGATTGTGGCTCCGTATGAGATCGACCTGCGCATCCAGGCGACCCCTCGCCTTTTCGAGCTGGGAGGAAATCTTGTTTTCCTGGGACTGCTTTTTCGGTTTCGTCTCGTCCGTGGCGGAGACATTTACCCGGCCCCGGGCGACCTGTTCAACCCACTCGTCCACATAGTGGATCGGTTCGCCGGACTTGTTGGTGTGCGGGAGCTTTGCGAGAAGCATGCGGTGCGACTTGTCGAGCATCGTCGGAAGAAGTACCGCGAAGCGGAGAAAGAGGCGCTTCGGCTGTGGGAGGTCACGATGATGGATCTTCGTGGCGATCTGTTTCGCCAGTTCCCAGAACACCGGAATAATTCGTCCTCTGTAGAGTGACCGGTCCTGAGGATCCTCGGCTTTGAGGAATTGGGCGAGGTTGGTGTGCATCCGCTTGGAGACATCGCCTTCACCTTTGAGGATGATTTT
>CAYZHV010000232.1:0-6133 GCA_964478055.1 uncultured Spirochaetaceae bacterium | reverse complement strand
GCGATCTTTTCCGACGAGTTCGAGCCAGAGCCGTTTACGGTGCATATGGCCCAGGGCAAGTACGCCTTCTCCGGGCCCCGGGTCAACGCGGAGTTTCCCTTTGAGCGGATTAGCCTCAACCGCGCTCCTACCCTCTTGGAGGCGGGCACCCGCCCTTTCTACGGTAAGCTCTTCCGGATCTGCCCCGACGTAGTCTGCAACGACGGATCCATGGACCTCTACTTCTACAACTTCTCCTCTCTTCTCACCGTGGGTCGCTACCTGCCCCACATCTGGACGGGCCGTCACGGGGCGATCAACGCTCGGACCGAGCGGGAGGGAAGAGCGAGAATTGAACGATTTGAGGTGAGGCAGGCTCGAATTGAATCCTCGAAGCCCTTCAAATACCACGTGGACGGAGAGCTGCGAGCCGCGCATGCGGAGAAACCGAATAGGTATGTCGTGGAGCTCGCAGTGGAGCCCTTGGCACTACGCTTTCTCGTTCCTCCGAGCTTCTACCGTCTTTTCAATCCGCCCCAGGGCATAACCGTGGCAGAGCAGTGACTCAGTCAGCGTCCATCTTACGGAGGACCGTGCTCAGTCGCGCCTTTGCCTCGTCACTGAGCTCAAAAAACTCGATCCCCACGTCGTATCCGCCCCCCTCCTCGGCATTTTGGCATCGGGCTACTCGCGCCTGAGCGGCAAGCGGCACCTCCACGGTCTCCTCTTCCTCATCCAGGCTGAGGGAGACTGAAATGGAGCTCTCTTCAGAAAACTCCGAGTCGGACCGGAACCGAATGCCGGACTCACTTATGTCAACGGACTCCGTCTGCACCGCTTTTCCGGGCTCTGAATCCACGGATACGGGGCGTTTAAAGGGGACTCGCTCGTGTCTTCGCCGTTCCATCGTACCTAAAAGTGTACTACAAAATGAAGCTGTTGGGACTCCCTTCCGCCGGCCGGTAACTGCGTATAGAATGGGCGCCCATGGAGAACCTGATCATACCTGACGACTACACCGAGCTCCTCTCTCCCCGGGAGACGGAGAAAGCTATCATGAAAATCAAGGATAGCTTTCAGACCAATCTCGCCTTCGAGCTCAATCTGCAGCGGGTTACGGCGCCGCTCTTTGTCCGCTCCGGGACCGGCATAAACGACGATTTAAACGGCGTGGAACGGCCGGTGCGCTTTTCTCTCGGTGCCATGGGAGACGAGTCCGCCGAGATAGTTCAGTCCCTGGCCAAGTGGAAGCGGCTCACTCTGGCGGATCTCGGATTCGGTCCTCAGGAGGGGCTCTATACGGACATGAACGCCGTCCGCCCGGACGACAAGATGGACAACACGCACTCGATCTACGTGGATCAGTGGGACTGGGAGCTAGCCATCGATCCGGAAGAGCGGACTCTGGAGGAGCTCGAGCGGATTGTCCGAAAGATTTACGACGTGATCAGGCGAACGGAAAAGTACATCTGCCACGAGTACGATCAACTTACCCCGCGCCTCCCGGAAGAGATCACCTTCTTTCACGCCGAGGAGCTCGCCCGGCAGTACCCGAAGCTCGCTCCCCGGGAGCGGGAGACCGAGGCGTGCCGAGAGCACGGAGCGGTTTTTGTTATCGGCATCGGCGGAGATCTGGGAAACGGAGAAGTCCACGACGGCCGAGCCCCGGACTACGATGATTGGTCCACTCCGACTCAGAACGGGTTCAAAGGGCTAAACGGGGATATTCTGGTCTATAATCATATTCTGGAAAGCGCTTTCGAGCTGAGCTCCATGGGGATTCGGGTAGACCCGGAAGCCCTGGAGCGGCAACTGGAGATCACCGGCACTACCGAAAGACGGGGTCTCTACTTCCACCAGCGCTTGCTGAGCGGGGAGCTGCCTTCCTCCATTGGCGGTGGTATCGGCCAGTCCCGACTCTGCATGCTCTACCTTCAGAAGGCGCATATTGGGGAGATCCAGGCGAGTATTTGGCCTGAGGAGATGAAAAAACGATGCCAGGAAAGCGGCATCTTTCTGCTCTGATTCGAGGAGGAACTATGGGAACCCCGGTTCGTCGCTGGATGATTACGCTTCTTTCTCTCTCTGCGCTCCTGCCCCTCGGCGCGGTAGGGATGGCGGAAGAGTCGCAGAGCCGGGAGAGCAGCCCCGAAATGCCGGTCTCCCGGGTGGTCCTCTTCACCAGTGGGGTGGCCTACGTGGAGCACGCCGAGACCGTTACCGGCAACGTCCGGCGGGAGCTCACCTTTCCCACGGAGGGGATGGACGACCTCCTGAAGAGTCTCGTGATCCGGGATCTCGACGGCGGACGAGTCGGAACAGTCTCCTACGGCGCCGAGGAGCCGCTCCTGAGACAGCTCAAGAGGCTGCCGGTGGACATCTCCGATGCCCCCTCGGTCGAGGAGCTCCTGCGCCGCATTCGGGGTAGCAGGGTTCGGCTCCAGACGGAGGAAGGGCGAGAGGCGAAGGGCGCCCTCTTCGGAGTTGAGCGCCGTTCCACGGAATCCGGGGAAGGCTACTCCGTCTTCGTTTCGCTTTTGGAGAACGGGACGCTGCGCTCCTTCGATTTGGACGGAGTCGAGAGCATCCGCCTGGAGGATGAGCAGCTCCAGGCGGATCTCGATCGCGCCCTGGCGCTTCTCGCCGGCCGAAAAAGCGATACCCAGCGACGGGTCACCTTCTCGTTTCATGGAGAGGGGGAGCGGAGAATCCGCGTTGCCTACGTCCGGGAAGCGCCGCTCTGGAAACTCTCCTATCGCCTCGCAACGGAGGGCGATCAGGCGCTCCTGCAGGGGTGGGCGATCGTGGAGAACACCGGCACCCAGCCCTGGGAGGATGTCCGGCTCTCCCTGGTCTCCGGAGCCCCTCGAAGCTTTATCATGAGTCTCTTTGCCCCGCAGTACGTCGAGCGCCCGCGGATTGGTACTCCTTCGGGCTCCGCGGCGGCATCTCCCCGGGCGCCGGCGCCGAGGGCGGCTCTTCGCTCGGAGAGTTTTGCGGAAGCCGAGGAAGCCCTCGACTTTGCCGGAGGAGCGGTAGCGGACATTAGCTCCGGCGTGGAGCCCGCGGCGGAGGCGGGAGAACGGGGCGAGTTCGTCGAGTACGTTGTCCCGGCGGCGGTGAGCATGGGCCCCGGGGAGGCGGCGATGTTGCCGGTGATCCAGGAGGAGCTTCAAGCGGAGAAAATCGCCTTGTACGAACAGGGGCAGGGTGTCCATCCGAGGCACGCGGTGGAGGTCGAGAACACCACTGGGCTCCTCCTCCAGGCCGGGGCGGTCACCGTCTTTGACGAGGGGAGCTACGGCGGCGACGCCATCCTTCGGAACCTACCCGCCGGGGAGCGGGGCACCCTGGTCTACGCGGTAGACCTGGAGACAGAGGTCGTAACAACGAGCAGAAGCGAGCCGGAGCGAATCACGGCAATCGAGGCGAGAGGCGGGACCCTCCTAATCCGACGATCCCTGCGACGAAGCGTGACACACGAGCTTTCCACCTCCGATCGGGCGGGCCGGACCGTCAGGGTGGTGTACCCGAGAGAGACGAACTGGGTGCTCCAATCCCCCACTCCCAGTCGGACCGTGGCGGAGAGCTACTACTTCGACGTCCCGCTCTCTCCGGGCACATCCCGGGAGCTTACCATTGAGGAAGAGCGGGTTGTTTCCCAGAGCGTTGCTGTGCGCTCCCTCACGGAAGAGACCATCGGCTTCTATCTGCGACAGGGGCACCTCCTTTCTCCCCGACTCCGATCAGGTCTCGAGGAGCTTGCCAGGGCGCAGGAACGTCTGACGGAAATCCGACGAGAACAGCGCAACCTGGAGGCGCAAATCGAGGCAATCTTCCGAGCTCAGGAGCGTATCCGACAGAACATGGGAGTCCTGGAGAGTGGAAACCGTCTCTACGAGAATTACGTGGACCGTCTGGAGGAGCAGGAAGAGGAACTCACCCGCCTCGAAAGCCGACAGCAGGAGCTTCGTCGTGAGGAGACGGCCGCGGAACGCGACGTGGAGGAGCGTATTCGCTCCCTTTCACAGTTGCGCGGGTAGCCGTCACCACGGTGGCGGACAGTAGGATTACCTTGCCCCCTGTCGACTGAAAGACCATATTGGTTCCATGAGCGATCTCCTCAAGCGCGAGCTTGGGCTCCCTGGAGCGACCTTTGTTGGTCTCGGCTCGATCCTCGGAACGGGAGTCTTCGTAAGCCTCGGTATCGCCGCGGGAATCACCGGTCCATCGGTGGTACTTGCGGTTCTTATCGCTGCATTGGTGGCTTCGGCCAACGCCCTGAGCAGCGCCCAGCTCGCCGCGGCCCACCCGGTGAGCGGCGGAACCTACGAGTACGGCTACGAGTTTCTCACCCCCCTCGCCGGCTTCGGGGCAGGCTGGATGTTTCTCGTCGCCAAGAGCGCCTCTGCCGCCACCGCCGCCCTCGGTTTCGCCGGTTACGCCCTATCGCTTCTCTACCCCTCGGCGGTCGCCGGGTATCAGACAGTGGCGGCTCTGCTACTTGTCGTTGCGCTGACGGCGATCGTCGCCGCCGGGGTACGACGGACAACGGCTGTAAACGTCGTCATAGTTTCGATTACGCTTCTCTCCCTGGTTGGCTTCATCCTCATAGCCCTTCCCTTTGCGGATCCGGGCCGTTTCACACCCTTCTTCCTCCCTGAGGAAGGGCGCACCCCGGCGGGCGGACTCCTCTACGCGGCGGCCCTCTCCTTTGTCGCCTACACCGGCTACGGTCGTATAGCCACCCTTGGAGAAGAGGTAAAGGAGCCGCAGAAGACCATCCCCCGGGCGGTGATTACCACGATTTCCATCACCATGGTGATCTACATTCTCGTGGCCGCCTCTGGGGTGGGGGTCCTCGGCGCCTCCGGCATGGCTCTCATGACCGAGGAGAGCGGCGCGCCCCTGGAGGTCGCCGCGGGGTCAGTTATCGGTGCTCCCGGTCGGATATTGCTCGCGGTGGGAGCAGTTACCGCCATGGTGGGAGTGCTTCTCAACCTCCTCCTTGGTCTCTCCCGGGTTCTTCTGGCCATGGGACGCCGGGGAGATATGCCCCGGCTCTTCGCCAAGGTGAGGCGGAACACGCCTCTTCCGGCGGTACTCGTCATGGGAGGCGTGGTCTTCGCCATCGTCCTCGTCGGAGATGTCCGTCTCACCTGGTCCTTCTCAGCGGTAACGGTGCTCGTCTACTACGCCCTGACCAACGCTGCCGCTTTAGCTCTCTCCAAAGAGCAGAGGCTCTATCCGAAATGGATCTCGGTTTTCGGCCTTCTTGGCTGCCTCTCTCTGGCAGCTTTTGTGGATCCGGCGATTCTCCTCACCGCAGGGGGCGTTCTGATAGTTGGGATTCTCTGGTTTGTCCTGCGAAGAAGGAGAGAAGCCGCGTGAAGCGAAACCAAAAAACATCAGTGCGAAACGCTCAGAAATTCGTGCCAATCGTGGTGAACCGGGGGGTTCTGCAATACCTTTATGAGTAGCGTAGCAAAGTATCGCTGGCACATATGATGGCGAAGCCCGAATCCGTGGTGACCGACGCGCAAGAGTTTGCGGTATCAACCGGTACACCGTTTTCAGATGTAACCGGATTGATGGAGACGATTCAGTCGCTCTATCACATCCGCGATCTCGACACGCTCCTCGAGCAGGTGCTCCAGGAGGCACGTCGGCTCGTTCGCGCGGACGCCGGTACTCTCTATCTGCGTTCAGGAGATCGCCTCTTCTTCAGCTATATTCAAAACGACACCCTCTTTCGTGGAGAGGAAGCCAAGACCCGATATGTCTACTCCTCGAGAAGTCTCGGTGTGGACCGGAGCTCTCTGGCGGGGTACGTCGCCGCCACCGGCGACACGCTTCTCATCGATGATGTCTATGACATTCGTTCCGGGGTGAGCTACTCCTTTAACGCGGACTTTGACACCAAGACCAACTACAAGACCAGAAGCATGCTCATCGTTCCGCTGCTGACGAGAAGTCGGAAGGTTGTGGGTGTACTGCAGCTCATTAACGCCAAGGACGATGAAGGAAACTCCATCCCCTTCTCCGGAAGGGACCGGCTTTTTGCAAACCAGTTCGCTCAGAACGCCGCGGACGCTATCGAACGGGCGCGGCTCTCCCGGGAGATGGTGCTCCGACTCGTGGAGCTTTCCGCCCT
>CAYZHV010000231.1:0-6173 GCA_964478055.1 uncultured Spirochaetaceae bacterium | reverse complement strand
CAATCGACAGCCGTCCCGAGACCGAACGGGAAACATCGAGCAGGTCCGAGAGGACTTCGGGCCATTCGGGCACGGCCACCACGGACCCACCGAGGTTTTGCTGCAGAACGAAATCATGACCCAGGTCTCCCTGGTGGACGAGGATGGTCGCCTCGTCCAAATCATCGATTCCGCGCACCGGCGAACCGTCTCGTACAAAGAGCCCATAGGAAGCAATGAAATGCGGAACCGTGAAGTCATGAAGAGCGTCCCGCTGCGGAGTGCGATACATCCCCGCGAGCATGTCCACTTCTCCTTCCCTGAGTCTCCGGCGCGCTTCCGTCCACGTGGTCAGCTCGATGGAAAGGCGAAGGTTCATGATTTCACTCAGTCTAAGGAGTAACTCGATGTTGAAACCGTCCGGCAGGCCCCTGTCGTTTATGAACTCGAAGGGTGGGTACTTGTGGTCCCCTCCCACGCGAAGAAGAGGTGCGTCATCAGTGGCGGTATTCGGGTCCGAAGGGAACGTCTCCGAGACATAGGACTCATCGGCTCGCCCGGCCCCACAGCCGAGAAGCGAAATCACCGCGAGAATCGGAATAAGAAGGCATACAAGCCGAGGTGCCCGGGGGGCGCCATCATGGGTTTGGGTAGCGGTCATCTCCAAGAGCGCCAGTCTAACACGCTTGGCAATCGGAGAGTAGCGGGGCTGACGAACACATGTGCACTCCGAGAAAACGATCGTGCGCTTACTTGACAGGAAAACTCTTAAAAAGTAAAACATCTGAAAATCAATAACAAAATCTTGGCGCGGACCGGCTGGCTCGCCGGCCTTGTTTGCGACAGAAAGGACTCACGTTGAAACTCCGTAATAAGCTCCTCCTTCCTACCATCGGTGCGGTAGCCCTTGGTATTCTGTTTCTTTCGATCTTTGCCTTCACCACTGCCCGAGGCGAGGTTGAACGTGCCGTTACTGACACCGTACTCCGAATGTCCCAGGCTCTTCGCCGGGAGCTCTCCTACTACATCACTTCTACCA
Organism: uncultured Spirochaetaceae bacterium; assembly: GCA_964478055.1. Classification (GTDB taxonomy): domain Bacteria; phylum Spirochaetota; class Spirochaetia; order DSM-27196; family Alkalispirochaetaceae; genus CAYZHV01. The sequence goes on along the minus strand of CAYZHV010000231.1, from coordinate 5,155 downwards.
GGAACCGGACCGAAAGCTGGTCTGACCTCTCAGTGGTTACCGGATTCTACGACGGATCGACGGACATCGAGGTAATAAACGACGACCTTCGTGGCCTCGCAGCGGCTTCTGACGGTATCGAGCTCGTGGCCCTCATGGATCGAGGCGGAATCGCTCGAGCCGCATCTGACGATAGCCAGGTCGGAACTCTGGACCTAGGCGACCGGGAGTACTTCGCCCGGGCTATGGGTGGTGAGAGCGTCATGTCCGAGGTAATCACGAGTCGTGTCTCCGGGCTGCCGGTCTTCACTGCCGCGTCCCCTGTCTCGCTTGAGGGCGAGATAGTTGGAGCGGTTGTAACGGTGGTTCGGCTCGAGTCCTTTACGGAGGCGTTTATCGATCCTGTTCAGATAGGACGCACCGGATACGCTTACCTTATCGACAAGACTGGTCTGGTGCTAGCTCACCCTGATCAGGAACAGGTCCTTTCTGTCAACCTTTCCACCTTCGACTTCGGAGAGCATATGCTCCAAGAGAGGGAGGGGCTGTACGAGTACCAGTACCAGGGGGTAGCAAAGCTGGTGGCCTTTGAGACGGAAGGTAACAGCGACTGGATGGTCGCCGTCACCGCCGACGAGTATGACGTCTTCGCAGGTACGCAACGAATGCTCCGCGTCACGCTCTGGAGTTCCCTCGCTATCCTGCTGGCAGTCACGCTGATTATACTGCTCGTCGTTCGCACTGTCATATCTGCAATCAACGGAGTAGTGGCCCACGCTTCCCATGTCGCCTCCGGGGATCTAACCCGGACCATAGGCTCGAAGAGAAAGGACGAGCTCGGCGCGCTTTCCGATGCCCTGGACGATATGGTTACCAGAGTCGCCTCGGTCATTCAGTCCGTACAGAGCTCGGCAGGACAGGTTTCCGACGGTAGTGAGCAGATTTCTAGTACCTCCGGAGAGGTATCCCAAGGGGCGAGCGAGCAGGCATCGAACGCTGAAGAGGTCTCGGCCTCCATGGAAGAGATGAGCTCCTCCATTCAGCAGAATGCAGACAGCGCCGCTGAGACGAAACGGATCGCCGAAAAGGCCGCCGTCGACGCGACCAAGACTGGCGAGTCCGTCCGGGAGACCGTGGTTGCCATGAGAAATATCGCCGAGCGAATAGCCATCATCGAAGAGATCGCTCGAAATACCAATCTTCTTGCCCTCAACGCGGCAATCGAAGCCGCGAGAGCAGGTGAGGCCGGAAAGGGCTTTGCGGTGGTAGCCTCTGAGGTACGCAAACTCGCCGAGCGGAGCCAGAACGCCGCAGGGGAGATTGCCGAGGAGTCTGCCCGGAGTGTCTCCGTCGCCGATGCCGCGGGAAATGCGATCGAGGAGCTTGTACCCAGCATCAGACGAACCGCTGAGCTGGTCCAAGAGATCAGCGCCTCCTCCTCGGAGCAGAGAACCGGGGCGCAACAGATAAACGACGCCCTCTCCCAGCTCGATCAGGTAATCCAGCGAAACGCCTCCGCAGCGGAGGAGCTCGCTTCCATGGCGGAAGAGCTAACCGGACAGGCTTCCTCTCTGTCGGAGAGTATCTCCTATTTCACCGTTGTCGAGAGCGAAAACCTGCTCTCACCACCCGAGAGCGAAGACCGACGGCTTATCTCCCAGAACTGAGTTAGAGCCCGCCGCCAGCGTCCACTGGTCATTGGCGGCGGTCCTCGGGGCCCTGCTTCCGGGGGCCGATCAGGTTACGCGTGCGGAATCCGCATCTCCGCGATGGTCGTGTACTCCTCGTCGCTCGTGTAGGTGAGAGATCCGTGGTGGCGATCGAGAATAGAGCGCACAATGACGAGGCCGAGCCCAGTACCCCCTTCGGAGCCGCGGGTGGTCTGAAAGGGCTGTGGGCTCGGCATCCCGACGGATGAGAGGGAGTCGCCGGGTAGACCGCTGCCTTGATCACAGACCGCGAAGCAGACGGTTCCCTTTTCTGGCTCGTTGCAGACTCGGAGGCAGACGTTGGCCTCCTGGTTGGGCAAGGCCTCGCAGGCGTTTCTGATCAGGTTCACTATCGCCTGCTCCAGGAGGCCCTTGATCGCCCTGATCGGTGGGAGATTGGGCTCTACTTCGAATATCAAATCCCGGGTGAATCGGCGCACCATCAGTTGGGAGAATCGCACCACGCGCTGGGCTATCTCCCGAGGCTCCTGGGGCTCGAGTTCCTCCTTTCTACCTTCGCGTCCATACTCCTTGACTTGACCAATCACCTCGTTGATCCGGTGGGCTCCGTGGAGAATGTTGTCTATAGCTTCCTCCGCTTGACTCAGCCAATCCTTGGAGTTCCCGCCCTCTTCGGGCAGCTGTGTGAGGAGCAGCTTGAGCACCTCGGCGTTGAGTTGAAGAATGTGGTTCGGGTTGCCCACTTCATGGGCTACGGTGGCTGCCAAGAGCCCGAGGGAGTACATCCTGTCGGCAACGATGAGCTCTCGCTCCCGGCTTCGCAGCTCAGACACATCACGAATCACCAGAGCCGCCAGATGTCCACGCTCCGTCGTCGGCGCGGGGCTGACGGCGATACGCACCGTTCGCCCGCGCCATTCTTTCTCCTCTTCCACAACCTCCTCCGTCGAGATTGCCTTCTGCAGGGTGCCCCGGAGCAGCTCCTCGCTATCCGACGCCCAGACCGCGCGCTCATCCGGAAGCAGTTCCACATAGGGTATGGCCGCGGGGTTGTGGAAGAGAATGGCTCCGGCGGCGTCGGTAAGAAAGAGCGCCTCCGAGAGGGATGAGAATAGAAGAAGGGCGTTGCGCTGCGTTGCTATAAGCTGCCTTTGGGCGTCTTCTCCCAGCGCGGAGGAACGTTGCAGGAGTGCGCCGGCTTGCGGGACCGTTGTGGCGCCGGCTTCCGTCTCACCCTCTCCCGGCTCAGCCGGTTCCGTTCTATCCACGTGCCCGTTACGCAACTCGTCGATCCGCGCCCCGACACGATTTGCCGCCGGCAGGGCTTCCCACCGGTGGTAGAGACTGTGGGCCATATGCAACGCTTCTATCGCTTCTTCGGTCCTTCCGCCCCAGTCTCGCAGTATGTTGCCGTGCCGCTCGGCTATGAGAGCCGCCTCATTGGGAAATCCGTCCTTGAGCGCCTCGAGCCGGGCCCTTCTGAAGAGCCCGTCGCTGCGCTTCCGGCGGCCCCGGGCGTTGGCACGCTCCGCCTCGAGGGCCAGGGTTCGGTGCGTACCGGAGGCGATGTTGCCGAACCGGCGTGTCCTCCGCAGCGCCTCTTCGGCCTCGGTCCTCATACCCATCCGCCACGCCATCATACCGTAGAGAAAGATCGCCGCCGTTACGGGGTACATGGTTACTCCGATTTCCGTGGTGCTGGCGTACTTCGACAAGTGGCGTACCGCCAGATCCGGCGCATCTCCGTAGACCGCGAGTACTCCTTTCAGCAGGTAAAAGCCCGCCAAACCAAGGTAATCTTCGCTCTCGGTGAGCGCCTCTAAGAGGGTATCCTCGTTCTGCACACTCCCTGAGAAGCGCAAGGGATCCTCGGTATCGCCGGCGAGACATTCGGCGGCCTGTTGGAACTTCCCTGCCGCGGTAGATATCCGGTCGAGGCCATGTTCTTCCATCCGCCGTCGATACTTACCGATCGCCGCGTAGACCCCGCGGAGCGGCTCCCCTCGGAAGAAGAGACTTTGCCCGTGGAGGTGGGCTGCGTGGTGTGCCCACTCGTAGCTGCCGAGTCGCAGTCCCTGCTGGTAGAGCGTGGTGTATCGGTCTGCAAAGCTTCGGTGGTCCTCAAACCAGTGCAAAAACAGAATCGTCGCGTACGTTCGAACCTTGTGCTCCGCCTCCTCCGGGGCGGAAAGCTCCGTCGCGAGAACCCCGAGCCGATGACGGAGCCGCACGGAGGCCCCTCGTCCGGAAACAAAGCTCGCCCAAAATAGGAAACCGAAGCCCGTATAGGGCGCTCGGCCGTAGGTGGTCGCCTCTCGCAGGATAATGGAGGCGAGGAGCGGTGCGGCGTTTGGCTCAATCGTGAGAAGCGGAAGCAACAGCAGGGCACAGATCTGGGAGAGAAGAATCGAGCGCCCGTCGCTCGTTGGTGGAAGATCCCGGATTCTTCTGAACAGTCGCTCCGGATTCCTCCGGGAAAGGGTCGCTGCAGCCTCCGCGAAAGCTCTCTCCCGTTGCACCCGGTCCTGCAGATCCACCTCGGGCAGCGCACCGAGCTCATTGAGACTCTTCCAGCCAATCCTGCTGGCTCCCCGAAGCCAGAGCTTAGCGTAAGCGCGCGAAATCCAGAGAGCCCGAGCGGTGTTGAGAGCGATCGGGTCCCTCCTGGTCTTGATAAACCGAAAGTGGTGGCTCATCGCTTCCGGGTTGTCAGCGAGGGCGGCAGCTTCGTGGGCAATGAGATGAAGCTCCAGTGCCCCAGCCGCGGGCTCACCACCCTGACCGAGTTCAATCGCCTTCTCCGCGAAGGCAAGGGCGTCCTCAGGGATAACCAGTCTCAAAGCCCGCCTCGCAGCGTCGCTCAGCAAGGGAACTGCTCGCTCAGACGGGAGAAATGGCTCCCCCTTCTGGTCGGCAACCATGCGGGCAAGTACGTAGCTTACCCGCTCTCCGGTGCTCCCCTCGCTTTCTATGAGCAGCGTCGCTGTACTGCGCACCCTTTCCACCTCCCCCAGAGCGGCGGAGCGCAGCCTTCCCTCAATCGTGTCGTGTCGGAAGCTGACCTCGCCTGTTGCCGGATTTCTGTCCAAAAGGCTCAGCTCTTCGGCTTCGGTGATCGCGGCTCTCAGATCGCCGCCAGTTGTCCCTTGGACTCGTGATAGCAACCGTGGAGGTACTGGCGGGAGCAAAAGGGCGAGGGTCTTGAGTAGGTCGAAGGCTCGTGGAGAAAGCTGCCCCAGGAGCTGTCCCAGAGGATCAAAGCTCTCAGGAACAGGGGGTGCCGTTTGAGAGAGGGCTCGGGTCTGCATCAGAGCTCGGACGCTCTCAACAATCTCCAGGGGACTTCCAGCCGCCCGTTGCAAAATCCACGCAGTGTACCGCGCCTCCGCAAAATCACCATCCAGACCCACCAGAAGCGAGTCGAGCAACGCCTGGCTCTCCCGCTCGGAAAGGGAAACAAAAAAAACATCACCAGAAGGGCCAGGTTCCATCTGGTCTAATTCAAC